>JAQGJP010000008.1 GCA_028290545.1 Rhizobium sp. | reverse complement strand
GATCCGGCCCGTACCTTCGTCACCCCTTGGCTGATGCAGGTCCTGCTCGCCGGCCGCGCCTTCGGGCTGACGGTGCTGGATTCCGTCTCCAACGATTTTAGAGATCTCGAACCGTTCGAGGCTGAATGCGCCCAGGGCCGCGCCATGGGGTTCGATGGCAAGATGCTGATCCATCCCGCCCAGATCGACGCAGCCAACCGGTTGTTCCAGCCCTCCGCCGGGGAGATTGCCGAGGCCCGAGCCATTATCGCCGCCTTTACCGCGCCCGGCACGGACCCTATCAACGCCATCAGCATCAACGGCACGATGGTCGAACGACTGCACTACGAACAGGCCCGGGCGCTGGTCGCCAGGGTCGATCTTATCACGACAAGGAATGAAACCGTATGAAACTCTACCGCTTCCTGACCGGCCAGGACGATTCAGCCTTCTGCCATCGGATCACCGATGCGCTCAACAAGGGCTGGGAACTACAGGGGCCGCCCACCTATGCCTATAATTCAGAGACCAGGCTGATGATGGCCGGCCAGGCCGTGATCAAGGACGTGCCGGGCAAGGATTATACGCCCGACATGAAGCTTTCGGAGCAATAAGGCAGGCTTTTTGCCTCAGATTTTCCTGAGGTCGGGCTCGGCGGTGGGGATCGTATCGGCACCCTCGCCGAGTTCGATTTGCATCAGCACCGTGTCGACCCATTCGCCGAACTTGAAGCCGCTGGCGGGCATGCGGCCGACATGCTTGAAACCGGCTTTTTCATGCACGGCGACCGAAGCCGGATTGGCGCCGCCGATCACCGCCACCATCTGGCGGATGCCAAGGCTGGCGGTCCGGCTGAGCAATGCATCGAGCAATTTGGCACCGACACCCAAGCCGCGGGCTTCTGACGAGACATAGACCGAATCCTCGGCAAAATAGCGATAGGCAGCGCGGGTGCGGAACGGCGATGCATAGGCATAACCGAGGATCGCGCCATTCTCGTCTTCGGCGATCAGGTAGGGATAATTCTGGCCGGTGATCGCATTGAAGCGCGACGTCATCTCGATTTCCGACGGCGCCTCCAGTTCGTAGGTCCCGATGCCGTTGAGCACCGATTCACGGTAAATCTCGGTGATCACGGAGATATCGGTGAGCGCTGCGTCGCGAATTCTGATCTTCATGGCCAACTCCGGATATGCAAAGGGCGGCATAAATGCCGCCCTTGTTTCTTCAGGCTTCAAGCCAGTCATTATTCTCTGTTGCCCATGAAGCGCAACAAGAAAAGAAACAGGTTGATGAAGTCCATATACAGGTTCAGCGCACCCATGATGGCCTTCTTGCCGGCTGCTTCGAAACCATCGGCTTCGAGATACATTTCCTTGATCTTCTGCGTATCCCAGGCGGTAAGGCCCGCAAACACCACGACACCGATCGCGGAGACCGCAAAATCAAGCGCCGACGACTTCAGGAAGATATTGACGACGGACGCGATGATCAGGCCGAACAGACCCATGACCATGAACGTACCCATGGCCGACAGATCGCGCTTGGTCGTGTAACCATAGAGCGAAAGCGCACCGAACGCGGCGGCCGTCACGGCAAAGGTCTTGACGATCGACGCATCGGTATAAACCATGAAGATGCTCGACAGCGACGCGCCGACGAGCGCAGCATAGATCCAGAACGAGAGCTGGGCCGCAAACAGGCTCATCTTCTCGATCCGGAAGCTCAGGAAGAACACGACCCCGATCGGGGCCAGCAGAATAACCCAGCGCAGCGGGCTCTGGAAGATCGCCTGCCCGAAGGCAGTCAGCTGGCCGTTGGAAACGGCAGCTTCGGCAAATGCGTAAGCAATAAGACCAGTCAGCGCAACGCCGAGTGCCATAAGGTTGTAAACCTTGAGCATATAGGAGCGCAGGCCTTGGTCGATATCGGCATCGGCGCGACCGACAGCCGGATTGGAAGTCCGGTTTTGGAAGTCTCTGATGTCAGACATAGTTCCCTCTAACAAAGCTCCGGTTTCTAAAGGTTTCACGGTACCGGACCATAGGCCACCCATGGCGGTCATCGCCCGTGCGCCGCTGCGGAGCTCCAGCAAGCATATGACGAATATGGTGCGCCTTTCAATTTGAAGCAAGAGCCAAACAATGACAAAAGAGTCATGATTTGCTGCCTTTGATTGATAGGACCACAATTTCCCGCTTTTTACAGTTCGCGAAGCACCGGCGCCGCTTTCTGTCCGAGCACCGACCACGTGCCGATCAATCCAGTTCCCGCTGTTACCAGCAGCGCGATGACCAGCGTCGAAAGAGCCGTCCCCGCGAGAAATGTGAACGGCAGGTCCATGATTTCCGTCACCACGTACCAGGAGGCGGCAGTTGCCGCGATCAGTGCGAATGCCGAGGCACACAGCGCCAGCAGGAAATACTCGTAGAGATAGGCGCGCATCAGCATTGCCCGCCGCGCACCCAATGTCTTCAACACCACCGCATCGTGGATACGTGCCCGGTTGCCGGCCGCGATCGCGCCAGCCAGCACCAGCACGGAAACGATCAGCGCGATCGAGGCTGCCGCGCGAACGGCGACAGCGAGCTGGCCGACGAGGCCGGCGGCGATATCCAGCGCATCCTTGACGCGGAGCGAGGTGATGCCGGGATAGGCATCGGTCACCGATTTCATTACTTTCGCCTCGACCGCGGCACTGGCGCCGGGGTCGGTCAGTGTCGCGAGCCAAGCATGCGGCGCGCCCTTGAAGGCGTTTGGCGAAAACACCATCACGAAATTGATCGACATCGACCGCCATTCGACCGAGCGGAAATTGGCGACCTTGGCGGTGATATTGCGACCCAGCACATTGACGGTGACGGTATCGCCAATCTTCAGCCCCAGCTGATGGCCTTCCTCCGCAGCGAAAGACACCAGCGGTTCCGCCTTATAGTCAGGCGCCCACCAATTTCCCGATTCCAGTTTGGCATTTGACGGCAGGGTTTCGGAGTAAGTAATACCGCGGTCGCCCTGCAGCACCCAGCGCACCTCCTGCGGGACGTTGCGTTTCTGCACGTCCTCGCCATTGAACGCCAGGATGCGGCCGCGCAGCATCGGCACTTCGGCAATCCTGCCGCCCGGCGCGGTCGCCTGCACCAGCTTGCGGAAACTGTCGACATCCTTGCCCTGGATATCGACGAAAAAGAAGTTCGGAGCCTTCTCGGCCATCGCACCGGCGAGATTGCCGCGCAGATTGCCTTCGATCAGCGCCAGCGAGGCCAGCAGCGTCAGCCCGAGTCCAAGCGAAAGCACGACCGGGCTGGTGAGTGCGCCCGGACGATGGATATTGCCGATCGCCAGCCTCAGTGCCGGTGAACGGACTTTCGGCAGGCGACGCGCCAGCGCCGCAATGCCAAAGGCAACGAGCCGCAGGACGACGAAGGCGCCGGCCGTCGCCACCAGGAAGCTTGTGGCGATGAACCGATCCTCGGAGGTCAGCACCGCCAGTGCGGCAATCGACAGGAAGGCAGCGGCCGCGCCGATCCAGTAACGCCATGGCACGATCCGCCAGCCATCATAGCTCTGCGACCGGAAGAGCTCGGTGGCCCGCACCAGCCTTGCGCGGCCGAGCGGCAGGATCGAAAAGGCGATCGTCGTCAGGAAGCCGAAGGCAGCGGCGATCAGCAGGGCCTGAGGATAGAAGGGGAAACCATCCGGCATCGGCAGAAAATCTTTGAGGAAATAGCCGGCGATCGGCGTGATGATGGCGCCGAGCGCGAGGCCCGCCAGGATTGCGATCGCCGCGATCGACAGAATCTGTATCATATAGATCATCACGATCAGGTGCCCCGGCGCGCCGAGGCTCTTGAAGGAGGCGATCACCTGGCGCTTCTGGTCAAGGAAGGCGCTGACCGCATTGGCGACGCCGACGCCACCGGCCGCGAGGGCTGCGAGACCGACAAGCGTCAGGAACTCGGAAAACCGCCTGATATTGTCCGAGAGCGACGGCGCGGCGTTGTTGGCGCTGCGGATCGCCCAGCCAGCCTGCGGGAACCGGGCTTCCGCTTCCGCGCGGAGGACGCGCGGCCTGACGGAGGGATCGTTGAGCTTGATGCGGTAATTCTGGTCGACAAGGCTGCCCGTCCGGATGAGCCCGGTCTTGTAGAGAGCGTCCCGCCCGATCATCAGCCGCGGGGCAAATGAGAAGCCATCCGAAAGCTGATCCGGTTCGGAGACAATCGTGCCACGCACGGTAAATGTCAAATCGCCGATCAGGATACGGTCGCCGACCTTGACGCCGAGACGGTCGAGAAGCGCGGGCTGCGCCAACGCGCCGTAGCTTCCCGCGTTGTCCTTCAGCAGCTCGGCCAACGGCCTGTCCGGCTCGGCTACGAATGTGCCATAGAGCGGATAGACGCCATCGACGGCTTTCAGTTCGGCCAGCGCCTGATTTGATTTGTCCTCACGGCGAACCATGGAACGGAGATTGCTGGATACCGCGACCGTGCCGAGGCTGTCGAGATAGGCGAGCTCGTCAGGCTTGGCCTCGCGCTGCTTGAGTTCGAAGCGGATATCGCCGGCGAGAATCTCCTGGCCGCGCGAACCGATCGCGTCGGTCATCGAGCGGGCGACGGAATTTACCCCGGCAATCGCCGCTGTCCCCAACAGGATGCAGAGCATGAAGATGTAGAAGCCGCCGAGGCCGCCACGCATTTCGCGGACGGCAAGCCGAAAGGCGAGCGGCAGGCTGTGAAAAAACGTGCCCGCGCCCGTCATCATTCGCCCGCGTCGATGATCTGGCCGGAGCGGATGCGGATCTGCCTGTCGCAGCGGGCGGCAAGCGACGGGTCATGCGTCACCAGCAGCAGGGTCATCCCGCGCTCGGCCTGTTTCGAGAACAGAAGATCGGCAATCTGACGGCCCGTTTCGGTATCGAGATTGCCGGTCGGCTCGTCGGCGATCAACAGCTTCGGCGAGGGCGCAAGGGCTCGCGCGATCGCCACCCGTTGCTGCTCGCCACCCGAGAGCTGGCCGGGATAATGGCTGAGCCGCTCGCCGAGGCCGACGGCTTCCAGCTCCCGTCGGGCGATCGCGAATGCATCCCGGTTGCCGACAAGCTCCAGCGGCACGGCGACATTCTCGAGCGCTGTCATGTTGGGAATCAGGTGGAAGGACTGGAAGACGATGCCGATATTGCGGCCTCGAAAGGCCGCCAGCGTGTCCTCGTCGGCAGTGTGCAGTGCCTCGCCAGAAATACGGATTTCGCCGCCGTCGAGCCTTTCGAGACCTGCAAGCACCATCAGGAGCGTCGATTTGCCGGAACCGGAAGGGCCGGTGATGCCGTTGGACGTGCCCCTTTCGATCGTAAGATCGAGCTTTTTTAGAACGTGGACGGCGCTTGCGGCATGACCGAGTGTGAGGTCCGCATTTTTCAGCTCGATAATGGTTTCATCCACGCAGTCGATCCCTATATTGATGGCGACGCCCAGCCGGCTCGATAACCGGCAGCCTGATAGCCATATGGGCTGGCAGTGTGGAACTTAGGAGACGCTGCATGACATTTAAAGCTCTCGCAGGTGCAATAATCGCGGTTGCCTCGCTCTTTCTGTCGGTTGCGGGAGCCGGTGCCCAGACAATCAGCGTTGTGGGCTTCGGCGATTCACTGATGGCGGGTTATGAATTGCCACCCGAGGAGGCCTTCCCCGCACAGCTCGAAAAGCTCCTGAAAGACAAGGGCCATGACATTGCGGTCACCAATGCCGGCGTCTCCGGCGACACCACCGCTGATGGATTGGCGCGCATCGACTGGTCGATCCCGGACGGCACGCAAGGCGTGATCCTGGAATTTGGCGCCAATGATGCGCTTCGCGGCCTTTCGCCGAAGGAAAGCCGGGACAATCTCGAAGCCATGATCGCACGCCTCAAGGAGCGAAAAATACCAGTCCTGCTCGTTGGCATTCTGGCACCACCGAACATGGGTGGCGACTATGAGACGCAATTCAACGCCATTTACCCGGATCTCGCCAAGAAATACGGATTGCCTTTGTATCCCTTTTTCCTCGATGGCGTGGTGTTGCAAGCCAATCTGCAGCTGGACGATGGCATGCATCCGAATGGCGATGGGACAAGGATCATGGCCGAAAAGTTTTTAAGCATCGCCGAAACTTTCGTGAAAATGATCAAAATGTGATTTTTTCACGCAGTGCGGGATAAATAGAATTTAGTGATTGCGCCGACAACGAAACAATGATTCGTTGATGACGTAGATACAATTCGAGGAGCTCGTCATGCCGAGATTGTTTACTGCCCTCGAAATCCCGCAAAGCGCAGCAATGAGCTTGTCGCTATTGCGAGGTGGCGTCCCTGGTGCTCGCTGGATCGACAGGGAATACTATCATATCACTCTGCGTTTCATCGGCGACATCGACCACAGGACGGCAGACGAAGTCGTTGCGGGCTTTGATCGGGTGCGTCGCCAGCAATTCGATCTCACTCTTTCAGGCACCGGCTTTTTCGGTTCGAAGAAACCACACAGCATCTGGGCTGGCGTGCAGCCGACGCCGGCGCTGATGGCGCTTCAGGCAGAGCACGAACGCATCTGCCAGCGGCTCGGCCTACCGCCCGAGCCACGCAAGTTCACCCCGCATGTAACGCTTGCACGCCTCAGGAACGCGCGCGTCGACGATGTCGTTCACTACCTGACCGGACGCGGCAATTTCACAGCCGGGCCGTTCACGGCGTCGCGGTTCGTGCTGATGTCGTCGCGCGATTCAGTTGGCGGCGGACCTTACGTTGTCGAGGAAGCCTATCCCCTCGACGTGCCCCTGGCCCCCAAGCCATTCGCCGTCAGCGAACTGCATCCATAATTTCTGAAGCGGGCAATCCATTCTGCCCCGCCTGCGTAAGGCAGTGGTAGACGGCTGTTCGATGCGACCATCCTTCGCTTTACAAGCACCCGTTAAAGTTCGATAAAACAGTCGTGGGTGACTGGAATAACGCGTGGGTGTAATGAAACATAAGACAGCTCTGTGTATGCTCCTGCTTCTGTCGGGATGCGCAAAGCAGCCTGGCGACATTGTCGCCGCTGCCATACCGACGGATGCCTATCTGCAGATGAGTTGCGAGAACCTTGCGTCCGAAAGGGCCGGCAAGGAAAGCCAGCTCGGCACGCTTTCGGGCGCGCAGGAGGAGACGGCAAACCGCGATGCGGCGTGGATGGCGATTATCCATGTGCCGGTGGCCTCGATGAGCAGGGGCGACAATGCAAAGCAGATCGCGGAGCTCAAGGGTCAGATAAACGCCATCGACCAGGCGTCGCAGGCAAAGACCTGTGCGAGCGTCAAGCCGTCCTGAAAAGAGTCGCGAGAAGCTTTTCGCAGCCCGAAGACAGCATTTGATAGACCGCTTCGAAATCGGTCCGGTCACCATAATAGGGATCCGGGACGTCACGTTTCTGTCCGCTGACGAAATCCATGAACAGGTGGATATCGGCATGCGAGTCATGCGGGGCGATCTTGACCAGATCGCGCAGATTGCTGCGGTCCATCGCAAAGATCATATCGAAATCGCTGAAGTCGGCGGGCTTGATCTTGCGGGCCCTGAGGCCGGAAATATCGACGCCGTTCTCGCGCCCCACATCGATCGAACGCCGGTCAGGCGCCTCGCCGTGATGCCAGCCGCCGGTGCCGGCCGAATCCGCCTCGACGCGCGATTCAAGCCCGCGTTTGGTCGCCATCGTCCGCAAGATGCCTTCCCCCAGCGGCGAGCGGCAGATATTGCCGAGACAAACGAAGAGAATTCGCCTTTTATCCATGATAGCGTGCCGCCAGGAATTGGAGATGAGACGATGAGTCGTGAAAAACTGGACAGTAAAGAGGTCTTGGCACTGCTTCAAGGTCTCGATGGCTGGAGCGTGATCGAGGATGGGCTGGCGATCCGCAGGACTTTCAAATTTGCCGGCTTCGCGCAGGCCTTCGGCTTCATGGCGGAATGTGCGATTTTTGCCGAGAAGATCGACCATCATCCGGAATGGAGCAATGTCTACCGCACGGTTGAGGTCAAGCTGGCGACGCATTCCGCCAAGGGTCTGACGCAGCTCGATTTCGACATGGCGGTTTTCATGGACAAGGCCGCAAGCCACCATTGAAACGGGCAAAAGCCTGCACCATATCGCTGTTATGTGGCTTTGAGGAGAGACATGGACGACGTCAAATACGGTGAAATCCTTCTGCCGGGCGAAGAGGCCGAGACCGAAAAGCGGGAAAAGAATGTCAAGGCGCGTTTCTGGCCGGTTTTCAAGCGCGCGTTCAGCCAGTTGCCTTTTGCCCGCGATGTCGTTGCCGGTTTCTACTGCGCGCTCGATCCGGCAACGCCGAAGCGGGTTCGCGCGATCCTCCTGGGTGCTCTTGCCTATTTCATCCTGCCATTCGACGCGGTTCCGGATTTCCTGGCGCTTGTCGGCTTTTCCGACGACATCGCTGTTCTCGCCGCAGCGCTTGCAGCTGTTCGCGGCCATATGAAACCGGAACATTATGAAAAGGCCGACAAAGCCCTTGTTGGCGAGAACAAATCCCCCTAGGCGCAACAGCTCGGCTTGTGCCAAAGAGTTTGCCCAACTCTTGCCCCATTCTTCCCATCTCTGAGCGCGTTTGGTTCAGGGTCGGTGAAACTCTTCTTTGACGTTGCTCGTAACAACCTGCGGATGTTCCATCGCGGAACAATATTCGAGCGCAAGGCAATGGTGTTGACGGTTTGGTAACCTGAATTAAGTCATAATCAACGGAAAAATGTGGTGGTCCCGCATCCGTGCCGACCCTCGAGTGAAATCGGAAGGAAACATGTTCGTGAAAAAACTGGCTGCCGCCATCCTGGCCGTCCTGGCCGTTGCATCATCCGCTGCCGCGCAGGCGCCGACTCGTATCGAGCAGTTCAAGGCATGGGGTGCTTATTTCTATCAGGGTTCCAGCGGAAAGGTCTGCTACGTCCTGACCGTTCCCGATCCGAAGCAGTTGACCCCGGCCAAGGTCAATCATGGCGACGTGTTCTTCCTGGTCACGCAACGTCCGGGTCAGAATATTTCCTATGAGCCGCAAGCCATGCTCGGTTACGATCTTCAGGCTGGATCCAAGGTCAGCGTGAAAGTCGACGACAGGAATTTTGTGTTGTTCACCAAGGGCCGTTCGGCCTGGCTGGAAAACGCCGCAGAAGAGCCGGCGCTGGTCGCCGCCCTGCGTTCTGGAAAATCGATGACCATGGGCGCCGTGTCCAAGAAGGGTACCCAGACCGGCTATGTGTTCTCGCTGTCGGGCATCTCCGCGGCCCTCAAGAAGATCGAGACCTGCCGGTAATCATCTCCTGGTGGAGTTTGCTTCAAGGGCCGGCACTGCCGGCCCTTTTCGTTTCTGGCCTTGGGGGATGACTCGCGTGCAAAACAATGGTATTGGGCGGCAATTCTCCCATATATCAGGGATCTGCCGCTTGCCGGATGAATACCGGCGACACGCGGCTCACAGGAATCAGACATGACCGCAATGGAAGCATTGAGCCCCGCCGCTCTCAAACCTATGGCCGTTTCGCCGGCGATGTTCGACACCAAGCCCTCGCTGATCGGCCTCTCGCGGGAAGAGCTCGCCAAGGCGCTTGTCGAAAAAGGCATCGCCGAACGCCAGGTGAAAATGCGGGTGCAGCAGATCTGGCATTGGCTTTATGTGCGCGGCATTTCCGATTTCGATGACATGCTGAATGTCTCCAAGGATTTGCGGGAGCTGCTGCGGACCCATTTCACCATTCAGCGCCCCGAGATCGTCGAGGAACAGATTTCCAATGACGGCACGCGCAAATGGCTGCTGCGCTTTCCGCCGCGCGGTGCCGGCCGTCCGGTCGAGATCGAAACCGTCTATATTCCTGAAGAAGGCCGCGGCACGCTCTGCGTTTCCTCACAGGTCGGCTGCACGTTGACCTGCGATTTCTGCCACACCGGCACACAGCGGCTGGTCCGCAACCTGACCGCTGAAGAAATTCTTTCGCAGCTTCTTCTCGCACGCGACCGGTTGGGTGACTTCCCCGACCGCAACACGCCGCAGGGTGCCATCGTTCCCGCCGAAGGCCGCAAGGTCTCCAACATGGTGATGATGGGCATGGGCGAGCCGCTCTACAATTTCGAAAACGTCAAGACCGCACTTCTCATCGCCTCTGATGGCGACGGGCTGGCGCTGTCCAAGCGCCGCATCACCCTTTCGACCTCCGGCGTCGTGCCGGAGATCTACCGCACCGGCGCCGAGACCGGTGTCATGCTGGCGATCTCGCTGCATGCGGTGCGAGACGATCTCCGCGATCATCTCGTGCCGATCAACAAGAAGTTCCCTCTCAAGCAACTGATGGAAGCCTGCCGCGCCTATCCCGGCGTTTCCAATGCCCGCCGCATCACCTTCGAATATGTGATGCTCAAGGGCGTCAACGATTCGCTCGCCGATGCGCGGGATCTTATAAAACTGCTCAAGGGCGTGCCGGCCAAGATCAATCTCATCCCGTTCAATCCCTGGCCGGGCTCGAAATACGAATGCTCGGATTGGGAGACGATCGAGGCTTTCGCCGAGTTCATCAACCAGGCGGGTTACGCAAGCCCGATCCGCACCCCGCGCGGCCGCGATATCCTCGCCGCCTGCGGCCAGCTCAAGTCGGACTCCGAGCGGATGCGCAAGACCGACCGGCTGGCATTCGAGGCAATGATGATCGCCAATCACGGCGAAGACTGAGTAAAAATTTTCGGCCGATGTCGATTTAATTGACCGCCATTCGTCACCGTGCTGCATCGTCAACACGGGAGTTTGACACATGGCCTTACCTGTCACAGCACTATACGCATCCATTCTGGCGATCGCCGCCATCGTCCTTTCCATCATCGTCAGTACCAAACGCGGCAAGGCCGGCGTCGCCATCATGGACGGCGGCAATATCGATCTCGCATTGTGGATCCGCAAGCATGGCAATTTCGCAGAAAACGTGCCGTTCGCCATCCTTCTGATGGGACTTGCCGAAGCGCGCGGCATGCCCGTGATCTGGCTGAATGCGATCGGCATCCTCCTGCTCGCCGCCCGGCTCATCCACGTCATCGGGCTCAAGGCCGATAAACCCGCCGATCCGCTTCGGGTCGCCGGCGCCGTCGGCACCCACCTATCGATGCTCGGCGTGGTGGTTTTCCTGCTATGGTCGCTGCGTTGAGATTTTTTCTGCAACGCATGTCGATTTCAAAAACACCGTTCGTCATCAGTTCACCAACCGGCAAGGCCGGATTGGATCATCACAGAGGAGACTGAAATGAAGTATATTGCGTTGATCTATATGAACCCAGAAACCGCCACGCCGCCGAACACCCCGGAGTTCGGCAAAATGATGGCGGGTTATCAAACCGCCACGGAAACCTACAAGAAGGATGGCGTCTGGATGGCAGGCGATGCACTGCAGCCGGTCACGACCGCCACCACGGTGCGTGTCCGAAACGGCAAGACGGAATCGATGGACGGACCGTTTGCCGAAACCAAGGAACAACTGGGCGGCTTTTATATGCTGGATTGCGCTAATCTCGATGATGCCATCCGTTACGCAGCGATGATTCCGCACGCCGCCAACGGATCGGTGGAGATCCGCCCGATCATGGTTTTTGATTACTGATGACGACTATGGATCGGGGGACGACCACAATTGCCGCAGCGATCGATATGATCGCGCGACGCGACGGGGGTCGCCTCCTTTCCAGCCTGGTCGGCACGCTGAGGAATTTCCAGCTCGCCGAGGATAGTCTTCAGGATGCCCTGGAATCGGCTCTTGTTCACTGGAACCGCAACGGGTTGCCCGTCTCGCCGCAAGGCTGGATCATGCAGACCACCAAGCGCAAGGCCATCGACCGCCTGCGGCGGTCTGCCAATTTCCGCTCCAAATCGGATGAACTGGCGTATCTCATCAAAGTGGAAAACGAGTCTTCTTCCGACGAGAGCGAAGAGCACATCGGCGACGAGCGGTTGAAGCTGATCTTCACCTGTTGTCATCCCGCGCTCGAACGCAAGACCTCGGTCGCGCTGACGTTGCGCTCCGTCTGCGGCCTGAAGACGGAGGAGATCGCCGACGCCTTCCTCGATGGACATGACGCGATGGCGCAGCGCCTGGTGCGCGCCCGGCACAAGATCACAAAGGCCGGCATCGCCTATGAAGTGCCCGGACCGGACGGCTGGCCCGATCGGCTGGAAGGCGTGCTCGCGGTCATCTATCTGATTTTCAACGAGGGTTACGCCTCTTCCGGCGAAGTCCATATCCGTAGCGACCTGTGCGAAGAGGCGATCCGGCTCAGCCGGCTGCTTGCCGACCTTTGCCCCCGCGAGCCGGAGGTCGAAGGCCTTCTGTCATTGATGCTGCTGCATCATGCCCGCAGCAGTGCGCGCCTCGGATCGGGTGGGCAAATCATGTCGCTCGAAACGCAGGACCGCACGCTGTGGAACAGGGCGGAGATCGCCGAAGGAACAACACTTCTGGAAAAAGCGCTTCGCAGAGGGCGACCCGGAGCCTACCAGTTGCAAGCTGCGATCATCGCGGTCCACGCAGAGGCGTCGAGCTTTGCCGAGACCGACTGGCGGGAAATTGCGCTGATCTATGGCGCACTTTCGGACATGGCCGATAACCCTGTGTTCGAGCTCAACCGGATCGTGGCATTATCCTATGTCGAAGGACCGGCGGCAGCGTTGCAGCGGCTGCGCCCGATTGCCCAGGCCCTCGTCCAATATCAACCATTCCATGCGGTTCAGGCCGACCTGCTTGTGAGAACCGGACAAAACGCTGCCGCCCGGATCGCCTATGAGGCTGCGATCCGGCTTTCGCAATCCGATGCGGAAAAGCGGTTCCTTCTGGAGAAACTGGCGGCACTTGGCCAATCGCTTCAAGCGGGTTAAATCTTCCGCCAGTATGGAGGATGCAATGGCCGATCGCAAAACATCGCCCGACGTGCAAGCCTATCTCGACGCCGTGGCAGAACCGACGCGCGAGATGCTGGAGCGCATCAGAATATCGTCTGGTCAGCGGCACCTGACGCCGAAGAAGTCATTGCCTACGGCATTCCGACCTTCAAACTGAACGGCAATCTCGTTCACTACGCCGCCTTCAAGAAACACTGCTCTTTCTTTCCGGGCGGAATTGCCCAGAACGAAGCGTTCAAGGACGAACTCGCCGGCTACAGGATCTCGAAGGGTAGGATCCAGTTCACAGCGGACAATCCGCTGCCGGACGATCTCGTGAAGAAGATTACCATGATGCGGATCGAACAAAATCGCGATGCCGCCATGGCCCAAAAGCAGAAGAGGAAATCTACCTCGTCTGCGTCATCAGGATCTTGACCGCAAACAGCGAAAACACTGCGGCGAATGTGTAATCGACGCCGCGCAACACTTGGCGATTGCGCTGCAGCCACGCCGACAGTTTTTCCGCGACCAGCACGATCACGAAATTCACGGGCATGCCCGTCAGGATTGCCCAGAGGCCGAGAAATATCAGCTTGCCGGTGACATGCGGATCGTCTGCGGTGACGAATTGCGGCAGGAAGGTCATGAAGAAGATGATGACCTTGGGGTTGAGCAGATTGACCCAGAAACCGGTCAGGTAGTTCCTTGCGGCGGAATTGGCGGGCCCCTCCGCCCGCTTGACCGAAAGACTGGATCCATAGCGGATCGCCTGAATGGCAAGCCAGACGAGATAGGCGGCGCCGCCGGTTTTCAGGATCAGGAACGCCGTCGGCGAAGCGATGATCAGCGCGGACACGCCCAGCGCCACCAGGAACGTATGCACGACAAGCCCGGTCGATGTGCCGAGGACGACCATCGAGCCGCCAAGCCGGCCATCGCTGAGCGCGCGGGCAATGGACACGGTCATGTCCGGTCCTGGTGTGATGGCAAGCACCCAGACAGCGATGGTGAATGTGACCAGCGTCGTCAGATCGGGCAGGAATGCCATGTCGCTCAGGCCTGGTTCTCTTCGAGGAACGCCTTGAACTTCTCGCTGAAATCCGGATGCCAGCGCGACAGCGGCGGCCGGTTGTCGATGATGTCGTGCGCCGCCCAGAAAATGCGCTTCTCGTCCAGCGAACGCGGCACGTCATTGTCGGGGCAGAGGATGTAGAAATCGTCCCGCGCCAGCGATTCCATCATGAAATCGACGGTCTGCTCCGACGTCCAGGCAGCGGCAGGCTTTTCAGCGCGGTCGCCCTTCGTCAGGCCGGTGAAGACGAAGCCGGGGATGAGAAGGTGGGCGGAAACCGCGCCATTCGGAATATTGCGCAACTCGTGCTGCAACGCTTCGGTGAAAGCCTTCACGCCGGCTTTCGTGGCGTTGTATGCCGGATCGCCCGGCGGGGTGGTGATGCCCTGCTTGGAGCCGGTGTTGATGATCAGGCCGCGTTCGCCATGCGAAACCATCCGTGGCCCGAACACGCGGGAACCATGGATGACGCCCCAGAGATTGACGGCGAACACCTTTTCCCAGTTCTCGAGCGGGCCGAACACGGCGCTGCCGGTGCCGATACCGGCATTGTTCATCACCACGTGGATATTACCGAAGCGTGCCGTCGTGTCCTCGGCGAGGATTTCGATATCTGCGACACTGGAAACATCGGTCGGGATCGCAGCCACGGCTTCCTTGCCGCGCGGCGAAATTTCGATAACCGCCTTTTCCGCATTCGCCAGCCGGTCGCCACCGAGATCTGCGAGCACGACATTGAGCCCAAGCGTTGCGAAATTCTTGGCGGCCGCAAGGCCGATGCCCGACGCAGCGCCGGTGATGACGGCGGTATTGCCGGATTTGAAGGCGGGGTGGAGTGTGGTGTTGGACATCGAACATTCCGTGCTGAGCGTTGTGGATTGGCTGAAGCGATTTGCGATATCGTTCAGTTATGGTTCGATGCAGGCTTAAACCATGCGCCATCCCACTTCCATCCTTCTCGACGATGTTTCCGAAGCTTTTGTCGGCAGGCAGATCGCCAACACCATTTCAGCAATCCCGCCATTGGGCGGCTGAATTGAATCGTGCACCCTTTGCCGCACACCACTTGCAACTGCCGCCAATCCCGCTAAAAGACCGGCAATTCCATCGTTTCAAGCAACGGAACATTGCCATGGCGCTTCCCAAAGACGTGAAAAAAGTCGTGCTGGCCTATTCGGGCGGCCTCGATACCTCGATCATCCTCAAATGGCTACAGACCGAACTCGGCGCAGAAGTCGTGACCTTCACGGCCGATCTCGGCCAGGGCGAAGAACTTGAGCCGGCCCGCAAGAAGGCCGAGATGATGGGAATCAAGGAAATCTTTATCGAGGACGTGCGCGAGGAATTCGTCCGCGATTTCGTCTTCCCGATGTTCCGTGCCAACGCGGTCTATGAAGGCGTCTATCTGCTCGGCACGTCGATCGCCCGGCCGCTGATCTCCAAGCATCTCGTCGAGATCGCCAGGAAGACCGGCGCCGACGCCATCGCCCATGGCGCCACCGGCAAGGGCAACGATCAGGTTCGTTTCGAATTGGCGGCCTATGCGCTGAACCCGGATATCAAGATCATCGCCCCGTGGCGCGACTGGACCTTCAAGAGTCGCACGGACCTGCTGGCTTTCGCCGAACAGCACCAGATTCCGGTCGCCAAGGACAAGATGGGCGAAGCGCCGTTCTCGGTCGATGCCAACCTGCTGCACTCGTCGTCCGAGGGCAAGGTCCTGGAAGACCCGAGCATCGAAGCACCGGAATATGTGCATATGCGCACGATTTCGCCGGAGGCCGCGCCCGACAAGGCGACGATCATCAAGATCGGCTTCGAAAAGGGTGACGCGGTTTCGATCAATGGCGAGCGCCTGTCGCCGGCGACCCTGCTTGCCAGGCTCAACGATTATGGCCGCGACAACGGCATCGGCCGGCTCGACCTGGTGGAAAACCGCTTCGTTGGCATGAAATCGCGCGGGGTTTATGAAACGCCGGGCGGCACGATCCTGCTCAGCGCCCATCGCGCCATCGAATCCATCACGCTCGACCGGGGTGCCGCGCATCTCAAGGACGACCTGATGCCGCGCTATGCCGAGTTGATCTATTACGGCTTCTGGTTCTCGCCGGAACGCGAAATGCTGCAGGCGGCGATCGACCTCAGCCAGAAGCATGTCGAGGGCGAAGTGACGCTGAAGCTCTACAAGGGCAATGTCATGGTCATCGGCCGTGAAAGCGACAAGTCGCTCTATTCCGACAAGCTGGTGACGTTCGAGGATGACCAGGGCGCCTACGACCAGAAGGACGCTGCCGGCTTCATCAAACTCAATGCGCTGCGCCTGCGGACACTCGGCAAGCGCAAACTCAAGGGCTGAGCCGAATAATTATAGGGCGGCGGAACCATCCGCCGCCGCTTCGTCCGCATGGCGTTCCGGCAATGGCCTGTCGTTGATCAGCAGGTGCAGATTGTCGCGGATCGATTTAAGCGTTTCCAGAAAAATCTTGCGCGTCTCCGGTTCTATCCCGACTTGCACCTGATCAAAAAGCTCGGATGTCTGCTGCCGAACGCTGAGGATCATCCGGTCTGCCTCATCCGTCGTCCGGACATTCTTGGCGCGCCGATCGTTGGGGTCGGGGCAACGGGCAATGAGATTGAGCTTTTCCAGCCGGTCCAGATAGGCGCAGACCGTCATCGGCTCGACACCCATGCGCTCGGCGATCACGTTCTGCCGCGAGCCTTCGCCTGCCGCGACATAGACCAGCGTCCGCGCCTCAGCTGGCGTGATGTCAAGCCCGACCTCGGCGATCCGCCGCTCGAATGCGACCCGAAGCAGGCGGGCGGTCTCGGTCATCATGAATCCAAGCGAATCCGGATTGGCTTTCAAGGGCATGTCACCATCTCATACAATAATAAGCATTACTTATTATGCCGGTCCAAGCATTACAAGGCATCGGCCGCTCTGGAAATTTCCTAGCAAGGACCAGGCGCCATCGCAATTCCGAAACTTTTGCTCCTATATAGGAAAAACAGCAATTTGATTTGCAAGGACGACGACCGATGACAGACAAGCAACCGCTCAACCAAGCCGTATTCACCTGGGACGGGCCGCATGGCCTGCCGCGTTTCGAAGCGGTGAAGGACGAGGATTTCAAGCCAGCCTTCGATTACGCGCTGAAGGCCCATGACGCCGAAATCGACCAGATCGCCGATAACCCCGATGCTGCGAGCTTTGCGAACACGATCATCGCTTCGGAAATTGCCGGTGACGAACTGTCTCGCGTCTCGGCGCTGTTCTGGAACAAGGCGGGCTCCGACACGAACGATGTCATCCAGCAACTGGAGCGCGAAATCTCGCCGGAAATGTCACGGCATTACTCCAGGATCGGCCAGAACGAGGCGCTGTTCAAGCGCATCGACACGCTCTGGGAGGGCCGCGAAACGCTTGGCCTGACGCTCGAGGAAATGCGTGTGCTGGAGCGGCACTGGAAGGGCTTCGTCAAATCCGGCGCCAAGCTGCCGAAAGATCAGCAGCAGCGGCTGGCGGCGATCAACGAGCGGCTGGCAAGCCTTGGCGCCAATTTCGGTCAGAACGTGCTTGCGGACGAGAAGAGCTGGGCTCTCTATCTCTCGACCGAGGCCGAACTTGCCGGACTGCCGGATTTTCTCCGCGATGCCATGGCCGGTGCCGCCGCCAATCGCGGCGAGGGCGGCAAGTTCGCCGTCACCCTTTCCCGCTCGATCATCGAACCTTTCCTGACATTTTCGGAAAATCGCGAGCTGCGTGAACAGGCATTCAATGCCTGGACCGCCCGCGGCGAAAATGACGGCCTCACCGACAATCGACTGATCGTCGCCGAGACACTGCAACTGCGTGCAGAGAAGGCAAAGCTGCTCGGCTATCCGCATTTCGCGGCGCTGAAGCTCGACAATACCATGGCCAAGACCGCTGAAAACGTGAACGAACTTCTGATGCAGGTCTGGGAAAAGGCGCGGCTCCGGGCCCTCGAGGAAGAGGCCGACCTGGCGCGCGTCATCGCCGACGAAGGCGGGAACCATGCGGTGCAGCCCTGGGACTGGCGGCACTTTGCGGAAAAACTGCGGACGCAGAAATTCAATTTTTCCGAAGGCGAGTTGAAGCCCTATCTGCAGCTTGAAAAGATCATCGAGGCCTGCTTCTCGGTCGCATCGCGGCTATTCGCCGTCAAGGCCGTGCCCCGGGCCGATGTGGCGGGTTATCATCCGGATGTGCGGGTGTTCGAGATCCGCGACTTCAACGACAATCTGATCGCGCTGTTCCTGGGTGATTATTTCGCCCGTCCGTCGAAGCGCTCCGGCGCCTGGATGAGTTCGTTCCAGAGCCAGCATAAACTACTGTTGAAGAGCGGCATCAAGGGCGAAATCCCGATCATCTACAATGTCTGCAATTTCGCCAAGCCTGCCGAGGGCAAGCCGGCCCTGCTGTCGATCGACGATGCCCGGACACTGTTCCATGAATTCGGCCACGCCCTGCATGGCATGTTGTCCAACGTCACCTATCCCTCGGTCTCCGGTACGGGCGTGTCGCGCGATTTCGTCGAGCTGCCCTCGCAGCTTTACGAGCACTGGCTGACCGTGCCTGCGATCCTCAAGGAATTCGCGGTGCATTTCGAGACCGGTGAACCGATGCCGGAAGCGCTGCTCGACAAGGTGCTTGCCGCCCGCACCTTCAATTCGGGCTTCGGGACGGTCGAATTTACATCGTCCGCGCTGGTCGATATGGCTTTCCACACCCGCGAGCCGACGGACGAACCGATGACCGTCGAACGCGAAGTGCTGGCCGGGATCAGCATGCCGTCCTCGATCGTCATGCGTCACCGGACGCCGCATTTCAGCCATGTGTTCGCCGGTGATGGCTATTCGGCCGGATACTATTCGTACATGTGGTCTGAAGTGCTGGATGCCGATGCCTTCGACGCTTTCATGGAAACGGGCAATCCGTTCAATCCTGAGACCGCGAGGAAGTTGAAGGATAATATCTATTCCGCTGGCGGCTCCGTCGATCCGGAAGATGCCTACAGGGCCTTCCGCGGCAAACTGCCTAGTCCGGAAGCGATGCTGAGGAAAAAAGGGCTGGCGGCGTAGCGGCGTTTCATCATCTACTCCAAAGGCGCGCTTCCCCCGCGCGCCTTTTTGTTTGCCAGAATAAAATGCTGTCACGCCGCGTTCATCAAGCAGGCTGCGCGATGGTTTTTGATGCGTTTTTGACTGGACGGGCCTAATCTCGTCAGAGCGGGCTTTTCGAGGGGACAATCGTGACGGAAAACAACGTAGGGACAGGCGTCTGGCTGATCCGGATTCTGTTCGGCCTATGGGCGCTCGTCAGCATCGCCTGCATCATGACCGGCGGAAGTGCCTGGGGCTACGGCATCGCGAGATGGGCCGAGGATCATTACCTATTCAAGGGCTGGGGCATGATCGACTGGATTGTTGGTCTGTTTGGCGGTGGCATCGTCGCCGCCGGCCTGTTGCTCGCCGGTTTCTTCTTCCGCTTTCTGAGTTGGAACAAGGCGCCGCTCGCAAGCCTCGGGCTTGCGGTCGTCTCGGTGGCCTTCTTGATCGCCACTTTCCTGATCTATTCCCAGACCGGCAACGCAGACGATAGTAATGAGGTCGTGCTGCTACAGGGTATTTGTATCCTCGGACTGTTCGTTCTGGCGCTGCCGCCTTTCCTGCACTGGATGCTTGCCAGGCCCAGGCCGGCTTCCGCGACCACCAAAATCCCGAGGGCGTCCTGATATGACCACCCCCGCTCAAAACAAACCGCAAGCGACGGTCCCGGTCAGCAACGCGCCTGTCGTGCTCAGGATCTTGCTGGCCATCCTGCTGCTCATTCCAGGCATCATAGGACTTGTGGTCCTGGGCTTCTGGGTCGTGGCATGGAGCTATGAGGGGTTCAGGTTCCTCGATTCCAATCGAAACTGGATACCATTGTTCATCATCCCGTCGGTCGCTTTCATCCTGTTTTCCGTGGCAACTGTGGGCATCGTGCTTCGCTTCGCCCGCTGGGGGAAGGCACCCACCGCAAGCCTCGCGCTGTCGATCACCTCCATCGTGACGATCGTGATCGGCTATCAGCTGCTGCTGGATTCGTTCAACGCCGACGATACCGAGAGCCCCACATTGACACTCGTCGCCTCGATAGTCGCCCTAATGATCATTTCGGTGCCACCCTTCCTGCACTGGTGGAACGTGCGGAAGACGGATCAAAAGCCGGCAAATTAAGGCTGTGGGGCACTTTGTCCACCTCCCCTCTTTCGCAAATGCAAAAAAGCAGGTATGAGGCCCGCAAAACGAATTCGGCGCCTCCCAGCATTGCGCCAAAACCTCAGAGATCTTGAAAAATGAAAATGCGCAATATCGCGATTATCGCACACGTCGACCATGGAAAGACGACACTGGTCGATGAACTCCTGAAGCAGTCCGGTTCCTTCCGCGACAATCAGCGCACCGTCGAGCGCATGATGGACTCCAACGACCTCGAAAAAGAGCGCGGCATCACCATTCTCGCCAAGGCGACGTCCGTCGTCTGGAAGGACACCCGCATCAACATCGTCGACACACCTGGCCACGCCGATTTCGGCGGCGAAGTCGAGCGCATCCTGTCGATGGTCGATGGCGCGATCGTGCTGGTCGATTCCTCCGAAGGCCCGATGCCGCAGACCAAGTTCGTGGTCGGCAAGGCGCTGAAGGTCGGCCTGCGCCCGATCGTGGCGATCAACAAGATCGACCGTCCGGATGCCCGCCATGAGGAAGTTGTCAACGAAGTTTTCGATCTTTTCGCAGCCCTTGACGCGACCGATGAACAGCTCGATTTCCCGATCCTCTACGGTTCGGGCCGCGCCGGCTGGATGAACACCGCCCCCGAAGGCCCGATCGAAGATGGCCTCGGCCCGCTTCTCGACCTGGTGCTGAAGCATGTGCCGGAGCCAAGCGTCGGCGAGGAAGACGGCGCGTTCCGCATGATCGGCACGCTGCTCGAAGCCAATCCATTCCTCGGCCGCGTGATCACCGGCCGCATCCATTCCGGTTCGATCAAGCCGAACCAGGCCGTCAAGGTTCTGAGCCAGGACGGCAAGCTGATCGAAACCGGCCGTATCTCCAAGATCCTCGCCTTTCGCGGCATCGAGCGGACGCCGATCGACGAAGCACATGCGGGTGATATCGTCGCCATCGCCGGCCTTTCCAAGGGGACCGTCGCCGACACGTTCTGCGATCCCTCGGTCACCGAGCCGCTGCATGCCCAGCCGATCGATCCGCCGACCGTCACCATGTCCTTCATCGTCAACGACAGCCCGCTGGCCGGCACCGAGGGCGACAAGGTCACCAGCCGCGTCATCCGTGACCGCCTGTTCAAGGAAGCCGAAGGCAATGTCGCGCTGAAGATCGAGGAAGCCGAAGGCAAGGATTCGTTCTACGTCTCCGGCCGTGGCGAATTGCAGCTCGCGGTGTTGATCGAAACCATGCGCCGCGAAGGCTTTGAACTGGCCGTTTCGCGTCCGCGCGTCGTCATGCACAAGGATGAAAGCGGCCAGCTGATGGAGCCGGTCGAGGAAGTCGTCATCGACGTCGATGAAGAGCATTCCGGTATCGTCGTGCAGAAGATGTCCGAGCGCAAGGCCGAGATGGTCGAGCTTCGTCCGTCCGGCGGCAACCGTCTTCGCCTGAAGTTCTTCGCGCCGACCCGTGGCCTCATCGGCTACCAGTCGGAACTGCTGACCGATACGCGCGGCACGGCGATCATGAACCGCCTGTTTCATGCCTATCAGCCCTTCAAGGGTGCAATCGGCGGCCGCACCAATGGCGTCCTGCTCTCCAATGCATCGGGCGAAGCCGTCGCCTATGCGATGTTCAACCTGGAAGATCGTGGTCCGATGATCATCGAGCCGGGTGAGAAAGTCTATGCAGGCATGATCATCGGCATCCACAGCCGTGACAACGATCTGGAAGTCAACGTGCTCAAGGGCAAGCAGCTGACCAACATCCGCTCGGTCAACAAGGACGAGGCCGTCAAGCTGACGCCGCCGATCCGCATGACGCTCGATCGCGCACTCAGCTGGATCCAGGACGACGAGTTGATGGAAGTCACGCCGAAGTCGATCCGCCTGCGCAAGATGCATCTCGATCCCAACGAGCGCAAGCGCGCCGAAAAGTCGCGTAGCGCCGGCGCCGCCTGATATTTCGCGCGGAAACCTGTGGATTGAAGAACCCGGCTTCACCGAAGCCGGGTTTTTCTTGGTAGGAAAGCAGAATGCGGCTTGCGGCGCAGATTAAAAAAACGTTAACTTTCTCTGGATGTGCCCAGCGTTGAGTAGGAAAGTGTTTGTCGGATGAACCGGCGGTCGTTTTCCGGGAGTACGGGTGAGAGTGACGTTATGAAGACGTTGTCGATCGAGGTCAGGCCGGCTGAACCGCGCGATGCGCGTGCGGTCTCCGATGTCCACAGGGCATCGTGGCTGCAGGCCTATAGCGGCCTTATTCCGCACAAGATACTGCTGGCGATGCTCGAGCGTCGCGGCGAAGGCTGGTGGCGCCGCGCCGCCAAGGGCCCTTCCACGCTGTTGGTCCTCGATATTGCCGGCAAGATCGCCGGCTATGCGACGATCGGAGTCAATCGTGCGCCGGCCCTGAAGCAGGAAGGCGAGATCTACGAACTCTACCTTCTGCCCGAATTCCAGGGGACCGGTCTTGGCGGCTATATGTTCCGCGAATGCCGCAGCATCCTCAACAACCTCGGCCTCGTCGGCCTGACGGCCTGGTGCCTGGAGGACAGCATAATCACCGCGACATTCTTCCGCGCCACCGGCGGCATGGACATTGCCGAAGGCATGGAAGATTTCGGCGACGTCTCGCTGAAAAAGCTTGGTTTCGTCTGGCCGGATTGAGCGAAAAATCCATAGCTGACGATAGATCGTAGGCTTCCTCGTGCTGCCGCCGTCATTGACGGAAGTTGGTCTGCAGATCGGCGGATTTATCGCCGCGCTTGCCGTGATAAACGGCCTTGTCCCTGCCGCATTGAAAACCCCGCGCCAATTCATCGGCAATCTTGCGCGCCAGCTCGTTGGCATCCGGATTGGCAAGCGCATCGACCAGGCCGACCACGCAACCTGATGGCTGGCCCGGCTGGCCGACCTTGGAAACCACCAGTACCTGTCCCTTGACCGGCCCCCTGGCGGTTCCCGGCGCCGGCTCTTCCTCGCCGGTCGAAATCATGAAGCGATGGATCGCAGCGAACGGTACGCCGTTCTCGATCCGCCATTCGAATTTATCCGCCACGCTGTTGAACGGACTGAAAGACTCCCAGACGCTTTCGGTCGTGGCCGTCGATGGATCGCCGTAATGCACGCTCGTTCGTTCATCGCCTGAATTATATTCCACCGGGTAATCCCTGTGGCCCGGGCAGAGCAGCCTGACGACGCCGAGGGATATATCCTCCTCCGTCGGAGCGTCACCGATCTGTCTGCAACTGCTGTCGTCGAAGTTCAGGGTCGTATAGGCGCTTTCCGCGGCTGATAGTTCGGAGGCAATCGTCAGAAGCAGCAAAAGCAGTCCGGTGACGGCGGCTCGAATAGGCATATGGCTCCTCCTCGTTTCTGCAACAACGGATGACCTCCTGCGAATATTCTCGGGACTCGATCGCATATGAGCCCACCCATAATCATATCGCCTTGTTCTGAAGAACAATATTGTCTTCGCTGGCGGATTCCTATATCGCGTTGCAAAATCTCACCAGCGGAGCATCCCATGCGCATTGACGCCATTGCTATCGGCAAGAACCCACCCGAAGATATCAATGTAATCGTGGAAGTGGCCGTCGGTGGCCATCCGATCAAGTATGAAATGGACAAGGAGGCCGGCACTCTTGTGGTGGATCGCTTCCTCTATACGCCGATGACCTATCCGGGCAATTACGGCTTCGTGCCGCACACGCTTTCGGAAGACGGCGACCCGATCGACGTGCTGATCGCCAGTACCCGACCGCTGGTGCCGGGCTGCGTCATCAACGTGCGGCCGATCGGCGTGCTGATGATGGAAGACAATGCCGGCAAGGACGAGAAGATCATCGCCGTCCCGTCGCCAAAGCTGACGCTGCGGTACGAGCGGGTGCACGAATACACCGACATGCCCGACATCACCCTCAAGCAGATCGAGCATTTCTTCGAGCACTACAAGGATCTCGAGCCCGGCAAATGGGTGAAGCTGTTCGGCTGGGAGGGTTCGGTCAAGGCCAAGGAACTGATTCTCGAGTCGATCGAGCGCGCCAAGGCAGCCAAGCAGAAGTAATCAGATCGTTTCGAATTTGTTCTTCAAATCCTTCGGATCGCCATCGATCCGGAGGATTTTTTTACGCGCTATCTCGCCCGAAACGAAGCTGACCGACGATTTGGCCACATGCAGCCGCTTGGCGATCAGTTCGACCAGTGCCTTGTTGGCCTTGCCGTCCTCCGGCACCGCGCTGACCCGCGCCTTCAGGTAGCGCGCTCCGCCGGCATCGACCTCGATGCCCTCGATCGCATCCCGGCCACCGTTGGGTGTCAGCCGCACGGTCAGCCGGATGTGATCGGCATGGACTGAAATCGCCACCGGTCGGTTAATAAGCGAGCGGGTAGAGGTAATAGATGATCAGCTGCTGGATCAGATAGATGATGATGAACACCACGATCGGCGAGATATCGACGCCGCCCAGATCGGGCATGAAGCGCCGGATCGGTTTCAGCACAGGTTCGGTGACGTTGTAGAGAAACCGTCCGATCATGTTGACAAATTGATTGCGGGAATTGATGACATTGAAAGCAAAAAGCCAGGAAAAAATCGCCGATGCGATCAGTATCCAGATGTAGATGTTCAACGCGTACATGATCGTGTTGAGGACGGGAATCATATGGGGCTCCGTTTTTACGTTGACAGACATGTAGTCATTGGCTCTTTATCGGGCAAGAGTGCACCGCACCACTCCGTTTTCATGCTTAACAGCTGACCTGAAGTCCCTTCACGAAGGTTCCTACCATGAATACCGCAACGGCGAACAACCGTTTTGGCGCTTTCCGTCATCGTTCCTATACCCTTCTGTTCTTCGCCCGCTTCATGGCTGCATTCGCCACACAGATCATCTCCGTGTCGGTCGGCTGGCAGATGTACGACACCACCAGGAGCACGCTCTATCTCGGCCTGATCGGCCTGGTGCAGTTCCTGCCGTCACTGCTTTTGATCCTGGTCACCGGCTCGGTGACCGATCGTTACAATCGCCGCGCCATCGTCTCCATCTGCCTGACAGTCAGCGCCCTTTGTGCCATGGCCCTGCTGCTGGTCACCGTTACTGGGACATTCTCGCCGTTACTCGTCTTCACGATCCTGACCGTGTTTGGCATCGAGCGCGCCTTCATGAGCCCGGCCGTGCAATCGCTTCTGCCCAATCTGGTACCCGTTGAGGATCTTCCCAATTCCTTCGCCTGGAATTCGTCCTCCTGGCAAGCAGCCTCGATCACCGGACCGGTCGCCGGCGGACTGCTCTACGGCATCGGGCCGGTCGTCGCCTATTCCGTCGCACTGGCGTTCATGGTTGCCGGTGCGCTGCTGGTGTTTCTCATCCCCAAGCCCGCCCAAAAGACAACGAGCGAACCGCCCAGCTGGAGCTATATCCTCGCGGGCTTCGGCTTCATTAGCCGGCAGAAGATCGTGCTGGGTGCGATCTCGCTCGACCTCTTCGCAGTTCTTCTCGGCGGCGCAACCGCGCTGATGCCGGTGTTTGCCTCGGATATCCTCGCGCTTGGTCCGCTCGGCCTCGGCCTGCTGCGCGCGGCACCCGGGATCGGCGCGATCGCCATGGCGCTCTATCTGGCGCTCTTCCCGATCAGGCACTATTCCGGCATCAAGATGTTTTCCGGCGTGGCGATCTTCGGCATCGCCACCGTCATCTTCGGTCTATCCGAGACCACGTGGCTGTCGATCGTCGCCCTCACGCTGATGGGCGCGGGCGACATGATATCGGTCTATGTCCGGGAAACGTTGATCGCACTCTGGACCCCGGATCAGGTTCGTGGCCGGGTCAATGCGGTGAATTCGGTCTTTGTCGGCGCGTCCAACGAGCTCGGCGAGGCGCGCGCCGGTGTCATGGCCTGGGGTTTCGGCGCAGTCCCGGCCGTGGTCATCGGCGGCCTCGGTACGCTTGCCGTGTCGCTCGCCTGGGCAGGCATCTTCCCGGCGCTGCGGAAGATCGACACGCTCGAGGCACCAACGCAGGAAGATATCAGGGCAGCTTAAGCCGCATTTATCAGCCTGTGCCCGAACACCAGATCGAGCATGTTCGACATCCAGGCCCGCAAGGCGGCATCGTGCAGGAAACGGCCCTCGAGATGCCGGTCGCCGGTTTGGGCGTTGGGCAACTCAAAGCGGTGCGCGCCGCGCACGACCCAGCGATGCATCATCACCCGCGTCAACTCGCCATGGAACTGCACGCCCCAGGCATTGTCGCCATAGCGGATCGCCTGATTCTCGTAGGTCTGCCCGCGCGCCAGCAATGTCGCCCCGTCAGGCAGGTCGAAACCTTCGCGATGGAAATGATAGACCATGTCAGGCCAGTCCATCACCTTGCGGCCCTCGTCGGTCGCCTCGAGCGGATACCAGCCGATCTCCGTGTGACCATCCGTGTGGCTTTCCACCCTGCCGCCGAGATTCTTGACCAGCATCTGGGCGCCGAGGCAGATGCCGAGGAACGGCCGGTTCTCGCTGAGCGGCACTGAAATCCAGTCGATCTCCTCTTTCACGAAATCATCCGGATCGTTGGCGCTCATCGGCCCGCCGAATATGATCGCACCGGAATGATTTCGCATCGTGTCGGGAAGCTTCTGGCCCAATACCGGACGGCGGATGTCGAGTCGATAGCCTCGATCGACAAGCATCTGCCCGGCGCGGCCGGGTGTGGACATTTCCTGATGCAAGACGATCAAAACAGGCCGGTCATCGACCTTCATGGTTCTGGGGGCAACACGCAGCATGGCAGTTCGGATCCGCTCAAATTTCTTTCCGGCGATTTTCCGCTTCCAGCCGCTTGTTGACGCGCTCGCGACCCGAAACCCCGATCAGCTCCGCGATCCGCCAGACCAGATGATCTTCCAGTTCATTGCGACTGTTGTCCGCATGAACGATCTGCCAGAGCATGCCGATGAATTCCGCCTTCTGCCTCTCATCAAGAGCCCGATTGACCCGCGATGTAAAGCGGAAAAGATCGATGGCATCCTCTTCCTGGCGTCTGGCGGCGTTCAGCATGACATCGAACTCGCCCTTGCTGAGGTTGAAATAGGCCCGAATGACCGATTCCAGCATGTCCTTTTCGGAGTCGGCGACAATGCCATCCGCCTGGATGACATTGAGCGCCAACGCGATGACGGCGACAGCGACGCTATCGGGCTCGGCCACCGGCGCATCGCCGCCGAGCGAATTCAGGAATGCCATCAGCCTGTCGAACATCGTCTCTCCATTTCCGTGGATCTAGAACAGCCGGAAACTGTTTTTCTCAACTACTGTGCCGGTCTTGACGCCCGGATCATCCGGCGCACCACCGAAGAATGGCTTATCAAGATCGTTGGCAGCGATTTTCGAGGGCGCGGGCTTCACCTCTTCCTCGACCGTCGGCGTTGCGACCGCGTCGACAATCGGCGACTGGGCGGGGACCGCCTCCGAATTCACCTCGTCCGCCACGACGATCGCGGCCGGTTCAGGCTCGGCCATGTCTTGCTTGAGCTCCGGCAGCAGGCGGAAGGCTTCCTCGCCCCTGTTACCACTCTGGTCTTCGATCGTGCCGGCAGCTTGTGCCACCGCCCGCTTCCATTCAAAGGCATCCAGCCGTCCGCTGACGGGCGAGATCGGCAGCCAATGCGACGAAACCTGGCCATCGGCCACCCATTCTGGATCGCGCGGCGCGCGCAGCGCCTGCGACATCCAGTGCCGGACGCGCGCCTGGTCGCCGGTTTCCGCCTCCTCGATATCGGCCATCAGCAGATAGACGCTTTCGCGCTCGTCGACCCTTGCAGCAGCCTGCGCCGTCTTGCGGGCGCGTGCGAATTCGCGCGCATCATAGGCGGCGGATGCCACCGCGTAGAGCGATTCATAGGCATTCGGCTGGATCGATTCCAGCCGCTCGGCGCGCCGCAATTTGTCGACCGCAGCGCCGCCACCGGCCGTGACATAGGCCGAGGCAAGATCGGAATGCGGCGTGAGACGCCATACCTGTTCCAGCGTCGTCAGCGCCTTGCGGCTGTTGTTTTCCCTGAGATAGGCCTTGGCGGCGATCGTCGCCGCCGGCACCAGGCCGGGATCGAGCTTCAGCGCATAGGATGCATCGTCACGCGCGCCCTTCGGATCGCCTTCAAGCCTGGAGAGGGCCCGGCCGGCCAGCAGCACAGCCTTCTTGCGGTCATGAATCTTCTTGTCCATGCCGTTCAGCACGCGCTGGCTTTCCAGTAAGCGGATGGCATCGTCATAGCGGCCGGCCTGGGTGCGGTATTCGAGCGTTGCTTCCGCCGCCCATGGCAGATGCGGAGCCTTCTCGACAGCCTTCTCGGCATAATGCCGGGCCGCCTCATGGGCGCCAAGCCGCTGGGCTTCGAGATAGAGGCCGCGCAGGCCGAGTTCGCGCGTTTCAGGATCCTCGGCCATTGCCTCGAATTTCTTGCGTGCGTCCTCGGTCTTGCCTTCTATCAGCGAGGCCTGGGCCTCCAGCAGATGGATCAGCGGCTCCTGATCGGCGTTGATCAGACCCCTGGTCCGGTCGAGCATCTTGCGCGCCAGCGGAGCATCGCCCGAACCGACGGCGATCAGTCCGGTGGACAGCGCCTGATAGCCGCGATCACGCTTGCGGGCGCGGAAATATCGGGTCATGGATTGCGGCGAGGTCCAGATGGTCCGGATCAGCCACCAGACGAACATCACAAGCGCCAACAGCACAACCACCATGGTGGCCGCGACCATCAGGCTCATCTCTATCCGCTGTCCCTGCCAGATGATGAAGAGATCACCCGGCCGTTCGGCGAGCCAGGAAAAACCGAACCCGAGCGCCAGAACCACGAGGATGAAGAAAAGAATACGGATCATTGACAAGCCTCTCTTCAGCCTTTGGTATCGGTGCCGCGCACGGCCCTGGTCAGGGTCGAACCCACCAGTTCCTCGACACGAATGCGCGCGTTCAGCGCTTTCTGATAGTCTGCCGACGCCGCTTTGCCGGTCTCCGGCAGCTTCTGCCATTCGGCCTCGGCACCCTTGAGGTCGCCATCGGTCAGCCTGGCTTCCATCCGCGCGACGATCGCGTCCGGGCCTTCGCCCTCGACATTGCCGACCGGCCGCACCTTGATCGACGAAAACGCACTTGAGATCAGCCGGTCTGTCAGACTCTGGTCGGGATTGCTGGAATTGATGGAGGCGAGAATACGGTCGGCGACAGCCGGGAAATCGGCAATCAGCTTCGAGCGCGCCGGCACGCCGATCGCGGCAAAGGTCTTGAGTTCCTTGACCGCCGGGTCTTCGGGGTCAATGCCCGTCAGGGTATCGAGCTCGGTGGTGAACGGTCCGCCGCGATCGATCGCAGCCTTCAGCCCGGCCGAAGCAATGGCGATCGCCACCTCGACATCGTCGCGCGGCTCATTGGCCTTCTTTTCCAGTGCTTCGAAACGCATCAACAGGCCGGCACGGGCCTCTTCCTCGGCCTTCTTTGCAACGGCAATCGCAGCCTCGATGCCGGTCACCTGCGTGTTCAGCGCCGAGAGCCGCGTATCGGCATCGGCTGACAGGCCGTTCGGTTGCGGCACGGATGCCAGCTTGGTCTCGATTGCGGCGATCTTGTCGTTCACCGGTCCGAAATCGACCTCGGGCTTGGCCGCTTCCAGGGTTGCGATGCTCTTCTTCATCGCCTCGACCTGACCGGAGAGCAAATTGACGCTCTCGGCCGTCTTGTTGTCTGAATTCAGCGAAGGCAGCACGCCCCAATATTGCAGGCCGGCGGCGCCCGCGAGCACGACAACGCCACCGATCAGGCTTGCTGCCAGCAGCGACATGCTGCTCTGGCTCCGCGTTTCCGTCACCGGGCGCGACGCTTCGGCGAACGCGGGCTTTTCCAGCGGCTCATCGGCGGCAACAGGTTCGGCTTCCGCCGCCGTCGAGGCCGTGACGTCCTCATCGGTCCCCTCGGCTTCGCCGGGCGCGATCGTCTTCACTTCCTCGGCCGACAGGTCGATGGTGCGCGGGTCGGCATTGCTCTTGGAGTGGCGGTCAGGATCCGTTTCCATGGGTAAAGCCCTCTTTGGTTTCATTTTGAACCTTAGCGAAGCGTATTGGCGTCGCAAGGTCTTTATAGGTTAGAGCAGATCGAGGAGTTCATCCTCGTCCGGATTGAGACTGACGACGGCGCTGTTCCTCAATGCCTCCGGCACGGCTTCGGCGATATTGCGGCTCAGACAGAAGAACAGAGTCTTTCTTAAGGCTTCCTTGCTCTGCTGGAAAACTTCGAGTCCGAAGAAGGCATTGGCGTTCTCCCGCGAGAAGAAGAACGCGGCATCGACCGCTCGGTTCACCAGAATCGCCTGCTGCTGCTCCAGCGTGTAGGAGGTCGGCTCCATGTCGTAGATTTCTGCGGTCACGCAAGCGATGTCGTTGTCCCTCAGCGTGTGCTCGAAAATACCGGAGCGCCGGACGCCGGCAAGGTAGAGGATGGGCTTTACCGCATTCGTCGAACCCGCGACGAATCCCGCCACGACAGCTGCCAGATCGTGGCCGTTGCCGCTCGCGGAGATCACATTGGTGAAGCCTAGATCCCTTGCCAATCGCGCTGTCCTCCTGCCGACGGTGAAGAGCGGCACAGCCAGATACGGTTCCAGCGCCGGGCCCAGTTGCCGCAGGCAACGGACGGATTCGGCCGATGTGATGGCGAGTGCCGCATAGTTCGATTTCAACGCATCGAGACACTGCACCGGATCATGCTGGGGCCGGAACAGCGGGAAGATTATCGGCTCATGGCCAAGCTCGGCCAGTTTCCCGGCTGTCTGTTTTGCCTGCAGTTCCGGCCGGATGATCAGCACACGCATTGTTCTAGTTCCAAAATTCGAAGAAGGACGAACCCGCCTTGGCGCGGATGTCATATCCGGCCTGCTGGCCGATCGCATGACATTGCGACAATGGCCCGTCGGCGGCAATTGAGTGATGGCTCGCACCATCCGGTGTCAAAATCATGCCCGAAAATCTGAGAGTATCATCTTCGACCAGCGCATAGCCGGCAATGGGCGTCCGGCAGGAGCCGTCGAGCACTTCCAGGAAGGCGCGTTCGCAAGTGACTGCGGCAAAAGTCGGGGCGTGATTAATCGCGGACAACAGGTCCCTGACCCGGGTATCGCCGATTCGTGACTCGATGCCGATCGCCCCCTGCGCCGGTGCCGGCGGGAAGATTTCCGGATCCAGAATCTCGGTCGCGACGTCCGGCTTGCCAAGCCGCTTCAGGCCGGCATAGGCGAGCAGCGTCGCATCCGCCTCGCCTTCCGCCAATTTGCGCAGACGCGTATCGACAAGCCCGCGGAAAATCTTGACGTCGAGATCAGGCCGCAGCTTCTTCACCAGCGCCTGGCGACGGAGCGACGCGGTGCCGATCATCGCGGCCCGCGGCATATCCATCAGCTTCGGGGCCGTACGGCCCACAAAGGCGTCGCGGATATCTTCACGCGGCAGATAGGCGGAAAGTTCAAGCCCATCCGGCAGCCTGGTCGCCATGTCCTTGGAGGAGTGCACGGCGAAATCGAGCTCCCCCGACAGCAGCCGGTCTTCAAGTTCGGCGGTGAAAAGCCCCTTGCCGCCGATCTCCGAAAGCGGCCGGTCGGTGACGCGATCGCCCTTGGTCGAAAGCACGACAATCTCGAACATCGCTTCGGCCATGCCATGGGCCGCCATCAGCCGACCGCGCGCTTCATGGGCTTGCGCCAGCGCCAGCGGACTGCCCCGCGTTCCGATCCTGAAAGCTTTTGTTTTCATTTGGAGGAATCCGTTGTAATCGGCATCCAAGTAACCATCTTTCACTGCTTCCGCAATCGGACAAAAGGTCAGGCATGTCTGTCTCGCGCGTTCTCGGGATCGAAACGAGCTGCGATGAAACCGCGGCTTCCGTCGTCGAACGCGCCGCCGACGGCAGCGGCCGGATCATTTCGGATGTCGTGCTGTCGCAACTCGAGGAACATTCGGTCTATGGCGGCGTGGTGCCGGAAATCGCCGCGCGCGCCCATGTCGAAGCGCTCGACACATTGATCGCCGAGGCGCTGCACCGCGCCGATATGACGCTCGATGATATCGACGCCATTGCCGCGACCTCCGGCCCCGGCCTGATCGGCGGCCTGCTGGTCGGGCTGATGACCGGCAAGGCGATATCGATGGCCACCGGCAAGCCGCTCTATGCGATCAATCATCTGGAGGGCCATGCGCTGACGGCGCGGCTGACCGATGGCCTTGCCTTCCCCTATCTGCTGTTGCTGGTGTCCGGCGGCCACACGCAGCTGATCCTTGTCAAGGGCGTGGGCGACTACGAGCGCTGGGGCACGACGATCGACGATGCGCTGGGCGAGGCTTTCGACAAGACCGCCAAGCTGCTCGGCCTGCCCTATCCCGGCGGTCCGGCGGTGGAGAAAGCCGCGCGCGATGGCAATCCGGAGCGCTTTATGTTTCCGCGGCCGCTGGTGGGCGAAGCCAGGCTGGACTTCTCCTTCTCCGGGCTCAAGACCGCCGTGCGCCAGGCCGCCGAATCGATTGCGCCGATCAGCGACCAGGACATCGCCGATATCTGTGCCTCCTTCCAGAATGCCGTCAGCCGCACGATGCGCGACCGTATCGGCCGTGGCCTCCAACGGTTCAAGGAACGTTTTCCCGAAGCGGCCGATCGGGCGCTGGTCGTCGCCGGCGGCGTCGCGGCCAACCGAGAACTGCGTGAGACGCTGCAAGAGATTTCGGACAAGAATCGATTCCGCTTCATCGCACCACCGATGGCGCTCTGCACCGACAATGCCGCGATGATCGCCTGGGCGGGACTTGAGCGGATGGCTGAGGGTTTTGGGCCGGATGACCTGACGGTGGCGCCGCGTTCCCGCTGGCCGCTCGACCATAATGCGCAAAGCCTGCTCGGCTCGGGAAAAAGAGGCGCCAAGGCATGATCGGCGAGATTGCGAGAGAACGCATCGTCGTGGTCGGATCCGGCGCCTTCGGCACGGCGCTCGCCGCCGCTGCCGCCACGTCCGACAATGCCGATGTGACGCTGCTGTGCCGGAGCACCGAACAGGCAAGGGATCTTGAGGCGACCCGGACCAACGCCCGCAATCTGCCGGGTATTTCGCTGCCCGAACGACTTGCATTCAGCGCCGATCCTCGAATTCTTGAAACTGCCTCCGTCGTTCTTTTCGTCATGCCGAGCCAGGCGCAGCGCGAGGCGGCACACGATCTCAGCCCTTTCCTGAAGGCGGGCCAATCGATCGTCACCTGCGCCAAGGGCATCGACAAGCCAACCGGCGGCCTGCTGACAGACGTGCTCGAACAGGAGCTTCCGGGCCGAACGATCTCGGTTCTTTCCGGCCCCGGCTTTGCCGCCGATATCGCCAGGGGCCTGCCGACAGCGATGGTGGTCGCCTCCGTTGATCTTGACGAGGCCGAGCGGATCGCGAAGCTGATTTCGGGGCCGACCTTTCGGCTCTATCCCTCCGCCGACCGCATCGGCGTCCAGCTTGGCGGCGCGCTCAAGAACGTGCTGGCCATTGCCTGCGGCATCGTCGAAGGCGCAGGCCTCGGCGATTCGGCCCGGGCTGCGCTGATTTCACGCGGGCTGGCTGAAATGTCGCGCTTTGCAGCTGCGTTCGGTGGCCTGCCCGAAACGGTACGCGGTCTTTCCGGCCTTGGAGACCTCGTTCTGACGGCCACCAGCCATCAATCCCGCAATCTGCGCTTCGGCATCGAAACCGGCCGCACGGGTCATGCCGTCCTGCCATCCGGCGAACTGGTCGAAGGCGCGCATGCAGCAGCCGTCGCGGCCCGACTTTCCGACGACAAAGCCGTCGATATGCCGGTGACAAATGCGGTCGCTTCGATCATAGAGGGGCGGCTTGATGTGAAGACCGCCATGAACGCACTTATGTCCCGCCCAATCACGACCGAATGAAAGGAACGACCATGCTTTTTGCCTTCCTCTGCCAGGACAAACCCGGCGCGCTGCAATTGCGGATGGATACGAGAACTGTCCATGTAGAGTGGCTGAACAGCATCAATGCTGCCGGTACGCTGGTTTTCGCCGGTCCTTTCCTCGATGCCGATGGCAAGCCGAACGGCAGCCTCGTGGTCGTCAAGGCAGAAACGCTGGAAGACGCAAAGGCGATTTCCGCCGCCGATCCCTATGCCAAGGCCGGCCTGTTCGCCTCGGTCGATATCCGGCCGTGGAACTGGGTCTTCAATAATCCGGAGGCCTGATCATGGCCTACTGGCTGTTCAAATCCGAACCGTTCAAATTCTCCTGGGACATGCTGAAAGCCACGGGCGAAGCCGGCCAGGAATGGGATGGCGTGCGCAACTACGCGGCGCGCAACAACATGCGCGCCATGAAGATCGGCGACAAGGGCTTCTTCTATCATTCCAATGAAGGGCTCGCCGTCGTCGGCATCGCGGAAGTCTGCGCGCTGGCGCACCACGATTCGACCGCCGAGGTGCCGACCTGGGAATGCGTCGATATCCGCGCCATCTGCGATGTGCCAAGGCCCGTGACGCTCGACGTGGTCAAGAATACGCCATCGCTGGCGGAAATGGCGCTGGTGAAGTTTTCGCGGCTTTCCGTGCAGCCGGTCACCGAAGCGGAATATCTCGAAGTCTGCAAGATGGGCGGATTGGAGAAACCTCCCCTTTCTCCATGAAAACGGATCCGAAACGCTTCATCCTCGACAACACTTCCGTCATGGCGCCGCCGCATGTGCCGGAAATCCGCCTGCATCTCGCCAGTGAGGCGCATGATCTCTGGCTGAAGACCGAGGAGGAACTGCAAGCGATCGGCCTGCCGCCACCCTTTTGGGCCTTCGCGTGGGCGGGCGGACAAGGTCTTGCCCGCTATATCCTCGACAATCCGGAAACGGTTTCCGGCAAGCGCGTGCTTGATTTCGCCTCCGGTTCCGGGCTGGTGGCGATCGCCACGAAGATGGCTGGCGCGCAATCCGTTCACGCCGTCGATATCGATCCGTGGACCACGATGGCCGTCGAATTAAATAGCCGGCTAAATGATATCGAAATCACATTCTCCAGTGAAGATATGATCGGCTCGACGATCCTGGCTGATGTTTTGCTCGCCGGCGACGTCTTCTACGACGAGCGCTTTGCCGAGCGCCTGATCCCGTGGTTCGAGAGCCTCGTCAAGGCCGGGATCACCGTCATCGTTGGTGATCCCGGCCGCTCCTACTGCCCGCGCAGCCGCATGCAGCCGCTTGCGACCTATCAGGTGCCGGTGACCCGGGCGCTTGAGGATGCCGAGGTGAAACAGACCACGGTGTGGAAATTTTCATGATCCGCTAACCATTTCGCCGCAATGCTTCTCCAACCTTGGGGAGTTGCACGTGAACGAAATCCTGATCATGGCGGACGAGGCACTTCTGGCCGAACGGCAGACCTGGCTCGATGCGCTCGCCCATGAGCGGCGGCTGTCGGCGCTGACGGTCGAAGCCTATGAGCGCGACACGCGGCAGTTCCTGCAATTCCTGGCCAAACACGCGGGCGGACCGGCGCGACTCTCGGACATCAGGCAATTGCGTCCGGCCGATCTGCGCGCCTTTCTCGCCAGCCGCCGCAAGGACGGCGCCGGCGCCCGGACGCTAGGGCGCGGCCTGGCCGGTCTGCGGTCATTTCTCCGCCATCTGGAAAAGAAGGGCATGGTCAATGCCGCGGGCTCGCGCGCAGTCCGCTCGCCGAAGCAGCCGAAAAGCCTGCCCAAGCCGCTGAGCGCCGAACAGGCGATTATGGTTTCCTCCGACCTCGGTCAACTGGCCGAGGAACCCTGGATCGCCGCGCGCAACGCAGCACTGTTGAGCCTTCTCTATGGCTCGGGTCTGCGCATCTCCGAAGCACTGTCCTTGAAGAAGACCGATTTCGCCGATGGTGCCGCCACTCTGCGCATCACCGGCAAGGGCAACAAGACCCGCGTCGTGCCGTTGCTCGCTGCGGCGCGGGAAGCGGTCGAAGCCTATATCAAGCTCTGCCCCTATCCTATCGCGGCAGAATCGGCTTTGTTTCTCGGCGCACGCGGCGGGCCATTGCAACCGGCGATCATCCAGCGCGAAATGCAGAAAATGCGCTCGGCGCTCGGCCTGCCGGAAACGGCGACGCCGCATGCGCTTCGCCATTCCTTCGCGACACATCTTCTGTCGGCCGGCGGTGATCTTCGCGCTATCCAGGAACTCCTGGGCCATGCGAGCCTCTCGACCACGCAGGTCTATACCGGCGTCGATGCCGCCCGGCTGCTGGATGTCTTCGACCGCGCCCATCCCCGGGCCGGCTGAACCGTGCCCCGGGCCGGCTGAGCCGTGCCGATTAACCATGGACGTTAATGAAAATGACAGCCTCAGACGTTATCGTTCCGACACGTAACGATATGGATCCGGCATGACGTCAGCAGCACTGAAAAACTCCGCCACTCGAGAGTTGACGCGAGTCAAGCTGGACCGGCTTGCCGGCGGATTGGCTTTCGGCCTTGTTGTCATCCATTTCCTGGCGCTTTTCCTCCTGGTCTTCACCCTGTTTTCGGCGCCAGCAAAGGCCGAGGATCTGACCTGCGGGGCGACGGATCTGGTCGGCGCGCTGAAGAAATCGGATCCGGCCGCCTATGCCAAACTCCGCGCCGAGGGAGACAGGATCAAGAATTCCGGCTACCGGTTCTGGAAGCTGGAAAAAGACGGCCAGGCGCCCGACTGGCTGCTCGGCACCATGCATCTGTCCGATCCGCGCGTCACCGGTCTGCCGGACGCGGCAAAAGCGGCATATGACGCGTCCAGCACGGTCGTTCTCGAATCCGACGAAATTCTCGACCAGCAGGCGGCATCATTGAAGCTGTTCGCCAAGCCGGACCTGATGATGTTCGGTGGCACCAAGACGATCACCGACTACCTCTCGGCAGACGCCCGGAAAGTGTTGGAGAAGGGCTTGATGGATCGCGGCATTCCGCTGCTGTCGGTCGTCAAGATGAAGCCCTATATCATCGCCTCGATGGTCTCGCTGTCCACCTGCGAACTGTCCCGCAAGGCCAGCGGCGCTCCGTTCCTCGATATGAAACTTGCCGTCGAGGCGCAAGCCGCCGGCAAGAAGGTCAAGGGCGTCGAAACTTTGCAGGAGCAGATCGAAGCCATGGCAAGCCTGCCGATGGATTTCCATGTCCGGGCATTGGTCAGTGCCGTGCGCTATCCAAAATATACCGCCGATATGATGGAAACCACGCTGCAGCTTTATCTCAACGGCCAGATCGGCCTTGTCTTTCCTGCCGCCGCCTATTTCGCGCCGGAAAAGAACAGCAGCGATTTCAAGGACATCGCGCTGTTCGAGGAAAAGCTGATCACCCAGCGCAATCACCACATGGCCGACCGCGCCGACCCTATCCTCGCGGATGGCAATGTCTTCATGGCGGTCGGCGCCCTGCATCTGATCGGCGACCAGGGCGTCGTGGAACTCTTGCGTCAGAAAGGTTACAAGGCCACTCCGGTCAATTGACGCCGCGCGTCATGCGATCCAGCACATTGGTCTTCCAATAGAACTTGTGGACCAAGACCCCGCAGACGTGGGCGATCACCAGTGTCCAGAGGGCAACTTTCATCGGCCCTGCATGCAGGAAGCCCGCGAAATCCACGCCCAGATAGAATTTCGCAATTCCGGCAACCGGCATGGCAAACAGCAATAGATACAACAGACCGTGAGCCACCTTGGAGGCGAGGCGGAAGAACGCAGGCTCTTCAGCCGGCGAATCCGGTGCGCCCTGCACAGCCCGCAGAATCAACCGCAGGACAGTCAGGCCGATGATCGCAAAACCGGTGTAGATATGCAGATTGGCAGATGTCCAATCCTGCGGAGCGGGGACGCTGCCTTCGGCCAACTGGTCGGTGACCCGCTCGATCCGACCGGGAAACAACAGGTTGAAGAAGATCAGGAGCGCGGTCAGCCAATGAAGTGTGCGCTGGGCGATACTGTAAGCAAGGGGTTTCATTTAGTTGCCTTTTATCAAACAGATAATGGGTTCTCGGCAACAAAAACAGATCGCGCCCCCAGGAGCAAGGCGCGATGTGATACCTTACAAAAACGTAAAGTGCAGGTCAGGTAAGATCAGAGATGGATCGGCTTGAAGAAGGTCGCGAGCGCCGCCTCCTTCACCGCTTCCGACATCGTCGGATGCGCGTGCGTCGTCCGTCCCAGATCCTCGGAAGAACCGCCGAATTCCATCAGTACCGTCGCCTCATGGATCATCTCGCCGGCGCCGAAGCCGACGATATGGACTCCAAGCACCCGGTCGGTGCTCGCGTCCGCAAGCACTTTGACGAAGCCCTCCGTGGCCTCCATGGCCCGCGCCCGGCCATTGGCGGTGAAGGGAAACTTTCCGGCCTTGTAGGCGATCCCGGCACTTTTCAGTTCTTCTTCGGTCTTGCCGACCGAGGCGACTTCCGGCTGGGTATACACGACGCCGGGAATCGCATCATAGTTCACATGGCCGTGTTGGCCGGCAATGATCTCGGCCACGGCCACGCCTTCGTCCTCGGCCTTGTGGGCCAGCATCGGCCCCCGGATCACGTCGCCGAGCGCATAGATGCCCGGAACGGACGTATGGTAATTGCCATCGACTTCCACGCGGCCGCGATTGTCGAGTACGATACCGGCTTCCGCAAGGCCGAGATTGTCGGTGAAAGGCTTGCGGCCCGTGGAGATCAGCACGACATCGGCTTCCAGCGACTGCGCCTCGCCGCCCTTGACCGGTTCGAACGTCACCTTCGCACCGTTGCCGGTCTTCTCGACGCCCGTGACCTTGGCACCGAGCTTGAATTCAAAGCCCTGCTTGGTCAGCATGCGCTGGAACTGGCGTGAAACTTCGCCATCCATGCCGCCGAGGATCGTATCGAGATACTCGACAACCGTGACCTTGGCGCCGAGCCGGTTCCACACCGAGCCGAGTTCGAGCCCGATCACGCCGCCGCCGACGACGATCATTGTTTCCGGCACCTTGTCCAGCGCGATGCCGCCGGTCGAGGAGATGATCACCTTCTCGTCGATATCGACCTGCACGCCGGGAATGCCGGCCACATCCGAACCCGTGGCAATGACGATGTTGCCGGCTTCCAGCACCTGCGTCTCGCCGCTGTCGCTGGTCACCGAGACCTTGCCCTGGCCGATGATCTTGCCGGTGCCCTGGAAAGCATCGATCTTGTTCTTCTTGAACAGGAAGGCAACGCCGTCGACATTGGATTTCACCACGGCATCCTTGTGGGCCAGCATCTTCTCGAGGTTCAGCTTGACGCCCGAAAGCTCGACGCCGAGGCTGTCCATGCCGTGGCTGGCATGTGCGTAGACTTCGGACGCATGCAGCAATGCCTTCGAAGGAATGCAGCCGATGTTCAGGCAGGTACCGCCGAAGGTGGCGCGCTTCTCGATGACCGCGGTCTTCAGGCCGAGCTGGGCCGCCTTGATGGCGCAGACATAGCCGCCGGGGCCGGATCCGATAACGATGACGTCGTATGACATGAAACTATCCTTCGGTTTCGACGGTTATCGCCCGCCGCTGACATTCAATATGGCACCGGTAATGTAGGATGCCTGGCTGGATAACAGATAGGTGACCGCATCGGCGACTTCATCGGCCGAACCCGGACGCTGTATGGGAATATCGCGCGCCGTTTCGCGCGCCCGGTCCGGCGTGCCACCGGAGGCGTGAATATCGGTATCGATAATGCCCGGCCTGACGGCGTTGACACGGATGCCTTCGGCCGCGACTTCCTTCGAAAGGCCGACTGTCATGCTGTCGATCGCACCCTTGGAGGCGGCGTAGTCGATGTAGAAATTCGGGCCTCCGAGCAGGGCGGCCACCGACGAGACATTGACGATCACCCCGCCCCGGCCGCCATGCGCCGTGGACATGCGCTTGACCGATTCGGCGGCGCAGCGGATCGCACCGATGACGTTGATGTTGAACATCCGCTCCAGCCTCTCGCGGGAGAACGTGTCGAGCCTCGCCTTGAGATCGACGACGCCGGCATTGTTGACCAGGCCATCGAGCCGGCCGAACGCCTGATCGACGGCCGCGAAGATCGCCGCAATCCCTTCTTCCGTGCCGGTGTCGCCCTGGATAATTTTCGCCACGCCGCCGCCGGCATTGATCTCGTCAGCAAGCGCGCGTGCCGCAGCCTCGTTGGATACGTAGTTGATCATCACCTGCCAGCCCTGGCTTGCCGCCTTGCGGCAGACGGCTGCACCGATGCCACGGCTTCCGCCGGTGACCAGCAGAACGCGAGCGTCAATCATGATCGGCATCCTTTCAATGTCAGCACGTCCCAGGGCGCGACCTGGGCTTTCTTCGGACCCCAGGCGGACGAGGCCTGCAGGGCCGCACCCAGGTTTGGCAGCAGAATCTGTCCTGCGGCATTGGCGCCCTGTTGCGGCAGGAGGTCGATCTTGCCATTGTCGCTGGCATAGATCACACCCTCCCAGACCGTGCAGGCGGCAATATCGGCGCCGGTAATGTCGCCTTCTGGGCAGTTGTTGAACAGGAAACCGTTGGTGCGGTGGACCGGTTCGGACGGCATGACATAGCCGTCGAGCACGAGTGGACTGTTCTTGATGGTCACTTTGAAACTGTGGCTGGAAGCCGAGGATTCGGGATCGACCGCCTCAAAGCTCAGTTCGTAGAGTGCCTGCGCATCGACATATTGGGCGCGTTCCTGCGTGCATTCGGCGGAAAACGCCGCACCAGCCTGCATCTGCGCAAGACCAGTCGCGGCCGACAAGATAGCGAGAAAGGAATAAGCATTCATCTTGCCCTCACATGACCAGCGTCAGAAACATAGCCAAAAGCCCGAGCATCGCAACAGTCCATGCAGCAGAGCGGATGTAGGGAATGCCTGAGAGATAGAGCGGGATATAGATCAGCCGCGCGGCGAACCACAGGAGCGCGCCGGCATGCCCCCAGCCCGACAGCGGATCGGCGATCGCCAGGCCGAGCGCCAACGCCACGAAAGCCGGATAGGTCTCGCGGAAATTCGCCGAGGCGCGCACGGCACGGCCGGCAAGCGCACCCTTGGGCGTCTTCTCCTCGTCGCGCGGTCCGGCGTTCCACTTCCGCCCGAGTTCGCGCGTCACCAGTCGCGCCTGCAGCATCACATGGATCACCAGCAACGCCACGCTCCATGCCGCGAGCACGGGGAAACTCGTGAAGACGAAAATGTCCATGGCCTGTCTTTCATTGGCCGGGGCGCATAGCCGCGCCCCGTTGTTCAGACTGCCGGATCAGAGATCGAGCACCAGGCGTTCCGGATCTTCGAGGCTTTCCTTGACGCGAACGAGGAAGGTCACGGCTTCCTTGCCGTCGACGATGCGGTGATCATAGGAGAGCGCCAGATACATCATCGGGCGGATGACCACCTGGCCGCCGATCGCCATCGGCCGTTCCTGGATCTTGTGCATGCCGAGAATGCCGGATTGCGGCGCATTCAGGATCGGCGAGGACATCAAAGAACCATAGACACCGCCGTTCGAAATCGTGAACGTGCCGCCCTGCATATCGGCCATCGACAGCGCACCATCGCGCGCGGCCTTGCCCAGGCGACCGATATCCTTCTCGATCTCGGCGATTCCCATCTGGTCGGCATCGCGCACCACCGGCACGACGAGGCCCTTGTCGGTGCCGACGGCGACGCCGATATGGGCGTAATTCTTGAAGATGATATCGGTGCCGTCGATCTCGGCATTGACGGACGGAATCTCCTTCAGCGCATGCGTCACCGCCTTGGTGAAGAAGCCCATGAAGCCAAGCTTGACGCCGTGCTTCTTCTCGAACAGGTCCTTGTACTTGGTGCGCATGCTCATCACCGCCGTCATGTCCACCTCGTTATAGGTGGTCAGCATGGCAGCGCTGTTCTGAGCATCCTTGAGCCGGCGGGCGATTGTCTGGCGCAGGCGGGTCATCTTCACCCGTTCTTCACGCTCCTGATCGGTGGCTGACGAGGCGACGCGCGGCGCCTGAACCGGGGCCGGTGCCGCCGCAGCGCCACCACCGGTCGCCGGCTTGGCGATCGCCGCCAGAACATCTTCCTTCAGGACCTGGCCGCGCTTGCCGGAACCGTCGACGCTCGATACGGCAATGTTGCTGTCGGCTGCCAGCTTGGCGGCGGACGGTGCGGCCGGCATTGCCGTCGGGGCAGCGGCTGCGACAGGTGCGGCCTTCGGAGCCGGCGCTTCGACCTTGGCAGCCGGTGCAGCGGCCGCAGTTGCGGTGGCACCTTCGGCGATCTGGCCCAGAAGCCCGCCCGGCGCGACGGTGTCACCGGTATTGGCAACGATTTCGGAAAGCACGCCGGAGGCCGGCGCCGGCACTTCGACCGTCACCTTGTCGGTTTCGAGCTCACAGAGGATCTCGTCGGCCTTGACGGCATCGCCGACTTTCTTGAACCAGGTGCCAATCGTGGCTTCGCTGACGGATTCGCCGAGTGTCGGGACGCGGATTTCGGTGGCCATTGTTTGAAGTCCTGAATGTTGAATTGCGTTTGGTCGTTTGGTTCAGAGCAAAGGGCGTTCAAATGATCGTTCTGCAGCTGAACGTCCTTTGCTCTAGAGATCGTCGATATCGCGGATAATCAGCGAAGGCATGGGTGACACTTCATAACGGAAACCCAGCGACGCGGTGATGACCGGATCTGCCGAAGCCAGCGCCTCGGCTTCAGCTTCGTTTTCAGTTTCCACGATCGCCATGCCATAAGCCCCCTTGGGATCGAAAACCGGGCCGACGACAACGGCGCGGTGTTTCTCGGCGAGCCGTTGCCAGTAGTGCGAATGTTCGGTCATGGCTTGCTTTTCCCGCTCGTTCATGTCGAACGGGAAGGTCGCCCGGGGGGAGAGGAGCTTCAGGTGATAATAGCCCATCGCCTGACCCTCAGCTGCCGAGCGCGTCTTCGAGGAAGGCCGCCAGCTGCGCCAGATGCTTGGACATCAGGCCTGTCGCCGTTGAGGCGGCAGCCGGACGGCCGGTGTAGCGGACGCGCTGGTACTTGGCGTCGATATGCGCCAGCACCCATTCGAGATACGGATCGATGAACGACCAGGCGCCCATGTTCTTCGGCTCTTCCTGGCACCAGACCATTTCCGCATGGCGGAAGCGGGAGAGTTCGTTGATCAGCGCCTTGGCCGGGAACGGATAGAGTTGCTCGACGCGCAGCAGGTAGACATCGTCTATGCCGCGCTTTTCGCGCTCTTCCAGAAGATCGAAATAGACCTTACCGGTGCACATCACCACGCGACGGATCTTGGCATCCTTCTGCAGTTTGATCGGTCCGTCCTTGATCACTTCCGCGTCGTCCCAGAGGAGACGGTGGAACGAGGATTCGCCGGCCAGTTCCGACAGCGACGACACGGCCCGCTTGTGACGCAGCAGCGACTTCGGCGTCATCAGGATCAGCGGCTTGCGAAAATCGCGCTTCATCTGCCGGCGCAGGATGTGGAAATAGTTAGCCGGCGTCGTGCAGTTGGCTACCTGCATATTGTCTTCCGCGCACATTTGCAGGAAGCGTTCGAGGCGAGCCGACGAATGTTCCGGGCCCTGGCCTTCATAGCCGTGCGGCAGAAGGCAGACGAGGCCGGACATGCGCAGCCACTTGCGCTCGCCCGACGAGATGAACTGGTCGAACACCACCTGGGCGCCGTTGGCGAAATCGCCGAACTGCGCTTCCCAGAGCGTCAACGCATTCGGCCTCGCCAGCGAATAGCCGTATTCGAAGCCAAGCACCGCTTCTTCCGAAAGCATCGAATTGATGACTTCGAATCTCGCCTGGGTCGGCGACAGGTTGGCAAGCGGGATATAGCGATCCTCGGTCTCCTGATCGTAGAGCACCGAATGCCTCTGCGAGAACGTGCCGCGTTCGCAATCCTGGCCCGACAGGCGGATCTTGTGGCCATCGAGGCAGAGCGAGCCGAACGCGAAGGCTTCCGCCGTCGCCCAGTCGAGCCCTTCGCCGGTCTGCACCATCTGCGAACGGTTTTCCATGAAACGCTGGATGGTCTTGTGCGCCTTGAAACCCTCGGGGATTTCCGAGAGCTTCTTGCCGATTTCCTTGAGCGACTTCATCGGCACGGCTGTCTTGCCGCGGCGCTGTTCGTCGGCATTGTCGGCGGTGCGCAGGCCGGACCAGACGCCGTCCAGCCAGTCGGCCTTGTTGGGCTTGTAGGCCTGGCCGGCTTCGAATTCCTGTTCGAGATGGGCGCGCCAGTCGGCCTTCATCTTTTCGAGTTCGCCCTGGGTGATCAGGCCCTCGGCGATCAGGCGCTCGCCATAAAGCTGCACCACAGTCTTGTGCGAACGGATGACCTTGTACATCTTCGGCTGCGTGAACGAAGGTTCGTCGCCCTCGTTGTGACCGAAGCGGCGATAGCAGAACATATCGATGACGACAGGCTTGTAGAACTTCATCCGGAATTCGGTGGCGATCTTGGCTGCATAGACCACGGCTTCCGGATCGTCGCCATTGACGTGGAAGATCGGCGCCTCGATCATCTTGGCGACGTCGGACGGATACGGCGACGAACGCGAGAAGGCCGGATTGGTGGTGAAGCCGATCTGGTTGTTGATGATGATATGCATCGTGCCGGCAACGCGATGGCCGCGCAGGCCGGACAGGCCGAGGATTTCGGCAATCACGCCCTGGCCGGCGAACGCCGCGTCGCCGTGCAGCAGCAGCGGCATGACCTTGGCGCGTTCCTTGAGCGGGATCACGTCGCCATCCCACTGGGTGGCGAGCTGGTCCTGCTTGGCGCGCGCCTTGCCCATGACGACAGGATCGACGATTTCCAGATGCGACGGATTGGCTGTCAGTGACAGATGCACCTTGTTGCCGTCGAACTCGCGGTCCGACGAGGCACCGAGATGGTACTTGACGTCGCCCGAACCTTCGACATCGTCAGGCGCGTAGGAACCGCCCTTGAACTCGTGGAACACAGCGCGGTGTGGCTTGTGCATGACATTGGTCAGCACGTTGAGGCGGCCGCGATGAGCCATACCGACCACGACTTCCTGTAGCCCGTCCTGGCCGCCACGCTTGATGATCTGCTCCATCGCCGGGATCAGCGACTCGCCGCCGTCGATGCCGAAACGCTTGGTGCCCTTGTACTTGACGTCGATGAACTGTTCGAAACCTTCGGCCTCGATCAGTTTGGAGAGAATGGCCTTCTTGCCGTTGGGCGTGAACTCGACGCCCTTGTCCGGACCTTCGATACGCTCCTGCAGCCATTGCTTGGCTTCCGGATCGGAGATGTGCATGAATTCGAAACCGAGCGTCGAGCAATAGGTGCGCTCAAGGATTTCAAGCATCTCGCGCACGGTCGCGTATTCGAGGCCGAGCACATTGTCGATGAAGATCTTGCGATCGTAATCCTCGGGCTGGAAGCCATAGTTGGACGGCGACAGCTCGTGATAATCCTCGACCGGGGCGGCAATCTTGAGCGGGTCGAGATTGGCATGCAGATGGCCGCGCATGCGATAGGCCCGGATCATCATGATAGCGCGGACGGAATCGCGTGCCGCGAGCTCGATCTGCTCCGGACTCTGCGGCGTCTCGGCCACCACGGCCTTGGCTTCGATTTTCCTGGCGACGACCTTTTCGATCGCCGGCCAGTCACCGTCGAGCGCATTGACGAGTTCGCCATTGGCCGGCACCGGCCAGTTCTTCTGCTGCCAGGAGGCGCCCTTCGCAGCCTTGGACACATCGGCCGGATTGTCCTCAAGCGCCTTGAAGAAATCCTGCCATTCCTGCGTCAGCGACGACGGATCGTCCTGGTAGCGCGCATGGAGCTGCTCGATGTAATGCGCATTGGCGCCGTCGAGGAACGATGTCGCCGAGAACTGCTGATTGGCCTCTTGCCTTGCCATATTTCCAATGCGGAGAGCCTTCTCCGCCTCCTTGTCATCATGTTTTCGCGACGCCTGTCCCGAAACCGCGAACACTTCCGGGACGCCGCGTTATATTTGCCGGATCGGCCGGCAAAGCTTTCAGAGGCGGGGGCGAGGATCGCCTCCACCTGTTTTTTCGTTCAGCCCTTGAGCACTTCGACCAAGGTTTTTCCAAGGCGTGCGGGCGACGGCGACACGCGGATGCCTGCCGCTTCCATCGCCGCGATCTTGTCTTCCGCACCGCCCTTGCCGCCGGAAATCACCGCGCCGGCATGGCCCATGGTGCGGCCGGCAGGTGCCGTGCGGCCGGCGATGAAGCCGACCATCGGCTTGGAACGGCCGCGCTTGGCTTCGTCCTTGATGAACTGTGCCGCATCTTCCTCGGCCGAACCGCCGATCTCGCCGATCATGATGATCGACTTGGTTTCGTCGTCGGCAAGGAACATTTCGAGGATATCGATGAATTCGGTACCCTTGACCGGGTCGCCGCCGATGCCGACGGCCGTGGTCTGGCCGAGGCCTTCGTTGGTGGTCTGGAACACCGCTTCATATGTAAGTGTTCCGGAGCGGGAAAGAACCCCGACCGAACCCTTTTTGAAGATGTTGCCGGGCATGATACCGATCTTGCATTCGTCCGGCGTCATCACGCCGGGGCAGTTCGGGCCGATCAGCCGCGACGTCGACGCGTCGAGCCTCGCCTTGACCTTGATCATGTCGGCGACCGGAATGCCTTCGGTGATGCAGACGATCAGCGGGATCTCCGCATCGATCGCCTCAATAATGGCTTCAGCGGCGCCTGCCGGCGGCACATAGATCACCGATGCGCCAGCGCCCGTCGCGTCGCGGCCTTCAGCCACTGTCGCGAAGATCGGCAACTGTTCGCCCTTGGCGCCGGTCCAGGTCTCGCCACCCTTCTTGGGGTGGATACCGCCGACCATCTTGGTGCCGTGGTAGGCGAGCGCCTGCTCGGTGTGGAACGTGCCGGTCTTGCCGGTCAAACCCTGAACCAGGATCTTGGTGTCTTTATTGATGAGAATGGACATGCGTTAATCCCGATCTCTAAATTCGACGCTTGCGAAGCACCATCCAAATGATCACTGCGCCACTGAAGAAAACTATGCCGAAGGCGACGAAGGGAGAAAGAGGCACGCAGAACGTTAAGGCTGCGGGTGAAGCCTTCTGTTCGAAGTCCTCGCACCATCTTTCTTCTTCGAGCCACCAGAACCAGCAGCCGGCGAGAGCCGTAATTGCGATTGCGCATACGACCCTCAGCATTCAATTCACCGTCAGCCCTTGACCGCCTTGACGATCTTCTGGGCGGCGTCATCGAGATCGTCGGCCGAAATCACGTTCAGCCCGCTTTCGTTGATGATCTTCTTGCCCAGTTCGACATTGGTGCCCTCGAGGCGGACGACGAGCGGAACCTGAAGTCCGACCTCCTTGACGGCCGCGATCACACCCTCGGCAATGACATCGCATTTCATGATGCCGCCGAAGATGTTGACCAGGATGCCCTTCACTGCCGGATCGGCGGTGATGATCTTGAAGGCCGCCGTCACCTTCTCCTTGTTGGCGCCGCCGCCGACATCGAGGAAGTTCGCAGGCTCCGCGCCGTAGAGTTTGATGATGTCCATGGTCGCCATGGCAAGGCCGGCCCCATTGACCATGCAGCCGATATTGCCATCGAGAGCCACATAGGCAAGGTCGTATTTGGACGCTTCGATTTCCTTGGCGTCTTCCTCGGTGGTGTCCCGCAGTTCGACGACGTCGGGATGGCGGAACAGCGCGTTGCCGTCGAACGACACCTTGGCGTCGAGCACCCGCATGCGACCATCCTTCATGACGATCAGCGGATTGACCTCAAGCAGGCTCATGTCTTTTTCGACAAACGCCGTGTAGAGGATCGGGAAAAGCTTTTCGGCATCGGCCTTGGCTTCGCCTTCGAGCTTTAGCGCCGAGGTCAGTTCCGCGAGATTGGCGCTAGTGACGCCGGCAGCCGGATCAATCGCCACATTGATGATCTTCTCGGGCGTGTCATGGGCAACAGCCTCGATGTCCATGCCGCCTTCGGTCGAGACGACGAACGACACCTGACCCACGGAACGGTCGACCAGAAGCGAGAGATAAAGCTCGCGATCGATATCGGCACCATCCTCGATATAGAGGCGGTTGACCTGTTTGCCGGCAGGCCCTGTCTGCTTGGTCACCAGCGTGTTGCCGAGCATTTCCTTGGCGTTGGCAACCACGTCCTCGATCGACTTGGCGAGGCGAACGCCGCCCTTGGAATCCGGGCCGAGTTCCTTGAACTTGCCCTTGCCGCGGCCACCGGCATGGATCTGGCTCTTGACCACATAAAGCGGGCCGGGCAGCTTCTTTGCTGCAGCTTCCGCTTCATCTGCCGAAAAGATGGCAATGCCTTCGGCGACGGGAGCACCGAAGCCCTTCAGAAGAGCTTTGCCCTGATATTCATGAATGTTCATGATCTTGTCCTGTCAATGTGACGTCGGCAGCCGACTTACTTCAGAGCCGGGGCGATGGTGATGCAGGCTTCGCAAAGAGCGGCGACAGCGGCGACGGACTTGTCGAAGGCCGCTTTTTCCGGACCATTGAGATCAACCTCGATGACGCGCTCGATGCCGCCCTGACCGATGACGGTGGGAACGCCGACATACATGTCCTTCACGCCATACTGGCCGGTGAGGTAGGCGGCGCAGGGCACGACCCGCTTCTTGTCCTTGAGGAAGGATTCGGCCATCATGATCGCCGATGCTGCCGGCGCGTAGAAGGCCGAGCCGGTCTTGAGCAGGCCGACGATTTCGGCGCCGCCGTCACGGGTGCGCTGGATGACTTCTTCCAGGCGCTCCTTGGTGCACCAGCCCATCTTGACCAGATCCGTCAGCGGAATGCCGCCGACCGTGGAGTAACGCGCCAGCGGAACCATCGTGTCGCCATGACCGCCCATGACGAAGCCGGTCACGTCTTCGACCGAGACATTGAATTCCTGCGCCAGGAAATAGCGGAAACGCGCCGAGTCGAGCACGCCGGCCATGCCGACGACCATGTTCTTCGGCAGGCCGGAGAACTTCTGCAGCGCCCAGACCATCGCGTCGAGCGGATTGGTGATGCAGATCACGAAAGCGTTCGGGGCATATTTCTTGATGCCGGCGCCAACCTGTTCCATGACCTTCAGATTGATGCCGAGAAGATCGTCGCGGCTCATGCCCGGCTTGCGCGGCACGCCGGCGGTGACGATGCAGACATCGGCGCCTTCAATGGCGGAGTAGTCGCTCGAACCGGAAAAATTCGCATCGAAACCATCGACCGGCGAGGATTCGGCGATATCGAGACCCTTGCCCTGGGGAATGCCATCGGCAATGTCGAACAGGACCACATCGCCCAACTCTTTCATGCCGGCGAGATGCGCCAGTGTGCCGCCGATCATGCCCGAACCGATGAGTGCGATTTTCTTACGCGCCATGAGAAATGTCCTTCACATTTATTAGACCGCAGGAGACTGATTTGCGCTTTCAGGGTCCCGATGGGCGAAGGGCTTAGACCCAAAAGGTAAATATTTCAACTGGTAAAAATGAGGTGAGCAAATTCAATCGGTTAGATCACTATTATCTTACGTAAACGTCAATTAATTTTGTTGATGCGTAACACGACTGTCGTAAATCAGGGGCAATTTTCGAGGTATTCTGCGCTGCGCATTTCAAACAGTCGCGACACAGTCCGGTCGAACTCGAAACCCACCGTTCCTTTACGCACCGGCAGCAGGTCCTCGGGCATCGCCGCCGCCGAGGCGATCAGCCGTGTGTGGCTATTGTAAAGCGTGTCCACAAGGTTGATGAAGCGCTTGGTCTCATTGCGTTTTTCGGGTGCAAGGATGGGGATGTGCTCGATGACGAGGGTCTTGTAGCGATCTGTGATCGCGATGTAATCCGACGCGCCCAACGGCGCCTCGCAAAGCTCCTTGAAGCTGAAGCGGGCGGCACCGGCGGCCGCTTGCGGCACGACGACCTGACGCCCCTTCATGTCGATCGTCTCGGGCCTGGATTTGGCACCGGCCGTCAATTCATGCCAGGCCTGTTCGATCCTCGTGTCGTTGACGCCACTGATCGGCACCAGCCAGACCGGCAGGCTTCTGGTTTTTTCCAGCCGGTAATCGGTTGGCGTATCGAGCGAAACGATATCGACATGGTGCTTGAGCAGGTCGATGAAAGGAAGGAACAACTGGCGGTTCAGGCCGTCCCGGTAGAGGTTGTCCGGCTCGACGTTCGACGTGGCGATCAGGACCGAACCCAGCCGGAATAGCTCGGTGAACAATCGCGACAGGATCATCGCATCGGCGATATCGGTGACCGTGAACTCATCGAAGCACAGCAGCATCGCTTCTTCATGCAGGCTTGCGGCGACCGGCGGCACGGGATCGGCCTGCCTGGTCTCGCCGTTCTTCAGCTTCTGCCGGTGCGCATGGATGCGATTGTGCACATCCGCCATGAATTCGTTGAAATGCGCCCGCCGCTTGCGCTCGACCGGCGCGAGTTCGTAAAGGATATCCATCAGCATGGTCTTGCCGCGGCCGACGCTGCCATGGATATACAGGCCGCGAACCGGCTCACCCACCTTCCGGCCCGCGGCAAACAGCCAGCCAAGCACGGAGGATTTTGTTGCCGGCTTGCGGGAACGAAGGGTGGAAAGAACGTGGTCTAGTTTGCGAGCGATCGCAAATTGCGGCTGGTCACGTTGAATTTCACCCGCCGCAACCATCGTCTCCAGGCGTTCGACGACGCTCTGCGAGTAATCGGGAGGTGGTTGCATCAGACCTTATCCGCGTATGAGACCGGCTTATCTGGAAAGGCTGACCGGTTGTCCGGAGCTGAGCGATCCGTCAAAGCGATTCTCCGCGGACTTGTAGAGTCGTGCCAGCGTGTTGCCGTTGCGATCCTTCAGCACGACCTGCTTGCCCGTCACTTCCCACGATCCCATCACTGAAAGTTCACCGGCACAGCCCTTGGTGCCGCCGCGCGAGCCCGAGCCGAGATTGGTCAGCGTCAGGAACATATCGCAATTGGAGCCGCCGGCATTGACCTTCCACCCGCCGACCATCTGCTCTTTCTTGACATCCAGCGCGGTCGCGGCAGCGGCATCGTTGGTGGCCGCATTCTGGCCGAGTGCCGGGTCGACCACCGGCTTTTGCGGGAAAGCCGCGGTATCCGTGGTCGGATCGGGCAACGAATTGCTTTCGACCGGCGCAACGGGCTGCGCTTCGAGAGGCTGTGGCCTCGCGGCCAGATCATCCGCTGCATCCATCCGGTCGCTGGCACAACCGGCCAGCATGAGTGCGACTGAAAGCGCACCGACAGCAAGCGATATCCGCATCCCCAACTCCTTGAAACTCGTGACCGGCAGCTACTGACAACCGGGGAAATATGGCGGAATTACCGTAGGACGATATAGTTAATCAAGCACTAACTGTGCGACCACCCGCTATTGGCCTGCACAGTCCTCCGATAAAAAGCCTCTGCGATACGAGTTCGTTCCACTTCCGGGACAGGGTTCGCACCGCCAATCCTGTCGACGAGTGTATCATATCGCTTGTGGGTTTCCGCCAGATATTCAGCCAACAACCGGGGCACCGGTCCGGTTCCCATTTCTCGCGTCGTTTTCTTGATTTCGACCATGGAACCAATCAATTGGAACAAATCCGGCTCCAGCCGGACGCCGTCCAGAAGGGATGGAAGATCCATCGGCGGAAGGTCTCGAAAATCCCGCTCTTCCATGTAGCGGAGCGAAAGCGCCGGCCGGATCGCATAGAACAGCTTTTTCAGGCGAATTTCGTCATCGGCGGCGCCGAACATATGCTTCTTGAGAAGGCCGATATAATGCCGGGAGACCGAAAGGGGATCAACGATTTCGGCCAGAACCTCTGCCAGTGCGGTGCGGAAGCCGTCAACCTGCTCATAGACATAAACCGACTTCACCCATTCGAGGATGACGGCATTGCCCTTGAGCGCCAGCATGAGCGCCTTGCGCAAATCCCAGCCGCCGGCATCGATATCGCCCTCGATCGGGAACTCGATCACATCACGCTGGACCTGCAGCACCAGATGTTGCTCGACCGGCCAGACGTAGACGAAGCGACAGTCGTAATCGCTATCCGGAGACGGAAAGCCCCAGGCACGGCTGCCGCTTTCGATCGCAAACAAAATGCGGACACCGCGCTCCCGGACAAGATCGAGCCGCGCGCGTATCTGGCTGACGGCTTCCGGGTCGAAACCTTCGAGCATCGCGCTCAGAACCGGCGCTCCACCATCATCTTCTTGATCTCGGCGATGGCCTTGGCCGGATTGAGCCCCTTCGGGCAGGCCTGGGCGCAGTTCATGATCGTGTGGCAGCGATAGAGCCGGAAGGGATCCTCGAGATTGTCGAGGCGCTCGCCCTTGGCTTCGTCACGGCTGTCGATCAGCCAGCGATAGGCCTGCAGCAGAACGGCGGGACCGAGATAGCGGTCTCCGTTCCACCAGTAGCTGGGACAGGATGCAGAGCAGCAAGCACAGAGAATGCATTCATAAAGGCCGTCGAGCTTCTGTCGGTCCTCATGACTCTGCTTCCACTCCTTGGCTGGCGGCGGCGACACCGTCTTCAGCCAGGGTTCGATCGAGCGATGCTGGGCGTAGAAATTGCTCAGATCCGGCACCAGGTCCTTGACCACCGGCATATGCGGCAGCGGATAGATTTTTACCGTGCCCTTCACCTCGTCCATGCCTTTGGTGCAGGCAAGCGTGTTGGTGCCGTCGATATTCATCGCGCAGGAGCCGCAAATACCTTCGCGGCAGGATCGGCGGAAGGTCAGCGTCGGATCGATCTTGTTCTTGATGTAGATCAGCGCATCGAGCACCATCGGCCCGCAATCGTCGACATCGATGTAGTAAGTGTCCACGGACGGGTTCTTGCCGTCATCCGGCGACCAGCGGTAAACCTTGTATTCGCGGACATTCTGAGCGCCCTGCGGCTTCGGCCAGACCTTGCCTTGGGTCATCTGCGAATTCTTGGGGAGAGCGAGTTCAACCATTGTTCATTCTCCTCAATACACCCGAGCTTTCGGCTCGATCTTATGCGGGTCCATGCCCTCGGCGATCAGTTTGGTATGCACCGGACGATAGTCGAGCCTGACCTCGCCGGCCTCATTGACCCATGCCAGCGAATGCTTGCGCCAGTTGACGTCGTCGCGGCCGGCGAACGGACCACTGACATAGTCTTCGCGGGCATGCGAACCGCGGCTTTCCTTGCGGGCCTCGGCACCGACCACCGTGGTGATGGCGTTGGCCATCAGGTTTTCGAGTTCCAGCGTTTCGACCAGGTCGGAATTCCAGATCAGCGAACGGTCGGTGACCTTGATGTCCGGCAGCTCCTTCCAGATGGCGCTCATCCGCTTGCAGCCCGATTCCAGCGATTCCTGGGTACGGAACACGGCGGCGTCTTCCTGCATGGTCCGCTGCATCTTTTCGCGCAGCACCGCAGTCGGCGTCGCGCCGTTTGCATGACGCAGGCGATCGAAGCGCGCCATGATCTTGTCGCAGGCCGCGACATTGAGCGCCGGGATCGATGCGGCGCGGTCGATGACTTCGCCGGCGCGGATGGCGGCGGCGCGGCCGAACACCACGAGGTCGATGAGCGAGTTCGAGCCGAGCCGGTTGGCGCCATGCACCGAGGCGCAGCCGGCTTCGCCGACGGCCATCAGGCCGGGCAGGATGCGCTCGGGATTGGCGCCGTCGGCGTTCAGCACTTCGCCCCAGTAATTGGTCGGGATGCCGCCCATGTTGTAATGCACGGTCGGCAGGACCGGGATCGGCTCGCGGATGACATCGACGCCGGCAAAGATCTTGGCCGACTCGGAAATCCCCGGCAGGCGCTCATGCAGCACGGCGGGATCGAGATGGTCGAGATGCAGGAAGATGTGGTCCTTGGCCTTGCCGACACCGCGACCCTCTCGGATTTCCAGCGTCATGCAGCGCGAGACAACGTCACGCGAAGCAAGGTCCTTGGCGGTCGGCGCATAGCGCTCCATGAAACGCTCGCCCTCGGAATTGACGAGATAACCGCCTTCGCCGCGCGCACCTTCGGTGATCAGGCAGCCGGCCCCGTAGATGCCGGTCGGATGGAACTGCACGAATTCCATGTCCTGCAACGGCATGCCGGCCCGCGCCACCATGCCGCCTCCGTCGCCCGTGCAGGTATGCGCCGAGGTCGCCGAGAAATAGGCGCGGCCATAGCCGCCGGTCGCCAGAACCACCATCTTGGCGGTGAAGCGGTGGATCTTGCCGTCGTCCAGGTTCCACGCAACCACACCGGTGCAGCGGCCGTCGTCGGACATGATCAGGTCGAGCGCGAAATATTCGACGAAGAATTCGGCGTTGTGCTTGAGCGACTGGCCGTAGAGCGTGTGCAGGATCGCATGACCCGTGCGGTCGGCGGCAGCACAGGTGCGCTGCACCGGCGGACCTTCGCCGTAATTCTGCATATGGCCGCCGAACGGCCGCTGGTAGATGCGGCCATCCTCGGTGCGTGAGAACGGCACGCCGTAATGCTCGAGTTCATAGACCGCCTTCGGCGCTTCCATGGTCATATATTGCATGGCGTCGACGTCACCGAGCCAGTCGGAACCCTTGACCGTATCGTAGAGGTGCCACTGCCAGCTGTCTGGCGTCATGTTGCGCAGCGAGGCCGCGATACCGCCCTGTGCGGCGACCGTATGCGAACGCGTCGGAAACACCTTGGTGATGCAGGCCGTCTTGAAGCCCTGTTCGGCCATGCCGAGGGTGGCGCGCAGACCGGCGCCGCCGGCGCCGACGACCACCACGTCATAGGCGTGATCGACATATTCATAGGCCTTGCCGCCGTTGGCGGGATTGGAAACGAGAGCCATGATAACCTACCCCGCGAACCCGGTCTTCAGCACGGCGAAAAGACAGAGCCCGCCGACGAGAACCGTGAAGAATGTGTTGAGCATCAGGCACACGACCTTGCCGCCCTCGTGATGGACATAGTCCTCGATGATCTCCTGCATGCCGATGCGCATATGGACGAGACCCGAGATCACCACCAGGCCCATCAGCACGGCAACGAACGGATTGCCGAGCGCCGAACGCACTTCCGCATAGGAGGAACTGCTGTGGGCGATGATGAAGACAATGAAAAAGATCAGCAGCGGCACATTGGCGGCAGCCGTCAGCCGCTGGCGCCAGAAATGTTCGGTACCGTCCTTGGCGGAGCCGAGCCCGCGAACCTTGCCGAGCGGCGTGCGCATATCGACCATGGGAGCTCCTAGCGAACGAGATAGCCGATGATCCAGAGGATCACGGTGATAACAGGTGCGGCGACGAACTGGGCTTTGGCGAGCCGCGTCGTGAAATGCTTCTCGAAGCCGTAGCCAAGATCCCACATGAAATGCTTCAGCCCGCCCAACATGTGCTGCACCAGCGCCCATGTGAACCCGAACAGGATGATCTGGCCGATGATCGAGCCGAACACCCATTGCGCGGCATTGTAGTAGCCTTCGCCGGAAGCGATGGCGATCAGCCACCAGGCGACCAGCACCGTGCCGAAATACAGCGCGCCGCCCGTGATTCGGTGCATGATCGAGGAGATCATGGTCGGGATCGGTTTATAGATTTGCAGATGCGGGGATAAAGGACGGTTGTTTGCGGCATTCGCCATTAATGGGACCTCCCGGGAGGGCAAAATCATGCGCCAAACGAGATCAGCGCAATCGGCTGCAAGGCACGCACAGGAATTTATGTGCATTGCGTCAAAACGGTGTTTAGTCGTGCGATTGCGCCACCGCAAGCCCTGTCAAAGACGTATTTCCGATTTAATCGATTATTTTATCTCACTTTTTTCAAAAGCTTCGCCTGCCGCGTTAACCTTTTGCTAAAGTACTGGCAAAACCGGCTTTTCAGGTTCTTGATTCAAAAGTGAACTCAGTGTTAACTGTTTGTTAACGATTGCGCACATGCCGCTCGCGGCGAGCAATTCGAGTCAAAGGGATCAAGGCCATGTTTCAGCGTTCCGCCCTGTTAGCACTTGCCGCCACCTTGCTTCTGACGGTCACGGCATTTGAGACCAGTGCCGGCGAGAGGATGCGCCGCCACCACCATGTCGGCAAGCCGACCAAGGTCGTCATCAACATCAATTTCCGCCACCGTGCCCGTGCCCATCGTCAGGCAAATACCTATTCCGGAAATGTTGTGGTCTATCACCGCCGCAATGTCGGCGCATGGTCCTATGGCACGGTCAGCATGCCTTCGCGCGTGGTGATCGAGCATCCCGGCGCCAAGATCATCGACATTGGCAGCCTGGCCGGCAACAGCGATTGCCGGATGGAACACCGTGTCTGCGTGATTCGGCCTTGAATTCTTGATTATGGAGTGCCGATAACGATATCGATCGCCTCGATCAGGCGGTCGCATTCGTCTGCCGTGCCGATCGATATCCGCAGGAAATCAGAAATCCGCGGCTTGGCAAAATGCCGGACCAGCACGGATTGACCGCGCAAGCCGGCGGCCAGCGCCGCGCCCTCATGAGCCGGACGCCGTGCGAAGACGAAATTTGCCTGAGACGGCAGGACCTGAAAGCCGCGCTGGCGCAGAGCACCGGTGACGCGTTCACGTGATTCGATGACCTTGCTGCGCGTCTGGTCGAACCATTCGACATCCTCGATCGCGGCGGTCGCGCCGGCTTCGGCGAGACGGTCGATCGGATAGGAATTGAAACTGTCCTTCACCCGCTCCAGCGCTTCGATCAGCGGCCGCTGGCCGATTGCGAAACCGACGCGCATGCCGGCCATCGAGCGCGATTTCGACAGCGTATGCACGACCAGCAGATTGGCATATTTGCGGGTCAACGGAATGGCGCTCTCGCCGCCAAAATCGATATAGGCTTCATCGATCACCACCGGCTGATCCGGATGACTGGAGACAAGTTGCTCGATTTCCGCAACCGACAGGCCGATGCCGGTCGGCGCATTCGGATTGGGCAGAATGATCGCGCCGCAATCCGCCTCGTAATCGCTTAGCTGGATAAGGAAATTCTCGTCGAGGGGAATTTCGTTGGCCTCGATACCATAGAGCAGGCAATAGACCGGGTAGAAGCTGTAAGTGATATCCGGATAGAGCAGCGGCTTGTCATGCTTCAGCAGTGCCTGGAACGCATGCGCCAGCACCTCGTCGGAGCCGTTGCCGACGAACACCTCCTCGACCTTTATCCCGTGCAGATCGGCAATCGCAGTCCTCAGCCGCATCGAGGCCGGATCGGGGTAGAGCCTAAGCCGGTCGCCGGCCTCCGCTGCGATTGCCGCGACTGCTTTTGGCGACGGGCCATAAGGATTTTCATTGGTGTTGAGCTTGATGAGGTTTTCGATGCGCGGCTGCTCGCCGGCCACATAGGGTTTCAGGCTTGAGACGATCGGCGACCAGAATTTGCTCATCACTCATTTTTCCCGTGTGGCGACGTAGGACGCCAGCTTGATCAACATTGCAGCGCGCGCGCCATAGGGCGACAGCAGCGATTGGGCCTCGGCGATCAATTCCGCCAGCCGGTTTTCCGTCCAGGCGACCCCCTTCAGCGATGGCAGCGTGCCCTTGCCGCGGGCCGCGTCCTTTCCGGTCGCCTTGCCGAGCGTCGCGCTGTCGGCAACCAGGTCGAGGAGATCGTCACGCAACTGGAAAGCAAGGCCGATGATCTGGCCGAAGCGGATCATCCGGTCTCGCTCTTGCCTGCCGGCTGAGCCGATGATCGCACCCGCCTCGCAGGCAAAGCGGATCAGCGCGCCGGTCTTCATCGATTGCATGACAATGATTTCGGCTTCACACAAAACTTTCGTCTCGGCTTCGAGATCGAGCGCCTGGCCACCGGCCATGCCGCCGGGGCCGGCCGCCTGCGCCAAAGCCAGCGTCAGATCTATTTTCTGTTCCGCAGCCAGCGGCGTCTCGGACGAAGCGACGATCTCGAACGCATAGGTCAGCAGGCTGTCGCCGGCGAGGATCGCCGCCGCTTCGTCGAACGCCTTGTGGACGGTCGGCTGGCCACGCCGCAGGTCGTCATTGTCCATGGCCGGCAGATCGTCATGGATCAGCGAGTAGCAATGGATGCATTCGAGTGCCGCCGCCACCCGCAGCGCCGCCTCGGCACTGCCTCCGAACAGCGCCGCACTTTCGATCACCAGCGCCGGACGCAGGCGCTTGCCGCCATTGAGGGCGCCGTGGCGCATGGCTGCGAACAACCGCGTTGGCCGGGCGATCTCACCATCGCGTTTCGACGTGGACAATAGCGCCGCGAGCAGCGTTTCCACCGCTACGGCATGCGCTCCCAGCCTGTCCAGAAAGATCGTATCCTGCATACAGTGCTCTTTGGCATGCCGGAAATGTGCTTGCAACACGGGATAAGCCGACCGGGTTAACAAACTTCCGTCAAAATACTGGCAATGGAGTGGCTGCCGGTTTAAGAAATCATCCGAGCAGCGAGGAAACCCGAGGCATTGCAGTTTGGACGTCACTCCCGAGGCACGACTGGTCGAAGACCCATCTCCGGCGGCAAGGCCCCCGGCCGTTCCCGCCATTGCCGTTGAGTCGCCGATGCGCAGGCGCTTCAAGACAGTCCTCAAATGGGTGATCGGCATTGCTCTGCTGCCTTATGCGCTGATCCTTATCTACAAGCTCGAATTCATCCACCCCGTCTCGACGCTGATGCTCTGGGATCTCGCGACATTGCAGGGCTACGACCGGCAATGGGTGGAGTTCGAGGATATCGCCCCGGTGCTGGTGCAGTCGGTGATGATGTCGGAAGATGGCCAGTTCTGCAATCACGACGGTGTCGACTGGGTACAGATGAACGGCGTGATCCAGGATGCGCTGGATGGCGAATCCACCCGCGGTGCATCCACCATTCCCATGCAGACGTCCAAGAACCTGTTTCTCTGGAACGGCCGCTCCTTCATCCGCAAGGGCCTGGAACTGCCGCTCGCGCTCGGAGCCGATCTGGTCTGGTCCAAGAGGCGGCTGATGGAGATCTATCTCAACATCGCCGAATGGGGTCCGGGCATCTATGGCATCGGGGCCGCATCGCAATATCATTTCAAGATCCCTGCCTCGAAGCTCAGCCGCAGGCAGGCATCCTTGCTGGCCATATCCCTGCCGAACCCGATCAAACGCGTCGCCTCCAAACCCGCCAAGGGGATGAAGCGCCTGGCGTCGCTGATCGAGAGGCGCGCCAAGGGTTCAGGCGATTATATCAAATGCCTTTATGACTGAGCGCACTTCTATTGATTTGTGAGGGATTTCCGTCCGTCCTATAGTCCCGGCCTGTCAACCGGAGCAAAACATGAGCGACCTCAAGCTGATCGTCGGCAACAAGAACTATTCCTCATGGTCGATGCGGCCGTGGATGGCAATGAAAGCCGCCGGCATCGACTTTACCGACGAAGTCATTCCATTCGATTTCCTCAACGATAATCCCGCCATCAGGGCTGTCTCCGAAACCGGCAAGGTGCCCCTGCTTGTTCACGACGGCTTCAAGGTCTGGGAATCGCTGGCGATTATCGAATATGCCGCAGAACTCTTCCCCGACAGGCCGGTCTGGCCCGCCGACCGGAAGGACAGGGCGCTGGCGCGCGCCTACAGCATGGAAATGGCGACCGGCTTTCGCGGCATTCGCAATGCCTGCCCCATGAACCTGCGCCGCCCAACGAAGGCCGCGCCTGTTACCGCCGACATGCGGGCGGATATCGACCGGATCGAAACCATCTGGCATCGAAGCATCCGCAAAAGCGGCGGCCCCTTCCTGTTCGGCGCGTTCTCTGCGGTTGACGCTATGTTCGCCCCCGTCATCAACCGATTCGAAGCCTATGTGCTCTCGCAACATCCTGAAACGCTGGCCTACATCGCTGCTTTCAAGGCGCATCCGGCCTGGATCGCCTGGACGGCGGATGCCGCCGAAGAGACCTGGATCGTGCCGGAGGATGAAGCCTGAGCGACGGATTTGACCAGCTCCAAGAAAAATTTTTCTGGGGACTGGTCAAATTATCTTTCCGCATGTATAAGCCCGGCAACTTTTCCGGAAATGATCACTGACTGGTACGGCCTGTCTGGCTGATCGCTGGAATGTCCGGTTGAGATTTGGAGTTAGAAAAATGGCAGTTCCTAAAAGAAAAACAAGCCCGTCGCGCCGTGGCATGCGCCGCTCCGCTGATGGTCTCAAGGCTCCGACATATGTCGAAGACAAGAATTCCGGCGAACTTCGCCGTCCGCACCATGTCGATCTGAAGACCGGCATGTATCGCGGCCGGCAGGTTCTGACCCCGAAGGAAAGCAGCGGCAGCTGATTTCTATTCGGTCATGAATTTATAAAAGGGCTGGCAGCGATGCCGGCCTTTTTGTTTGCCGAATAAAATGCGATGACTATCCGTGTTTGTCGGCGGCGTGTTGTGTATTATGAGTTTCGCCACGCTCAAATCTAAAAACTATCGAGGATGTGACCGATGGCCGCCGTACCACTGATGCTGATTCCGTTTATTCTCTACAATCTCGCGATGTTCGGGATTTTCGGCGGCGGCGGCACAGCCGTGCTGAACGACAAGGTTCTCAGCGTCAACATGATGTCGGGAGCCACCTGGACGATGTCGCTGGGCGATCTTTTCATCGTCATCAGCCTCATCATTCTTTTCATGGAAATCTTCAAGGCCACGCGCCGCAGCGCGATCGCGCTGCTCGACCATCTGTTCTCGATGGCGCTGTTCGTGGTCTTCCTGGTGGAATTCCTGCTGGTCGCCGGAGCCGCCACCCAGATTTTCTTCATTCTGATGTTGATCAGTCTCGTCGATGTGATCGCCGGCTTCACCGTCTCGATAAAAACCGCCGGCCGGGACGTATCGATCGGCCTTTGAGTGGGGAAATTTACAATTCACCCCTCACCAGGCGCCTGAGACCACACCTACAGGTCCAAAAATTCGTCGTGCCGGAGCGAAAATGATGGTTTCGAGATCCGGAGCGGAGCGTACTCAAGGTACGTGAGCACCGGAAGCGAGAAAACTACCATTTGCAGCCCGGCAAGGCGGATTTTTCACATATTCTCGATCTTGGTCTGAAGCGCGCGCAACTGCTCCTTCAGGTCCTCGACGTCCTTGGCATCGGCCTTGCGGCCTGCATCCTTGGTTTCCGGCTTGGCGGCAGTCGCCGAGAACGGCGTGAACACTTCCATCGCCTTGCGGAAGATCTCGGTATTGCGCTTGATCTGCTCTTCCATCAGTTGCATCGGAATCTGCAGGTTCTTGGCGATCGGCGTATCGCCCAGCGTCTTTGCCATATGTTCGCGGATCTGCACCTGCTGTTCACCGAAGGCATGCATCGATTGTTCGAGGTACGACGGCACGAAGGTCTGCATCTGGTCTCCGTAATAGGAGATCAGCTGACGCAGGAACGAGATCGGCAGCAACGTATTGCCGTTTTTGGATTCCTGCTCGAAAATGATCTGGGTCAGAACGGAATGGGTGATATCGTCGCCGCTCTTGGCGTCCTGTACGGTAAAATCCTCGCCGCGCTTGACCATCTGGGCAAGGTCATCAAGGGTCACATAGGTGCTCGTTCCGGTGTTGTAGAGCCGCCGATTGGCATATTTCTTGATGACGATCTGCCCATCATTCTTGGCCATATGTTCCTCCTTACCCCCGCAATATTTTTGTTTTTACAAACGCCCCTCCCATAGTCTCATGCGGCGTTTTGGCCAGTCTATGCAAAACGTAGGCAAAGACAATCGTTTTGTGCAATGCGGCGTGAGGGGGAAAAATTTTTTGTTGCGCACAAGATGCGGTGCGGCATAAACTTAGTTCATGCATGAACATATTCGCAGCCGATGCCCAAATCGTCGCAATGACATGTCATTGACAGGCCCACAGTCGTTTGCGAGTGTCACGCAAAACCTTGCCAAGGAGGCAACATCATGAGCAGCCCGTCCATCGTTATTGCCAGCGCGGCCCGCACCGCAGTCGGCTCGTTCAATGGCAGCTTTGCCAATACGCCCGCGCATGAACTCGGCATGGCCGTGATCAAGGGCGTCCTCGAACGCGCCAATGTCGACGCCGGCGAGGTCAATGAAGTCATTCTCGGCCAGGTTCTCCAGGCCGGCGAGGGCCAGAACCCGGCCCGTCAGGCGGCGGTCAAGGCCGGCATTCCGATCGAGGCCACCGCCATGGGCATCAACCAGCTCTGTGGCTCCGGCCTTCGCGCCGTTGCGCTGGGCATGCAGCAGATCGCCTCGGGTGATGCCAGCATCATCATCGCCGGCGGCATGGAATCGATGTCCATGGCCCCGCATTGCCAGCATCTCCGCGCCGGCGTGAAGATGGGCGACTTCAAGATGATCGATACGATGATCAAGGACGGCCTGACCGACGCCTTTCACGGCTATCACATGGGGATCACCGCCGAAAATATCGCCAGGCAGTGGCAGTTGAGCCGTGAGGACCAAGACATTTTCGCCGTGGGCTCGCAGAACAAGGCGGAAGCCGCCCAGGTGGCCGGCCGCTTCACGGATGAAATCGTGCCTTTTGTCATCAAGGGCAGGAAAGGGGACGTGACCGTCGACGCCGATGAGTTTATCCGTCATGGCTCGACAATCGAATCGATGCAGAAGCTGCGTCCGGCCTTCGACAAGGACGGCACCGTGACCGCGGCCAATGCCTCGGGCCTCAACGACGGCGCCGCTGCCACCCTGCTGATGAGCGAGGCCGAAGCCTCCAGACGCGGCATCACCCCGATGGCGCGGATCGTTTCGTGGGCAACGGCCGGCGTCGATCCGAAGATCATGGGCACAGGACCCATTCCCGCATCGCGCAAGGCGCTCGAAAAGGCCGGCTGGTCGGTCGGCGACCTCGATCTCGTCGAAGCCAACGAAGCTTTTGCCGCCCAGGCCTGTGCCGTCAACAAGGATCTCGGCTGGAATCCGGAGATTGTCAACGTCAATGGCGGCGCCATCGCCATCGGCCATCCGATCGGCGCATCCGGTGCCCGCGTCCTCAACACGCTGCTGTTCGAGATGCGGCGTCGTTCGGCAAAAAAAGGCCTCGCGACGCTGTGCATTGGCGGCGGCATGGGCATCGCCATGTGCATCGAGGCAATGTGATCCATTCGCGGCCGGGAATGTTCTCCCGGCCGCATGACTGACGAAAGAAGAACGATAGGGGAGGAACGACATCATGCGCAGAACAGCCATCGTCACGGGCGGTACCCGTGGCATCGGTGCGGCGATCTCGATCGCACTCAAGAATGCCGGCTACAACGTGGCAGCCAACTATGCCGGCAATGACGCGGCGGCATCGGCCTTCTCCAGCGATACAGGCATCCCCGCCTATAAGTGGGATGTGTCGAGCTACGAGGCCTGCACGGCCGGAATTGCCAAGGTCGAAGCCGATCTCGGGCCGGTGGAAATCCTCGTCAATAATGCCGGCATCACCCGTGACGGCATGTTCCACAAGATGACGCCGGACCAATGGAGCGCGGTGATCAACACCAATCTCAGCGGCCTCTTCAATATGACCCATCCTGTCTGGACCGGCATGCGCGATCGCTCTTTCGGCAGGATCATCAATATCTCCTCGATCAATGGCCAGAAGGGCCAGATGGGCCAGGTGAACTATTCGGCCGCCAAGGCCGGCGATCTCGGCTTCACCAAGGCGCTCGCCCAGGAAGGTGCCGCCAAGGGCATCACCGTCAACGCCATCTGCCCGGGCTATATCGCCACCGAAATGGTCAAGGCCGTGCCGGAAAAGGTGCTGAACGAAAAGATCATTCCGCAGATCCCGGTCGGCCGTCTGGGCGAACCCGAGGAAATTGCGCGTTGCGTGGTGTTCCTAGCCTCCGATGACGCCGGCTTCATCACTGGTTCGACGATGTCAGCCAATGGAGGCCAGTATCTGGCCTGAGGTTCTTCGGTGAGCGGCATCCGGCGATGTCGCTCGCGCTATCAAATGATTCTATAATGGCACTGGACGAGGCCGGACGGGTAAGCGGTCGTCTCGACATGTTCGAGCTTTTATGTCCTTCGCCAGCGCACCGAACAATGGTATGCCGGTGTGATGGTAAACGAATGGCTAATCCACTACATTTTGTGGTGAACAAATACAGAAACTTTCTCGGGCCCTGATTCGTCAGTGATTCGTTCCGATTCGGTTCGCGTCTTGACTGCTCTTGAATGGGACGACGAAAAGCTAGAAGCTACAATATATTAACCCTACTCCCATGATGGCTTTGACAGCGAAATCCGTTGATTTCGCTGTTGTCCTCTCCGCATGCAGGGTGCATCTACCCGGCATCAGGTTCTCGGCCGGAGATAACTAAAATCCACAATATATTGTGGTGAACAATGAGAGAACATCACGGAGTCATTGATTCGTCGCTGATTCGTTCCCAACCTGTTCCGAACCTTGTGTGATTGTCGATTCCATAATCGTCCCTATCTAAGCGGTACCGTCGATCGATTTCGCCCCTTGCCGACATCCTGTCTTGCAATTGCAACAAAGGAGATGCAAGGAATGCCCCAGCGGGAGTTGCCTCCCGCATAAATGAAGCCTGGACTGGACCGATTTGAATTCCGATCCCCTGATAGTGAGCGGCCGCGGAGTTACCGCGGTTCTCGGCCCAACCAATACCGGTAAGACGCATTACGCAATCGAGCGTATGGTCGCGCATTCCTCGGGCATCATAGGTCTGCCCCTGCGCCTGTTGGCACGCGAGGTCTATGGCCGGGTTGCGGAAAAAGTCGGGGTCGCCAATGTCGCGCTAATCACCGGTGAGGAAAAGATAGCGCCTCCGACGGCCCGTTTTTCCGTCTGTACCGTCGAGGCCATGCCGAACGAGACCCGTGCGGCCTTCGTCGCCATCGATGAGGTCCAGCTCGCTGGCGATCTCGAGCGCGGTCATGTGTTCACCGACCGCATCCTGCATCTGCGTGGCCGGGAGGAAACCCTGCTGCTTGGTGCCGGCACGATGAAACCGATCCTCAATCAAATCCTGCCCGGCATCACCATTGTCGAACGCCCACGCCTTTCCCAGCTGTTCTATGCCGGACAGAAGAAGATCACCCGCCTGCCGCATCGCAGCGTCATCGTCGCCTTCTCCGCCGACGAGGTCTATGCGATCGCCGAACTCGTCAAGCGCCAGCGTGGCGGCGCCGCAGTCGTTCTCGGCGCGCTCAGCCCTCGCACCCGCAATTCGCAGGTCGAACTCTACCAGCAAGGCGATGTCGAATATCTCGTCGCCACCGACGCGATCGGCATGGGCCTCAATCTCGATGTCGATCATGTCGCCTTCGCCCAGGATCGTAAATTCGACGGCTTTCAATACCGCAACCTCAATCCGGGCGAACTCGGTCAGATCGCCGGACGCGCCGGACGCTACATGCGCGACGGCACGTTCGGGGTGACCGGCCATACGCAGCCTTTCGACGACGAAATGGTGCGGCGAATCGAGGCCCATCAGTTCGATCCGGTCAAGGTCATGCAATGGCGATCGAAATCGCTCGATTTTTCGACGCTCTCCAATCTGAGGAGCAGCCTCGAAGTCGGGCCCCGCGTGCACGGCCTGACCAGGGCGCTTCCATCCGACGATCTGCAGGCGCTGGAGCATCTGGCGCGCTATCCGGACATTTTGGAGCTTGCCACGACGCGTGAAAGAGTGGAAAAGCTCTGGGAGATTTGCGCGCTTCCCGATTACAGGCGGATTACATCGCTCCAGCATTCCGATCTTGTTGCGGCCATTTACAAGGATATCGTCCGGCATGGCGCCGTCAACGAAGCCTTTATTGCCGAACAGGTTCGCCGGTCTGACCGGACTGATGGCGAGATAGACACTTTGTCGGCGCGTATTGCGCAAATCAGAACTTGGACCTATGTGTCCAACCGGCCGGGCTGGCTTGCAGATCCAGCACACTGGCAGGAAAAAACGCGCGGAATTGAGGATCGCCTCTCGGACGCGTTGCACGAGAGGTTGACCAAACGCTTCGTTGACCGCAGGACATCTGTGCTCATGAGGCGGCTAAGAGAGAATACTATGCTGGAAGCTGAAATCAGTGTGAATGGTGATGTCTTCGTCGAGGGGCATCATGTGGGTCAATTGTCCGGCTTCCGGTTCACGCTTGCGAGCGGCGCCGATGGCCAGGACCTCAAGGCGGTGGAAAATGCCGCCAGCAAGGCACTGGCGCTCGAATTCGAGGCGCGCGCCGCGCGGCTTCACGCTGCCGGCAACAATGACCTGGCGCTATCGAACGACGGCCTGGTGCGCTGGCTCGGCGAGCCGGTGGCGCGCCTGACCCCGTCCGACCATATCCTGCGTCCGCGCATCGTGCTTCTGGCCGACGAGCTGCTGTCCGGCCATGCGCGCGAACACGTGCAAGCCCGCATCGAACGCTTCGTCAATCACCATATTGCCACGGTGCTCAAGCCGATCGACGATTTGACGCGCGCCGAAGACCTGCAAGGCATCGCCAAGGGCCTTGCCTACCAGATCGCCGAAAATCTCGGCGTGCTGTTCCGCCGCGATGTCACCGAGGACGTCAAGTCGCTGGATCAGGATGGCCGCGCCTCGATGCGCAAATATGGCATCCGTTTCGGCGCCTATCATGTCTTCATGCCGGCGCTGCTGAAGCCGGCTCCGGCCGAACTGATCACGCTGCTCTGGGCATTGAAGAATGATGCGCTCGGCAAGCCCGGTTATGGCGACCTGATTCCCGCCCTGGCGGCCGGCCGCACCTCGATCGTCACCGATCATGGTTTCGAGCGCAATTTCTACCGGCTGGCCGGGTTCCGTTTCCTCGGAAAACGCGCCGTGCGCATCGATATCCTCGAACGCCTCGCCGATCTCATCCGTCCGCTCCTGCAATGGAAGCCGGGTGCCGCGAGCCGTCCGGAAGGCGCCTATGACGGCCGCCATTTCATTGCCACGCCGTCGATGCTGTCCATTCTCGGCGCGACTGCCGACGACATGGAAGAAATCCTCAAGGGCCTCGGCTATCGCGCCGATAGCGTGACCGCAGAACAGGCCGCGGCGCAACTGGCAGCGACCGAGGAGACCGCTGAATCCGCGATAGAGTCTGCCGTCGAACAGCCGGGTGCCGAACAACCTGCCGTCGACATTACGGTGGAAACCGTTGCCGAACCGGCCGTGGAAGAGAAGCCAGAAACCGAAACGACTGAGGCTTCTGAAACGGTCGTCGCTGAAGAAAAATCCGAGACTGCCGAAACTGCCCCGGAGGCCGCGCCGGTGGAAGCTGTCCCGCTGGAAGAAAAGCGCGTGCTGCTCTGGCGGCCGGGCGGCGGCAAGCCCGAAACCCAGAACCGCGGCAACCAGGGCGCCGGCAATCGTCGCGACCATGGCAACCAGAACAATCGCGACAATCGCCGTCAGGGTGGCGAGAACCGCCAGGGCGAAAACAAGCCAGCCGAGGGCAGGCCGGGCGAAAACCGGCAGGGCGAGCATCGTGGCCCGCCGCGTGAACGCGGCGAAGGCCGTCGTGATGGCAGGCCGGCGGAGACGCGAGGTGAACCGCGTGCCGACAATCGTCCGCCGCGCCAGGATCGGCCACGCAATGGCGACCGCGAGCAGGATCAGAACCGTGGCCCGCGCCCGGACAAGAACGCCAAGCCGCAACAGCAGCGCTTCGATAGCAAGCCGCCGCGCAAGGATAAGCCGATCGATCCGGATTCGCCTTTCGCCAAGCTCGCCATCCTGAAGGAGCAAATGAAGAAATAGTCATGGCTGACGAGCCCGCCAGACAACGCCAGCGTCTCGACAAATGGCTGTTTTTCGCGCGTATTGCGAAATCCCGCACTTTGGCGCAGGGCTGGGTCGAGGCGGGCCATGTCAGCGTCAATGACGAAAAGGTGCGCCGGCCGAGCGCCGATGTGAAGATCGGCGACCGGCTGGAAGTCATGACGCCGGACAGGGATGTCGTGGTCATCGTCAAGGCTCCGGGCGAAAGCCGCCGGCCCTTTGATGAGGCGAGGCTGCTTTATGAAGATATCTCGCCGCCACGCCAGAAATTGACCCGTTTCGAGCAGGCGACGCGCGAGCCGGGAGCGGGTCGTCCGGAGAAAAAACAGCGCCGTGAGATCGATCGTCTCAAAGGCCGGCTGGATTTTGGCGAAGATTAGAAAAAATTGCCCGGAACACGCCAAAGCAGGGCAGAATTGCAATATTTGCAAGGCTCATTTGGGGCTTCCAGTTCTTGCAATGACGGCTCAAACTCGTTAGTTGACGATCAAAATCGGGATCGTTCCGATCCCCGAACGTTGACTGTAGACTGGAGTGTCACATGACATATGTCGTGACCGACAACTGTATCAAGTGCAAGTATACCGACTGTGTCGAAGTCTGCCCTGTGGACTGCTTTTACGAGGGCGAGAATTTCCTTGTCATCCATCCCGACGAATGCATCGACTGCGGCGTCTGCGAACCGGAATGCCCGGCCGAGGCGATCAAGCCCGATACCGAGTCGGGCCTTGATAAGTGGTTGAAATTGAACGCGGATTATGCGTCGATCTGGCCGAACATCACCCAGAAGCGCGATCCCCTGCCGGACGCCAAGGAAATGGATGGCGTCGAGGACAAGCTCGACAAGTACTTCTCCGATAAGCCCGGCTCGGGCGATTGAACCGACCGCGCGTTTTGCAGACTGCCGGCATAACCGGCCGCCGTTCTTGCGGCAGCTGAAGAAAAACGCGACCGGCTGAGAATATTGCAGGCCAGGCGACATTTCGCATCGGAATTGCAAATCGGCTTTTACCATGTTCGGCGCAACTGTCGGGCCTCTTTGCCGCAGTCAAACCAAATTATTGATTTCCACGGTTTTTTATGTTATGTAAGCCGTCACTGATCCCAGAGGGCAGATTTTTGCCCTGACATCACGAGAGCTATGATCCCCACATGTGGCATTTTTGAAATTTGCGCCTTGACGGTTGCTTTGTTTTCATCTGTTCCGCTTTGAAGGTTTGTTTGCAATTTAAATGTGGGCCCAGTCAGACCGCCAGGCGGCGTTCCGCCAATCCCCGGCCAGTACAGGCCGTACCCGGTCCGCCGGAAGCATATTAGGGAGTTTGTGAAAAGCATGACAACCCAGATCAAGAAACCTTCTTCTACACGCCACGGCTTCAAGACCGGTGAATCGATCGTTTATCCCGCGCATGGCGTGGGTCAGATCGTGACCATCGAGGAACAGGAAGTCGCCGGCATGAAGCTTGAGCTTTTTGTTATCGATTTCGAAAAAGATAAAATGCGCCTCAAAGTGCCGGTCGCCAAGGCCGTGAGCATCGGTATGCGCAAGCTTTCTGAAACGGATTTTGTCGAACGCGCCCTCAAGGTCGTTCAGGGCAAGGCCCGCATCAAGCGCACCATGTGGTCGCGCCGTGCGCAGGAATATGATGCCAAGATCAATTCCGGTGACCTTATCTCGATCGCCGAAGTGGTGCGTGACTTGTATCGCGCCGACAACCAGCCGGAACAGTCCTATTCCGAACGCCAGCTCTATGAGCAGGCCCTGGACCGGATGGCCCGTGAGATCGCCGCCGTCAACAAGATGTCGGAAACCGAAGCGGTGCGTCTGGTCGAGGCCAATCTCGCCAAGAGCCCGCGCCGCGCCGGCAAACTGACGGAAGAGGACGAGCAGGAAGAAGCCGCATAAGGCTGGTTCTTGATCCCCATTCAAAAAACCCGGGCTGGTCCCTAATACCGTTCACTTAGTGATTTGCAGGCAAGGTTGACGATGCAGGATGGGGATTCGTTTCCATCCTGTTTTTGTTTACGATGTCGCGCACGATTGGTCATTCTGCCGATTTATCGGCTCTTTCGC
>JAQGJP010000006.1 GCA_028290545.1 Rhizobium sp. | reverse complement strand
CGCAGTCACCAGAGTGGCCGCAGTCGACTGAAAGCAAACGGCATTCGCGCAAAATTTTGAATTCAGGGGAAAAATGGTGGGCGATGACGGACTCGAACCGCCGACATCTTCGGTGTAAACGAAGCGCTCTACCAACTGAGCTAATCGCCCGCTCCGGGCCGGACCTTTAAGCGGTCAGGATCGGCTTCGCAAGGCCAAATGAGCGCAGATCGCCTTGGTTGGACGCCGGTTTTGCCACCAAAACGCCGGCTGTCAAAAAACCTTCTCCTGTTTGCTGTTATGCTGTCCTGTCGCGCTTGACACCCGGTGGCGAACCCCTTATCCAGCGCCCCAACGACGAACACGGCTGACACGTGTTCGCCATGCGCGGGTGTAGCTCAGTTGGTTAGAGTGCCGGCCTGTCACGCCGGAGGTCGCGGGTTCGAGCCCCGTCACTCGCGCCATTTCTCTCAGTCTTGTAAAATCCTTCTTTTGTCGGTGTTCGGATAGGGCCTGCGGGCCAAGATCTTCGCGGATTTTTTCGCTTCGATCGGTGACTGTCGCCGATGGATTGCGCCGGCACCATCCACTACATCCTGCTCTTGTGCCGCAGCCCGGCCTTCCGGATCCCGTTGGCGCCGACCAAGCCGAGCAGACAGGCCGCGATCACAAAGCCCCACGCGCCGATCATCCGGTAGAGCAGCACACCCGCCACGCCACCGAGCAGGAAGGCAGCGATCGTGGAGAGATGAAGCCGGAGGCGGGTGAAATTTGCAATGGCGTTGGGATTTGCGGTGCCCCGCAGGTGCCACGCGAGCGCGATTTCGATCCCGAGATCAGTGGCCATTCCGGACACGTGCGTGGTACGGACGCGTGCGCTCGACAGATGCGTGACCACCGCGTTCTGCAGGCCCATCAGCAAGGCGAGCCATATCGCGAGGACAGGCGCACGCAGGTCGCCGCCGGCGAACATGTCGACCGCCGCCAGTGGCGCCAGCAGCAAGCCTTCCAGAAGCACGGCATAGGCATGGGAGCCGGCTACGTCCCGCCGTTCGGCTTCGAGAATGAGTGCTCCGCAAAGCGCGGCTCCGGTTATGAAGGCGACGACAATGCCGAAATACAACCATGCACTGGCGAATGCGCCGGTGGCGATGTGATCGGACAGGACCGAGACATTGCCGGTCATATTGGCGGAGAAAAACCCCACGGAATAGAAAGCCGCGGCGTTCAGTGCACCCGCGATCGACGCCAGTGTGACAGCGAGTTTCTGGTCGACAAGCGCATCTCTTTCCGACCCCTGGGTTACGAGCATTGCAATACAGCCTCATGAAAATCGATCATGAGCTTCAGACACATCCGGGCTGCGTGTCAATCACCGAAATCAGGCAGTTCTCAGATTGCAGGCGAGTCCGCCAGACCGGCCTGATACATCGGTCCCCCCTTATGGGACGGAAAGCCATAGCCGTTGATCATCACCAGATCGATATCGCCGGCGCGGGCCGCGACGCCTGTCCCCAGCAAGCGCTTGCCTTCGGATGCCATGGCGGCGAGCAGCCGGTCGGTGATCTCCTTTGCAGCCACCAAGCGCGGGACGATACCTTTGGACGAACGGGCCTGATCGATCATTTCGGCCACTTCGAAATCGACCTGACGCTTGCCGTTCTCGTACCGGTACCAGCCGCGGCCAGTCTTCTGGCCAAAGCGCCCGGCCTCGCAGAGACGATCGGCGATATCGACATAGCGCGCCGAGGGATCGCGCGTAGCCGCCTGCCGCTTGCGGCGCGCCCAGGCGATCTCAAGACCGGCCATGTCGAACACCGCGAAAGGTCCCATGGCCATGCCATAGTCTTCCATCGCAGCGTCGACGGCTTCGGGGGAGGCGCCATCCTCGACCAGGAATTCCGCCTCGCGGCGATAGGCGGAGAAAATGGAATTGCCGATAAAACCCTCGGTCACGCCGGAGACGATCGCCAGCTTGCCAAGTTTTTTCGCAACCGCCAGTCCGGTCGCCAGCACATCCGGGGTGGTCCTGGCACACCGCACAACTTCGAGCAGCCGCATGATATTGGCAGGAGAGAAGAAGTGCAGGCCGAGAACGCGTTCCGGATATTGCGTCGCGGCCGCGATCAGGTCCGGATCGAGATAGGACGTATTGGTGGCGAGGATCGCATCGGGCCGCACGATACCGTCGAGCCTCCTGAAAAGCCCGGTCTTGACCGCCATTTCATCGAACACCGCCTCGATCACCAGGTCGGCATCGGCAAGGCCGGCGAAATCGCCGCTGACTGACAGCCGGGACAGTCTCGCGGCAAGCCCCGCTTCATCGATTCGGCCGGATTTCAGGTTGCGCTCCAGCAGGCCGACGATGCGTTCCAGGCCCTTCTGCGCAGCCTCGTCCGTCTGCTCGACGCCGGTCACATGATAACCGGCATCGAGTGCCGACACCACGATCCCCGAGCCCATCAGGCCGGTGCCGACGATGCCAATTTTCTTGACCGAGCGGGGTGCGACGTCCTTTACGCCATCGACCTTGGCAGCTTCGCGTTCAGCGAAGAAAACATAGCGCAAGGCCGCAGATTCGGCAGATTCCCTTAGCCGGATAAACGTATTCCGTTCGTCGGCTAAACCATCGTGAAAAGCAGTAGTTGCCGATGCAAGGACGAGACGGACGGCTTCAAGCGGTGCGGCTAGGCCACGCGCCCGCGACCTGATTTTCGATGCGATTGGCTCAAGCTTATCGGTGGATTCGGCTTGCACCGCAAGGTCGCTGGTCTTTCGGAAGCTGGGCTTTTCGTCCGATTTCAATTTTCCGAGCGCATCCGCCAAAGGATTGTCGGCAATGGCGTCGATGATGCCGGAGGCCAGGGCCTCGGCAGCTTTCACCGCACGGCCGTTGGCGATCATGTCGAGAGCCACGGCAAGACCGGTCAACCGAGGCAGGCGTTGGGTGCCGCCGGCGCCTGGCACGATGCCGAGTTTGACTTCCGGAAGACCCAGGCTGGCGGCGGGCGAGGCGATACGATAATGGCAGGCAAGCGCGATTTCGAGCCCGCCGCCGAGCGCCGCGCCATTGATCGCTGCGATCACCGGCTTTGCCGATTGTTCGATCGCTTCCAGCACATCCGGCAGGGACGGATCGACGGGCGGTTTGCCGAATTCGCCGATATCGGCGCCGCTAACGAAAATCCTGCCATTGCCGGTGACAATCACCGCTTTGACCGAACCGTCGTTATTGGCCGCGTGGACCGCGCCAAGCAGACCGGCGCGCATGGCCGCCGATGCCGCATTGACGGGCGGATTGTCGATGGTCACGACCAGCACGCCATCGTCGATCCGGCCGCTAACGCAGGTGGAAAATAACAGCTCGTCAGAGTTCGTCATTGCAATCACTCGTCGGGGACAACGGCGGTCGCCTGGATTTCGATCTTGGCGCGATCCTCGACCAGTGCCACGACCTGCATCGCCGCCATCGCTGGGTAATTGCGGCCGATCACCTCGCGATAGGCCTGACCCAATCCCTTTAGATTGCTGAGATATTCAGCCTTGTCGGTGAAATACCAGGTCATCGAGGTAATATGGCGTGGATCGGCACCGGCTTCCTTGAGGATAGCGACGACATTCAACAGGGTCTGGCGAACCTGGCCGACGAAATCATCCGTCTCGAACTTGCATTGGCCGTTCCAGCCGATCTGACCACCGACGAACACCATGCGGCCCCGCGCTTCCACGCCGTTGGCATAGCCGACAGGCTTTGCCCAGCCTTCAGGTTGCAGGATTGTATGCATTGTCAGTCTCCAGGTGCTTCGTCAGCGCGGCGCGGAAATCGTCCGGCCATGCCATTGCTTTATGAGTATCCAGCGAGGTTGCGACCAGCCGGTGTTTGGCGGTCCAGAGAGTCGCGCCAATGGCGGACACCTGATGCTCCAGATCGAGCGAAGAACGGCCGATGGCACGAACGCGGATTTGAAAGTTCAAATCATCGCCATGAAATCCCGGCTTCACAAACGTGAGGTTGAGCGTCACAGTCGGCGTGCCCATCCGGCGATCGCGAATCATCTCCTCGCGCTTGCCGCCGAAGGTGGCGAAAAAATCCTCGATCACCCCGTCCATGATCCTGAGATAGGAGGGGTAATAGGCAATCCCGGAAGGATCGCAATCACCGAAGCGGAGGGGGCGCGTGGTCTGAAACATATCTTATCCGCCCTTGAACATTTCGCGGGCGACGATCAGCTTCTGCACTTCGGTAGCGCCTTCATAGATGCGGAGCGCGCGAATCTCGCGGTAAAGCTTCTCGGTGATTTCACCGCTTCTGACGCCACGCCCGCCGAACATCTGCACCGCACGGTCGATCACGCTTTGCGCGGTTTCGGTCGCCGTCATTTTTGCCATGGCGGCTTCCTTGGTGGTTGGAAGCTTCTGCACGTCGCGCCGCCACGCAGCGCGGTAGGTCAGCAGGCTGGCCGCATCGATGCCGGTGGCCATATCGCCGATCGCCGCCTGCGTAAGCTGCAGGTCGCCAAGCGTCGCGCCGAACATTTTTCGCGTCCGGGCATGTTGAAGCGCCTCATCCAGAGCCCTGCGTCCGAAGCCGATCGCCGCCGCCGCCACCGAAGCGCGGAAAATATCCAGCGTCCGCATGGCGATCTTGAAGCCTTCGCCGGGCGCACCCAGGCGACGAGAAGCGGGGATGCGGCAATTGTCGAAACGGATGGTCGCAAGGGGATGAGGGGCGATCACATCGATCCGCTCGGCGATGGAAAAGCCGGGATCATCCGCAAACACCACGAAAGCGGAAATGCCGCGCGTGCCGGGTGCTTCGCCGGTGCGGGCAAAGACCGTGTAGACATCGGCGATGCCGCCATTGGAAATCCAGGTCTTTTCACCATCCAGCACATAGGAATTGCCATCGGCGCGCGCAGCGCAGGCCATGGCCGCGACATCCGATCCCGCTTCCTTTTCCGACAGTGCGAAGGCCGAGACCCAGTCACCCGATGTCACCTTGGGCAGTACCGCCGCCTTGAGTTCCTCCGATCCCGATAATCCGATTGCGCCGGTGCCAAGCCCCTGCATCGCGAAGGCGAAGTCGGCCAATCCATCATGCCAGGCAAGCGTCTCGCGGGCGATGCAGACGGCGCGCGAGTCGATCTCGCTCTTGCCGGCATTGCCGGTCGCCACGCCCAGCAGTCCGGCCTCGCCGAGCAGTTTCACCAGCGTGCGGCAGGCCTTGTCGACATCATGATGATCGACGGAGGCGAGCGCCTCCGAAGCCGCGAGGGCATCCACCTTCGCCGCGAACGCCTTATGCGTGGCATCGAAGAACGGCCAGTCGAGATGTTCGCGTGTCGGGCCTGAAAGTGCTGTCATCAGTTGCCCTCGAAAACCGGTTTCTGCTTGGCGGCGAAGGCCTCGAAAGCGCGACGGAAATCGCCGGTCGCCATGCAGATCGCCTGCGCCTGTGCTTCGGATTCGATCATCTCGTCCACGCCCATCGCCCATTCCTGGTTCATCATCGTCTTGGTAATGCCATGGGCGAACCACGGACCCTCGGCGATGGAATGCGCAAGGCTGGTGGCTGCAGCCACGACCTCGCCGGATGGATGGAGCGCATTGAAGAATCCCCAGCGCTCGCCCTCGGCGGCTGTCATCGAACGTCCGGTATAAAGCAGTTCAGCCGCGCGGCCCTGGCCGATGATCCGGGGCAGGATGCCACAGGCGCCCATATCCGCACCGGCAAGACCGACGCGCGTGAATAGGAACGCGGTCTTCGCCTCGGGCGTCGCCAGCCGCATGTCCGATGCCATTGCCAGAATCGCGCCGGCGCCGACGCAGATGCCGTCGATCGCGGCAATGATCTGCTGCGGGCATTTGCGCATCGCCTTGACCACGTCGCCGGTCATGCGGGTGAAGGCCAGGAGATCGGGCATTTTCATCCGGGTCAGCGGCTCGATGATCTCGAACACATCGCCGCCCGACGAAAAATTGCCGCCGGCGCCGGTCAGCACGATGGTGCGAACGTCGGACGCATAAGTCAGATCGCGGAACAAGTCGCGCAGTTCGGCGTAGCTTTCTAAAGTCAGCGGATTCTTGCGGTCTGGGCGATTGAGGGTCAGCGTCGCGACGCGGCCATCCTCGCTGACGTCCCAGAGAAAGTGTTTTGCCTGATAGTCGCGAAAGGGCTTCAGATGGCCCTGCATCGATATGTCGGTGTCACTCATCCTGCCAAAACCTCCCCACCGGCAACCGCAATCGCCTGTCCATTGATCGAGCCGGCGCCGGGCGATGCCAGCCAAAGCACGGTATCGGCCACTTCCTCGGGCGACACCAGCCGACCCTGCGGATTGGCCTTGGTGAACTCGGCAAGCGCCTGCTCCTGCGTGCGTCCTGTCTTGGCGACGATCTCGGCGATCGAGCGTGCAACGATCGGCGTATCGGTAAAGCCCGGGCAGACGGCATTGACTGTCACGCCCTTCTTCGCCAGTTCCAGCGCCAGCGCCCGCGTCAGCCCGACCACGCCATGCTTGGCGGCGCAATAGGCTGATACATAGGCATAGCCGGTCAATCCTGCGGTCGAGGCGATATTGATGACCCGCGCGCCGAGGCCATGCGCTTTCAGATCCGGCAGCGCGGCTTGCGTCACCTGGAAGACGCCCGTCAGATCGACCGCCAGCACATGCGACCACATGTCGAGCGTGGTCTTCTCGAACGGCGCGCTGGGGGCTTCGCCGGCATTGTTGACGAGAATGGTCACCGGTCCGAACTTTTCCCGCGCCTTGCCAAGCCCTGCCGCAACTGCTTGCGCATCCGTCACGTCGAAACCATCGGCGATGAAGATGCGTGTCGTATCGAGCGTTCGGGCGAGATCTACCAGCGGCTCACGGCGCCGGCCGGCCAGCGTCACAACCGCTCCGGCACCCACAAGCGCACGCGCGATCGCGGCGCCGATGCCGCTACCGGCGCCGGTAACGAGCGCATGATGCCTGGCGAGAACGCCTTCCTCACTCATTCACGAACCTCATTTCGTTCCTGTCGCCGCGGCCTGCTGGGCGCGGGCGAGATTGGTCTCATATTGCGATTTGCCGGAATAATATTGCTTCGGCCACGGAATCGTGTTGATGCCGATTTTCGCTGCTTCATGCAGCGCCCAGGCAGGATCGGCAAGATGCGGACGGGCCACGGCGCAGAGATCGGCGCGGCCGGCGGCGATGATCGAATTGGCGTGGTCGGCTTCGGAGATCGCGCCGACGGCGATGGTGGGAATCCCGATCTCGTTGCGGATCTTGTCGGAAAACGGCGTCTGGAACAGACGGCCATAGACCGGTTTTTCCTCTTTCCACACCTGGCCCGACGAGCAGTCGATCAGATCGGCGCCGGCCTCTTTGAACATGCCGGCAAAGACAGCCGCGTCTTCCGGCGTGTTGCCGCCATCGAACCAGTCGTGGCAGGAAAGGCGCACTGATATCGGCTTGTCCTTGGGCCAGACGGCGCGGATGGCGCGGAACACTTCAAGCGGGAAGCGGGCGCGGTTCTCGTGATTGCCGCCATATTCGTCGGTCCGCTGGTTGGTCAGCGGTGAAAGGAAGCTGGAGAGCAGATAGCCGTGGGCGCAGTGAAGTTCCAGCCAGTCGGCGCCCGTGGTGGCGGCGAGTTCGGCCGAGCGCACATGATCGGCGAGCACCCGCTCCATATCGGCCTTGTCCATCGCTTTCGGCACCTGACTGTGCTTGAGATAGGGCAGGGCGGAGGCGGATATCAGCGGCCAGCCGCCGGTTTCGACAGGCTGGTCGGCGCCTTCCCAGGCGAGCTTGGTGGAACCCTTGCGGCCTGCATGGCCAAGCTGGATGCCGATCTTTGCGGGACTGTTGAAATGCACGAACTCGACCAGCCGCTTCCAGCCTTCCGCCTGTTCCTCGCTCCACAGGCCAAGGCAGCCCGGCGTGATGCGGCCATCGGGCGACACGCAGGTCATTTCGGCAAACACCAGGCCGGCACCGCCCAGCGCGCGCGAACCGATATGGACAAGGTGGAAGTCGTTGAGCAGTCCCTCGGTCGAGGAGTACATCGCCATCGGCGACATCACGATCCGGTTGGGCAGCGTCACGTCACGCAGCGTATAGGGCGTGAACATCGGCGGCAGGCAGCGGCCATTGGTGGTGGTGTCGAGACCCGACTTCCTGGCAAACCAGCGCTCATAGCCTTCCAGCCAATCGGCGTCTCTGAGGCGCAGGTTCTCATGGCTGATGCGCTGCGAGCGCGTCAGCATCGAATACATGAACTGCTCCGGCTCCAGCGTATCGGCATAGCGCCGACCGACGACCTCGAACCATTCCATGGCATTGCGCGCGGCATTCTGGATACGGGCGACATCGACATGGCGGATCTCTTCATAGCCGGCCAGAACGGCCGGGATCCTGTCCTTGTCATGGCCCAACTGCTGGAACTGATTGGTAAGTTCGATCGCGTCGTCGATTGCCAGCTTGGTGCCGGAGCCGATGGCAAAATGCGCTGTATGGGCGGCGTCGCCCATCAACACCACATGCGAATTGCCGTTGAAATGGCTCCACTTGCCGCAGATCAGGCGGTTGAAATTCAGCCAGGCCGAGCCGCGCACATGCCGGGCATTGGTCATCAGAGACGCACCATCCAGCACTTCCGAGAACAGGTCCTCGCAAAATGCGATCGATCCGTCCTGATCGAGATTGCCTAAGCCATGCGCCTGATAAGCTTCCTCGGTTGTTTCAACGATGAATGTCGATGTCTGGTCGTCGAACTTGTAGATATGCGCCTGGAACCAGCCGTGATCGGTCTTGCGGAAATCGAAAGTGAAGGCATCGTAGGATTTATTGGTGCCGAGCCAGATATAGCGGTTCGGACGGGTGATCAGGTCCGGCAGGAAGATCTCGGGGTAATGATTGCGGATCTTCGAGTTCAGTCCGTCCGAAGCAATGATCAGGTCGGCGTCGGGATAGTCGAGATCGCTGTTGACCTCGGTCTCGAACTTCAGTTCGACCTCAAGCTCCTCGCAGCGCTTCTGCAGGATATTGAGCAGCTTCTTGCGGCCGATACCGACGAATCCATGCCCCGATGTGCGCTGTCTCTTGCCCTTGAACCAGACTTCGATATCATCCCAGTGATTGAACGCGTCCTGGATTTCAACGGCGCTTTCGGGATCCCAGACCTTCATCGATTCCATGGTTGCGTCGGAAAACACAACGCCCCAGCCGAATGTGTCGTAAGGCTTGTTGCGCTCGACGACCGTGATGGAATGTTCCGGATGGAATTTTTTCATCAGGAGACCGAAGTAAAGCCCTGCCGGGCCGCCACCGATGCATATGATGCGCATCTCATTCTCCATCGCAAAAAGACGCGGGAATCGTCACCATGGCGTCATTTTATTTTAAGTTTAAAATATAGAGGGGTATCTGGTCTGTCAACGGCTTCAAGGGGAAACCGTTGATATTTTATGTTTCAAGCATCTGGCCGATACCGCTGTTCCATGGTTAAGTCCGCAGACAGTGCGGAGTTCCGGACACGATCCAATGTTGCGTTTCGATCGTGGTCTTTGGGGTGGCGAAGGCGCCAATTCCCATGTATCAAACATCGGTCATGAAGGAATCTCACCAACCGGAAGGGCAGGCGGGGATGAGGATTTTCAGCTATGTATTCAACTACAAGGCCGTGCCCTATGCCGAAATCCGCGCCTTTGCGGTGCACTTGCTGACCGCATCCGGATCGTTCCTCGCGTTTCTCGGCGTTGTCGCCGCCTCCGAGCGGCGTTTCGTCGATATGTTCTGGTGGCTCGGCCTGGCGTTGATCGTCGACGGCATCGATGGACCGATCGCCCGCAAGGTGCGGGTCAAGGAAGTGCTGCCCAACTGGTCCGGTGACACGCTCGACAATATCATCGACTATGTGACTTATGTGCTGCTGCCGGCTTTCGCGCTATACCAGAGCGGCATGATCGGCGAGCCATGGTCCTTCGTGGCCGCCGGACTGATTGTCGTGTCCTCGGCGATTTACTATGCCGACATGGGCATGAAGACCGACGAGTATTTCTTCTCCGGTTTTCCTGTTGTCTGGAATATAGTGATCTTCACGCTGTTCGTCATTGATGCGAGCGCCACCACGGCGCTGACCGTCGTCATCATTTCCGTGATCTTGACGTTCCTGCCGATCCATTTCCTGCACCCGGTCCGCGTCAAGCGTCTCAGGACGCTCAATCTCGGCGTCTTTATCCTCTGGGCGATATTGTCGGGCATTTCACTGCTCAAGCATTTCGCTTCGCCCGATTGGGTCGTCTGGGGCGTGGTGGCAACCGGCATCTATATGTATTGCATCGGCTTCGTCATGCAGATGTTCCCCAGGCTTGGACAAAGGACTGACCGATGAAATGCATGGCATTCTCGTGCCCCGCAACGGCGGCGCCGACGTTCTGGAATATGCCGAGATCGATGTTCCTCCGCCGGGACCCGGCGAAGTGCAGATCCGCCGTTCGGCCATCGGGCTGAACTATATCGACACCTGTTTCCGCAGAGGCCTCTATCCTGCCGGCCGACGCTCTTTTCCTATGTCCGCGACCGCAAGGAACTGGATGACTGCGCCAACGCGCTTTTTTCAGTTGTGCAAGGCAGCAAAGTGGTTATCAATATCAATCAAGCATATCCGTTGGCGGACGCCGCGAGAACGCACGCCGATCTGGAAAACAGAAGAACGAGTGGAACGACTTTACTGATACCCTGACCAGCAAAACAATGGGGATCAGCAATAAGACTGGGGTGGTTCGTGGTCGACACGGAAACAGAGGGTGTTCACCCTCTCCTGGAAGTGCGCAAGATTTCCAAACTGTTCGGCAGTTTTGCCGCATGCAGTGAGATAGATCTAACCATTGCTTCCGGTGAAATCCACGCTTTGCTCGGTGAGAATGGCGCGGGCAAATCCACGCTCGTGAAAATGCTGTTCGGCGTGCTCGCGCCGAGCTCCGGCCAGATTCTGTGGGAAGGCGACCCCATCAGCATCGGCAGCCCCGGCGAGGCCAGAAAGGCCGGCATCGGCATGGTCTTCCAACATTTTTCGCTTTTCGAAGCGCTCACCGTCGCCGAGAACATCGCTCTCTCACTGGATCACAAGATACCGTTGTCGAAAGTCGCGGAAGAGGCCGCCACGCTTTCATTCGCGTATGGGCTGCCGCTCGATCCGCATGCGCATGTCGCCGATCTATCCGTTGGCGAGCGCCAGCGCATTGAGATCGTAAGGGCACTCTTACGGAACCCGAAGCTCATCATCCTGGATGAACCGACCTCAGTGTTGACGCCGCAGGAGGCGGACCGCCTGTTTGAGACGCTTTTCAAGCTGAAATCCGAGGGTCGATCGGTGCTCTATATCAGCCATCGGCTGGAAGAGGTGCAGCGCATCTGCGACCGTGCCACCGTGCTGCGGCATGGCAAGGTAACCGGCGCCTGCGATCCACGCCGGGAAACGCCGTCTTCGCTCGCCCGCATGATGGTCGGCGCCGAAGTGGCCGAGGTCAGCAAGGATGCTCCAGACAAGGTCGGGGCAGTGGCTCTCGAAGCCAAATCCCTGAATGCAGCCGCAAGGACACCTTTCGCCGTCGCGCTCAGGGATGTTTCGCTCGCTGTCAGGACCGGTGAAGTGCTGGCGGTCGCCGGTGTTGCCGGAAACGGCCAGGGCGAACTGTTCGATGTGCTTTCCGGCGAATATCTGGTCGTCAGCAATGCCGCCATCGCACTCCATGGCAAGTCGGTCGGCCGATCCGGAATTTCGGCGCGCCGGCTGCTCGGCGCCGCCTTCGTGCCGGAGGAGCGGCATGGTCATGGCACAGTGACCACCATGAGTCTCTCCGACAACCTCCTGCTTTCGCGCAATGCCTCCGATCAAGAGACTTTCCTGACAGGTGGATGGCTGAAGATCATCCGCAATTCGACCGTCAAGGCCGCATCCAGGCGCATCTGCGAGGAGATGGACGTGCGCAAGAGCGGTGAAGATCCGGCTGCCGGTTCGCTCTCCGGCGGCAATCTGCAGAAGTTCATCGTCGGTCGCGAACTCGACCGTCAACCGTCCGTCTTGGTCGTCAACCAGCCCACTTGGGGCGTGGACGCCGGTGCGGCAAGCCATATTCGCCAGGCATTGGTCGATCTCGCCAAGGCTGGATCGGCCGTGCTGGTGATCAGCCAGGATCTCGACGAGATTTTCGAGGTCGCGACACATATAGCGGTGATTTCCGAGGGCAAGCTGTCGATGGCCTATCCGGCATCGGAGATGAACCGGGAGAAGATCGGTCTGCTGATGGGCGGCATGCATGGACAACCGCAAGGGATCGCCCATGCGCATTGAACTCGAGAAGCGGCCGAACGCCTCCCGGCTCTATACCTTCCTATCGCCATTCATCGCCCTTGCACTAACACTGGTCTGCGGTGCGATCCTGTTTGCGGCACTCGGCAAGGATCCGGTAGAGGCGCTCTACCTGTTTTTCATCGACCCCTTGCGCGAGGAATGGTCGCTGCACGAGCTTGCCATCAAGGCCGGACCGCTGATCCTGATCGGCGCAGGATTGTCGATCTGTTACCGCGCCGGCAACTGGAACATCGGCGCCGAGGGCCAGTTCATCTTCGGCGGCATCTTCGGCTCTTTTCTGCCCGTTATGTTTCACACCTGGACCGGACCGTGGCTGCTGCCGACGATGATGGCGACGGGCATGATAGGCGGTGCGCTCTATGCGGCGATCCCGGCGCTCCTCAAGACAAAATTCAACACCAACGAAATTCTCACCAGTCTGATGCTGGTCTACATCGCCCAGTTGTTTCTCGACTGGCTGGTGCGCGGACCGTGGCGCAATCCGGAAGGCCAGAATTTCCCCGAGACCCGGATGTTCGACCCGGCCGCGGTACTGCCGCCGATATGGGAAGCGTCTGGCCGGGCGCATTGGGGTTTCATATTCGCGATCGTCGCCTGCCTCCTCCTGTGGTTCATGATGGAATTCATGCTCAAGGGTTATCAGGTCAAGGTACTCGGCCAATCCAGCCGCGCCGGGCGGTTTGCCGGATTTTCGGCCTCCGGCATGGTCTGGTTCTCAATGCTTCTGTCCGGGGCGCTTGCCGGGCTTGCCGGTATTGCCGAAGTCTCCGGCGCGATCGGCCAGCTCCGACCTTCGATCTCGCCGGGCTATGGTTTCACGGCGATCATCGTCGCCTTTCTCGGGAGGCTCAATCCGCTTGGCATTATTGTCTCCGGGCTGGTCCTTGCGCTCACTTATCTCGGCGGGGAAGCAGCGCAACTTTCGCTCGGGGTCTCGGAAAAAGTCACGCGCCTGTTTCAGGGGCTGTTGCTGTTCTTCGTGCTCTCCTGCGACACGCTGATTTCCTACAAGATCCGCATCATCTGGTCGCGCGTGACCGGCGCCGGCAAAGGGGCCTGACATGTCGCCAGCCGAATCGATAATGATCACCATCATCACCGCATCGACGCCGCTGGTCATCGCCTCGGCCGGCGAACTGGTGACAGAACGCTCCGGGGTGCTGAACCTCGGCGTCGAGGGCATGATGGTGATGGGCGCGGTTTCCGCCTTTGCAGTGTCGCAGATCACAGGCTCGCCCGTCCTTGGGATGTTCGCCGGCATCATCGTCGGCTCGCTGACATCGCTGCTGTTCGGTTTTCTGACATTGACATTGGTCGCCAACCAGGTTGCGACCGGCCTGGCGCTGACAATCCTGGGTCTGGGGCTTTCCGGCATGATCGGCGAACCCTTTGTCGGCGTCCAGGGCATCCGCCTGCCGGCGCTTGCCATTCCCGGCCTGTCGTCGATCCCGTTCATCGGGCCGATTCTGTTCAACCAGGATGTCATTTTCTACATTTCGATCGTGCTGGTGATCGCCACGCAGTGGTTCCTGTTCCGAAGCCGGGCAGGGCTCGTCCTTCGTTCGGTCGGCGACAACCACGCCTCCGCCCATGCGCTGGGTCTCAACGTCATCGGCATCCGCTATCTCGCGGTCATGTATGGCGGTGCCTGTGCAGGCCTTGCAGGTGCGTATCTGTCGCTGGTCTATACGCCGCAATGGGTGGAAAACATGACGGCCGGTCGCGGATGGATCGCGCTCGCGCTCGTCGTTTTCGCCTCGTGGAGACCCCTGAGGTTGCTTGCGGGCGGCTACTTGTTCGGTGCAGTATCTATCGGCCAGTTGCATGCCCAAGCCTTTGGTGTCGCTGTCCCGGCGCAAATCCTTTCGGCCTTGCCATATGTGGCGACGGTCTTCGTGCTGATTGCCATTTCAAGAAACCGGCGTATGACATTGATCAATACGCCCGCATCTCTGGGAAAGCCTTTCGTTCCCGATCGATAACAACAACAAGAACCATCAAACCAACAGGGGTAAAAATGAAAAAACTGATCCTCTCCCTCACCGCAACGGCCGCCATGATCGGCTTTACAGTCCCGGCACAGGCGGCTGACAAACTCAAGGTCTGCTTCCTCTATGTCGGATCCAAGACCGATGGCGGCTGGACGCAGGCTCATGACATCGGCCGACAACTGCTCGAAAAGGAACTCGGCGACAAGATCGAGACGCAATATCTCGAAAACGTTCCGGAAGGCCCGGACGCCGAGCGCGCGATCGAGCGCTTTGCCCGTTCCGGCTGCGGCCTGGTCTTCACGACATCATTCGGCTTCATGGATCAGACGGTGAAGGTCGCCGCCAAATTCCCGAAGGTGAAGTTCGAGCATGCCACGGGCTACAAGACCGCGCCGAATCTGACGGCGTACAATTCGCGTTTCTACGAAGGTCGCTATATCCAGGGCCAGATCGCCGCGAAAATGTCCAAGACCGGCACGGCCGCCTATCTCGCATCCTTCCCGATTCCGGAAGTCGTGCAGGGTATCGACTCCTTCGTGATCGGCGCCCGCTCCATCAATCCTGATTTCAAGCTCAAGGTCATCTGGGTCAACAGCTGGTTCGACGCCGGCAAGGAAGCCGATGCCGCCAAGGCTGCGATCGACCAGGGCGTGGACATCATTACCCAGCACACGGACTCCACGGCGCCGATGCAGGTAGCCGAGGAACGCAAGATCCATGCATTCGGCCAGGCATCCGATATGATCAAGGCCGGCCCGAACGCCCAGCTGACGGCAATCGTCGATAATTGGGGCGCCTACTACGTGACCCGAACCAAAGCCGTTCTGGATGGCACCTGGAAGGAAGCGCATAGCTGGGATGGTCTTGCCCAGAACATCCTCTACATGGCGCCCTATACCAATATGCCCGACGATGTGAAGAAGATGGCGCAGGACACCGAAGCCAAGATTAAGTCGGGCGAACTCAAGCCGTTCACCGGCCCGCTCAAGAAGCAGGACGGCACGGAATGGCTGAAGGCCGGCGAGGCCGCAGGTGACGACAAACTTGGCCCGCTGAATTTCTTCGTCGAAGGCGTCGAAGGCGAGTTGCCGAAATAACGCTTTCCTGCGGACTGACAACGCAAACCCCGCTGGCGACGGCGGGGTTTTTCGGTCTGCAAAGGAAGCCCTTCCCAAACGCTCCCCACAAGGGGGAATGGGTCTTTTACTCAGCAGATGCCGAGTTAAGCCAATACCGGATTCGGTTTCCGGAACCGTCCCGCCACCTGTCTTCCGAGCGCGATGCCCGGCAGTTCGACATAGCGATAAGCAAGCCAGGCAAGCCCGTAGGTAATGGGGATGGTCAGCGCCAGTGCCGCCCAGAAGCGGGGAAACGCAGCCATGTCCGGATAGGTCGCCGCCAGCCAGCCGCAGACCGGTAGCATGACCAGCAGATGAATGAGATAGGCACCATAGGAGAGATCGCCGATCCAGCGGCTCGCCCGATTGGAGAACAGGGCGTCGAGCGCGCCGACGGCGCGTCGCGCGAGTGCCGGCAACATGTCCTTGTATATCAGTGCGAAGAAGCCGAGCACGACCATGATCTTGATTGCGCGATGCATGGCCGACCGGCCGCCGCCCAGAGGCACGAAAATCACCGCACAGGCAGCGATCAGCAAAAGCCATTTCATCTTGCCCTCGGCGCGGATGGACATCGCGATCAGCATGCCCGCGGCGAACAAATGAAACTTCATCGCCAGAATGGAATAGGCGCCGATCACGAAGCCGTTGCGGTCCAGCCATGCGCCGGCCACCCAGGCGAAGGCCACGAGGATTGTCATGCCGATCACCCAGCCAAACCGCATGACGATCAACATAAGAAACGGGAATAGCGCATAGAACTGCATCTCGAGGCCGATCGACCAGTCCGGCAGCGCGGTGCGGAAATTATGTGTCGATGTCATGCCGAACAAGAAGCTGACATGCAACAGGATATTGGTGATCGACTGGTCGAGATAGCGGCCGGAATAGGTGAGGGTCTCGGCCATTGCACCCCGCATCACCGACGCTGCCTCCAGGCGCGCGGCCCACAGGTCCGGACCGAACCAGAGTGCCGCGGCAAGGCAAATATAATAGAGCGGCGCAATGCGGAAGAACCGGCGGATCCAGAACACCTTCCAGGTGTTTGGATCCGTCCACGGCTCGCGCGCCTCGCGCAGCTGATAGTGGAAAGCCATCAGGAAGCCGGAAATGATGATGAACAGCTCGACCGCCATGTCCGGCTGGGCGACGATATCGATCTTGTAGCCCGTCAGAAACATCGCGTGGCCCACCAGCACCCAAAGTGAGGCCAATCCACGCAAACCATCGAGAAACGCCAACTGGTGGCGGCTGTCAGCCATCGCCGTAACCTGCTACTTTCAAATCTTGTGGTCCAGGAACCAATGATAAACTGCCGATATCCCGTCGCGAAGCGCAATTTTCGGTGACCAGCCGGTGGCGCGCAATTTATCGGCGCTCATCAGCTTGCGCGGCGTGCCGTCCGGCTTGGAAAGATCATGGACGATCTTTCCCTGAAAGCCGACGATCTCACAGACCATTTCGGTCAGTTCGAGAATGGTGATGTCCTCGCCCGAACCAATGTTGACATGGCCCGCTTCAGAATGAGTCCGCATCAGATGCACGCAGGCATCGGCGCAATCATCGACATGCAGAAACTCACGCCGCGGCGTACCCGTGCCCCAGATGGTGATCTCACTGGCGCCGGAGAGCTTTGCCTCATGCGCCTTGCGGATCAACGCCGGCATCACATGACTGGAGTTCAGATCGAAATTGTCGCCGGGACCGTAAAGATTGGTCGGCATGCCCGAGATGTAGTCATCGCCGTGCTGCTTGCGATAGGCGTCCGCCAGCTTGATGCCGGCGATCTTGGCGATCGCATACCATTCATTGGTCGGCTCCAGCGTACCGGTCAGCAACGCATCCTCGGTAATCGGCTGCGGCGCAAATTTCGGATAGATGCAGGAGGAGCCCAGAAACATCAGTTTCTCAACACCGGCCTTGTGGGCACCATTGATGATGTTGGCCTCGATCATCAGGTTGTCATAGAGAAAATCGGCAGGATAGGTGTCGTTGGCCAGGATGCCGCCGACCTTGGCGGCCGCAAGAAACACCGCATCCGGCTTTTCGCGACCGATCCAGGCGGCCGTTGCCGCCTGATCGCGCAGGTCGGCATCCTGCCGCGACGCAGTCAGGATCTCGCAATCCTCACGCGCGAGCCGGCGAATGATCGCCGAACCCACCATGCCGCGATGACCCGCGACCCAGACCCTCTTACCCCTGAGAGCATACATGGCAATCAGGCCTCTTTCATCACGGTCGCGGTCTGCATGACCTTGAGGTCCTCATTGACCATCTCACGGCAAAGGTCGCGCACCGAAGTGTCATGCTTCCAGCCGAGCTTGGTGTGTGCCTTGGTCGGATCGCCAATCAGCAGTTCGACCTCCGTCGGGCGGAAATAGCGCGGGTCGATCTCGACGATCACCTTGCCGGAAAGGGTGTCATAGCCCTTCTCGTCGATGCCTTCGCCGCGCCAGTCAAGATTGATGCCGACATCCTCGAATGCCCAGGTGATGAACTGGCGAACTTCGGTGGTTTCGCCTGTGGCGAGCACATAATCATCGGGTTCATCCTGCTGCAGCATCATCCACATGCCGCGCACATATTCGCGCGCATGACCCCAGTCGCGCTTGGCGTCGATATTGCCGACATAGAGCTTGTCCTGTTTGCCGAGACGGATGGCGGCCGCCGCACGGGTGATCTTGCGGGTGACGAAGGTCTCGCCGCGCAACGGGCTCTCATGGTTGAAAAGGATGCCGTTGGAGGCATGGATGCCATAGGCCTCGCGATAATTCACCACAATCCAGTAGGAATAGAGCTTGGCCGCCGCATAGGGCGAGCGTGGATAGAAAGGTGTCTTTTCGCTTTGCGGCACTTCCTGCACCAGGCCGTAGAGCTCGGAGGTCGATGCCTGATAGAAGCGGGTCTTGTTCTCTAGCTTCAGGATGCGGATCGCTTCGAGCAGACGCAACGTGCCGATACCGTCCGCATTGGCGGTATATTCCGGCGTCTCGAACGAGACACGCACATGGCTCTGGGCCGCAAGGTTATAGATCTCGTCGGGTTGGGCCTCCTGGACGATGCGGATCAGGTTGGTCGAATCCGTCATGTCGCCGTAATGCAGGATGAAGCGCTGGTCCTCTTCATGCGGGTCCTGATAGATATTCTCGATGCGGCTGGTGTTGAACGACGAAGAGCGACGCTTGATGCCGTGGACGATGTAGCCCTTTGCCAGCAGCAGTTCCGCAAGATAGGCGCCATCCTGGCCGGTAATCCCTGTGACCAGCGCCACCTTCTTTTTTTCGTTGCTCATGCAGTCTCCTGTCGCACACAATTGGATCGGGCAAGCCATCCATTGCCGTCCGCGCTAGTGGCGGATTCTGGCGTTAAAATGTCCAATCTCACGGAAACCGCAGCCGAACAGCCGATGACAAAAGACTTTCGGCGCCGCTCGCTAGGAAATTCAGGAAATTGTACACCTGCCCATATATCGGAATTGCATAGCGGAAGTGCTGCAAATGTGCAACAAAGCCAGGGCTATGAGGCAAATGACGACGCCTGCGGAAATCGACGCTGGTCACCCGTCGGCGACGCGGCGGCGGCTCGCCCGAGCCCGTGCCATTTCGCTCAGTGGTAACGGCGGATCAAACCGACCAGCTTGCCCTGAACCTTGACCCGGTCGGGCCCGAAAATACGGGTCTCATAGGCCGGATTGGCGGCTTCGAGGGCAATCGAGGCACCCTTGCGGCGAAAGCGCTTCAGTGTTGCTTCCTCGTCGTCCACCAGCGCCACGACGATATCGCCTGGGCTCGCGGTGCTGCCGTTGCGGATGATGACGGTATCGCCATCGAGAATTCCGGCATCGATCATCGAGTCGCCCTTGACCTCCAGGGCATAGTGTTCGCCGCTGCCGATCATCCCGGCGGGCACCGAAATCTCATGCGTGGTGTTCTGGATCGCCGAAATCGGCACACCCGCAGCGATCCGTCCCATGACCGGAATTGCCACCGAATCGGAAAAGGAATCATTGGCGGCGGGTTTGGGCTGCGGGACAGGCGGCGCCTTGCCGAGCGACCCCTCGATCACGCTGGGCGAAAAACCCTTTTGCGGCGGCCTTATGCTCGGGGAATAGGCCTCCGGCAACTTGATGACCTCGAGCGCTCGCGCCCGGTTCGGAAGGCGGCGGATGAAGCCGCGCTCCTCCAGTGCCGTGATCAAACGGTGAATTCCGGATTTCGACGCCAAGTCGAGCGCGTCCTTCATTTCATCGAATGACGGCGGTACGCCGGATTCCTTCATGCGCTCGTGAATAAAGAGCAGAAGTTCTTGTTGTTTTTTCGTCAGCATCGGTGCCCTCGCAGAATCGCGAAACAAATCTGGAACAAACACTATATGTTCCAGTTATGTTCTGCAAGGGTTTTAAATATCGTTAAGATTTTGGAGGCGCGATGTGGAGGCGCGAAAGATAAATGAGAATGGCGTGGATTTCTTTTCCGGTCAATGACCTACTCCAGCTCTGCGCCCATCGCCCTGGCCACCGAGCATCGGCATTAAAGCATCGACCGCGCCGACTTCGCCGTCAACGGTACGCCGCACCCTACTTATGGCGCATCGGCCAGATGCCGTGCCGGGATATTAATCCCACTTATGACCGGATAACCATATTTATTTCGAATAAGAGCATGTTACCGATCATGATCGCGAAAAAACCGGACGGGCAGGGGATGGCCGTCCGGTTTCCACGATAAGCGCGGGCCAGCGGGGAGGGGAGGGACGCCCGCGCCTGGGGGGAGGTCGAAATTCTGATCAGACTGCGGCACGGCGCGAAAGAGCGTCACGCGCGGCGTAACTCTCACGCACTGCATTGACGACGGACGAAACTGCGGTGGCTACGAACATAACGGAAATCAGGCCTGCCATCAGGGTCAGCGTCAAGTACATCATCGTCGTCCATCCTTCCGTTTCGCTGCCGGGTGTGCTTCGTGGGAACTGTTGTTCCATTTTCTGCACCTGGCCTGTGTTTCCTTGGGAACAGGCGTTTCTTGTTGATGTTTCGCTGCTCTCCGAACTTGACGTTATATAAGCACGCGCACCGTGACACGGCTCTGAATGGCGCGTTCATCTGCGGTTCAGGTTTCCGGCAGCTTGACCGATACAGCCGGAATCCAGTTGCATGCGCGCGGCTTCCATGACAAAAGGCGCGAATATTTTTTCCGCAGGCAGAACATGACCAAAGCCTTCTATCCCGGCTCCTTCGATCCGATGACCAACGGGCATCTGGACGTCCTCCTGCAGGCGCTGAACATCGCCGCGAAAGTGGTCGTCGGCATCGGCATCCATCCGGGGAAGACCCCGCTCTTCTCGTTTGACGAACGCGCCGAACTGATCCGCAAGTCCCTGAGCGAGGTTCTGCCGGGCCGCAGCGCCGATGTCGATGTCGTCTCGTTCGATAATCTGGTCGTCCATGCTGCTCGCGCCCATGGAACCAAAGTGCTGATCCGCGGATTGCGCGATGGAACGGATCTCGACTACGAAATGCAGATGGCGGGGATGAACCGGCAGATGGCCCCCGATGTCCAGACGTTGTTCCTGCCGGCAGGCACGGCCTCGCGGCCGATAACCGCCACATTGGTGCGGCAGATCGCGGCCATGGGCGGCGATGTCAGCGCATTCGTGCCCAAACCAGTGCTTGAGGCGCTGCAAACCAAACGCAAACGCTGAACGCCCTCAACATATAACGGAGCTTTCATGACCTTCCTGAAATCCATCGCCGCCGGTGCCTTGATGTTGATCGGCCTCGCCACCCAGGCATTCGCCAATCCTAACGAGATCACCATCCAGCTCAAGGACGGACCGGTGGTGATCCAATTGATGCCCGATGTCGCTCCAAAGCATGTGGCGCGTATCAAGGATCTGGCCGCGAAGGGTGAATATGACAATGTCGCCTTCCACCGTGTGATGGAAGGTTTCATGGCTCAGACCGGCGATGTGAAATTCGGCAATATGGAAAAGAACTTCCAGCCGGGCAGTGCCGGCATGGGTGGCTCGGACCAGCCCGACCTGCCCGCCGAATTCTCCAATGTGCCGTTCCAGCGCGGCATCGTCGGAATGGCCCGTTCGCAGGATCCGAATTCCGCCAACTCGCAGTTCTTCATCATGTTCGCGCCGGGCGATTTCCTCAACGGCCAGTATACCGTCGTCGGCAAGGTTGTTTCCGGCATGGAGTACGTCGACAAGATCAAGCGCGGTGACAACGACAACAATGGCGCAGTCACCGATCCAGACCGCATGATCAAGGTCACCGTCGGAAGATAACGTGGTATTTCCGCGAATTACAAGAGACAGCTTACAAACAAGGAGAATTCAATTGGCCGAGATCAAGGATCCCGAAAACACCATCATCCTGGAAACCACCAAGGGCAAGGTCGTCATCCAGCTGATGCCGGAAGTTGCGCCGCTGCATGTGGCGCGCATCAAGGAACTGGCGCGCGAAGGCGCCTATGACGGCGTGGTCTTCCACCGCGTCATCAACGATTTCATGGCGCAGACGGGCGACGTGCAATATGGCAAGAAGGGCGGCAAGTCCTTCGATCCGCGCCGCGCCGGCATGGGCGGCTCCGACAAGCCGGACCTGAATGCTGAATTCTCCGCGATCAGCCATCTGCGCGGCACCTGCTCGATGGCCCGTTCGCAGGCTCCGAATTCCGCCAATTCGCAGTTCTTCATCTGCCTGGCCGATTCACCATGGCTCAACAAGCAGTACTCCGTCTGGGGTCAGGTGCTGGAAGGCATGGAAATTGTCGACAAGATCAAGAAGGGCGAACCGGTCGTCGATCCGGATGAAATCGTCTCGATGAAGGTTGCTGCCGACGTCGCTGCCTGATCGCTTTTTTATGGACATCAGCCGCCTCCGCGTCTAATCGCGGGGGCGGTTTTCATTTGGAATAACCCCCGCCCTTACCAAGGGTGAGGTCGAGAGTTCATAATGCGCGTAGACCTTTTCGATTTCGAGCTCCCCGACGAGCGGATTGCGCTGCGGCCGGCGTCGCCGCGTGATTCCGCACGCCTGCTGACCGTCGATCCCGACACCCCCCCGGAGCTTGCCGATCGCAGCGTCGGCGATCTCGCCGATCTGCTTGATCCAGGCGATGTGCTGGTCTTCAACGACACCAAGGTGATCCCTGCACAGCTCGAAGGCATACGCATCCGGGACGAGAGCATCGTGCCGGTCTCGGTGACGCTGCATATGCGCACGGGCGCCAGTGTCTGGAAGGCTTTTGCCCGGCCGGGCAAGCGCATCAAGCCGGGCGACCGGCTGCAGTTCGGCCATGCGGGCAATGCCTGCCTGCTCGGCGCGCTCGATGCGACGATCATGGAGAAGGGTGAGGCGGGCGAGGTAACGCTCGGCTTCGATCTTTCAGGCCCGGCATTGGACGAAGCGATTGACGCCGTCGGCCATATCCCGCTGCCGCCCTATATCGCCTCCAAGCGCCCGGAAGACCCGCAGGACAGGGCCGATTACCAGACGATTTACGCAAGGGAAGAGGGGGCTGTCGCAGCGCCCACTGCGGGTCTTCACTTCACGCCGGAACTGTTTGAGAAACTGGATAAAAAGGGAATAGAGCGCCGCTTCGTGACGCTGCATGTCGGCGCCGGCACCTTCCTGCCGATGAAGGCCGACGATACGTCCGATCATCTGATGCATTACGAGACAGGACATATCGACCAGGCGACGGCGGACGCGCTGAATGCGGCCAGGGCACGCGGCAACCGCATCGTCTCGGTTGGCACGACGTCCTTGCGTCTGCTCGAAAGTGCGGCGGACGACGATGGTCGCCTGCAGGCCTGGTCGGGCAATACCAATATTTTCATCACGCCGGGCTATCGTTTCAAGGTGGTCGACCGGCTGATGACGAATTTCCACCTGCCGCGCTCGACGCTGTTCATGCTGGTGTCGGCTTTTTGCGGCCTCGACATGATGCGTGCGGCCTATTCGCATGCCATAAAATCCGGCTATCGCTTCTATTCCTACGGCGATGCCAGCCTGCTGACACGGAAAAACTGATGCACACCGAATTCAAGTTCCAGCTCCTGAAGACCGATGGCAAGGCCCGGCGCGGCGAGATCACCATGCCGCGCGGTTCGATCCGAACGCCGGCTTTCATGCCGGTCGGAACCGTCGGCACGGTCAAGGCCATGTATCTCGACCAGGTTCGCGAGACGGGTGCCGATATCATCCTCGGCAACACCTATCACCTGATGCTGCGGCCCGGCCCGGAGCGAATCGCCCGTCTCGGCGGCCTGCACGAACTGATCCGCTGGCAGCATCCTATCCTTACCGACAGCGGCGGCTTCCAGGTCATGTCACTGTCCGCGCTGCGCAAGCTCGATGAGAAGGGCGTGACCTTCAAGAGCTTTCTAGATGGCTCCATGCACCATATGTCGCCGGAGCGATCGATGGAAATCCAGGGGCTGCTCGGTTCCGATATTCAGATGCAACTCGACGAATGCCTGGCGCTGCCGGCCGAGCCGAAGGAAATCGAGCGTGCGATGGAAATGTCCGTCCGCTGGGCGGAGCGCTGCAAGGTGGCTTTCGGCAGCCAGCCAGGCAAGGCGATGTTCGGCATCGTCCAGGGGGGCGACCAGCCTGAGTTGCGGGTCAAAAGCGCCGAGGCACTGAGGGCACTCGACCTCAAGGGCTATGCGATCGGCGGGCTTGCGGTCGGCGAGCCCCAGAACGTGATGCTGGAGATGATCGACACGGTCAATCCGCATCTGCCGGCAGAAAAGCCGCGCTACCTGATGGGCGTCGGCACGCCCGACGATATCATCAAATCCGTGGCGCGTGGCATCGACATGTTCGATTGCGTGATGCCGACCCGTTCCGGGCGGCATGGACTGGCATTCACCCGGCGCGGCAAGGTCAATATCCGCAATGCCCGGCATGCCGAGGACATGCGGCCGCTCGACGAGGAATCCTCCTGCCCGGCGGCACGCGATTATTCCCGCGCCTATCTCCACCATCTGGTGCGCTCCGGCGAGGCGCTCGGCGGCATGCTGCTTTCGTGGAACAATCTCAGCTATTACCAGGACCTGATGAGCGGCATCCGCAAGGCGATCGAGGAACAGCGCTTTGCCGATTTCATGGCCGAAACCCGGGAAAGCTGGGCGCGGGGCGATCTCGAACCTGTCTGATTTTTGCCGCGAAAAATGCTGGCGACTTTGTCGGCAGACGAATTTCCGTGACGTCCTTGATGCAGAGCCTCATATTCGAGCTCACGTTTAAGGAGATAGTCATGCGAACGATCATTGCAGCGGTGTTTGTCAGCCTCGACGGCGTCATGCAGGCCCCCGGGGGCCCTGAAGAGGACCCAACCGGCGGTTTTGCCTTTGGCGGATGGACGTTCCATTATTTCGACGAGGCCCTCGGTGGCGCAATGGGCGAGCTCTTCGACAGGCCGTTCGACCTGCTTCTCGGTCGCAAGACCTATGAGATTTTCGCGGCACACTGGCCCAAGGCGGGTGCCGAAGAGCCGATCGCGCAACTCTTCAACAGCGTCACGAAATATGTCGCGACCCGCGCCAACCCGGAACTTCAATGGAAAAACAGCCAGTCGCTCGGCCACGATGTGGTCTCAAGGCTTGTTGAGCTCAAGAAAAGCGATGGCCCTGATCTTTTGATCCAAGGTTCAAGCGATCTGATCCAGACGTTGCTCGAGAACAACCTGATCGATGAGTTCCGGCTGTTGATCTTTCCGCTGCTGCTCGGCAAGGGCAAACGATTGTTCGACAACGGAACAGTGCCGGCAGCGCTCAAGCTCGTGGAAACCCGCAGTTTCCCGACTGGCGTGATACTGGCTCATTATCAACCCGCCGGTGCGGTGAAGACTGGTTCGTTCGCACTTCAGGACCCGTCGGCAGAAGAAATCGAGCGTCGCAACAATCTGAAATAACACAATGGAGGAATAGGGCGAGGTCCAACCTCGCCCGCTCTTGTTTGCGCTATTCCTTGAATGTGCCGGCGTTCTTGGCGGCCACTGTCGCCAGATAATCCATCAGCGCCGGGTTGAGGCAATCATAGGGCTCAAGACCCAATTCCCTGAAGCGGGCGCGGATGCCGTCCATCCTCGACGGACTGACGCCGGATTCGATGACCGACGACACGAAGGCGGCAAAGCCGGGTGCCGCCGAACCGCTCTCGGCGAAGCGCTCCGGATGGATGAAGGACAGGCCTTTGAAGGCATGGTCGCGTACGACCGGTCCATGCATGTGGACGCCGCATTCCTTGCAGGCGTGCCGCTGGATCAACGCCGAGGGATCCACCACGGCGAGCTTGTCGCCATTCTCAAGCACTTCGATATTGTCGGATCCTGTGACGGCGACGACCGAGACTATCGCTCCATCTGGCTTCCAGCACTTGGTGCAGCCGCAGGCGTGATTGTGCGCAACATCGCCCTTGACCTTCAGACGCACGGTCTTGCTCGTGCAGAGGCACGACAGGGTCCCACCGGCAAAAGAGCCGCTGCCGGCCTTGATGCCACCGTCGATCGAGGGATGCAGAGTTACGGATGTCATTGAAAATTCCTCCCAGTTTGTTGTCGTTGAGATGATCCTGCCCGGTAATCAGTCTTTCATGAGAGCCTGGCTTTGGCAATATCATCTGGTCGCCACTGTCGGCGACGAAAGATCGCGCCGTTGCAAAGCCCGCGATTGTACAAACTTTCCCACGAGGGCGGCGTTTCCGGTCTTGAATACGTGCGATAAACGCTCCATTTCTGCGGCGATTTTAGACAGTATGCAGAGGTCGATATCATGACGACGACAACTTTCGAAAAACCCGCCGAGCAACACACGTTTGAAGCGGATGTCAGCCGCCTTCTCTACATGATGGTTCACTCCGTCTATTCGGACAAGGATGTCTTCCTGCGGGAACTGATCTCGAACGCCGCCGATGCCTGTGAAAAGCTGCGTTATGAGGCAATAGCCTCGCCGCAATTGTTGCCGGACGATTCGCCCGCCCGAATTCTGGTGTCCCTGAGCGAGGAACAAAATCGCCTGACGGTCGAGGACAACGGCATCGGCATGAGTCGCGTTGAACTGATCGATGCGCTCGGCACGATCGCGCGCTCGGGAACGCGCGCGTTCATGGAGCGCATCGAGGCGGCCAAAGCGAGCGAGGGCGCCGAACTGATCGGGCAGTTCGGTGTCGGCTTCTATTCCTCGTTCATGGTGGCCGAGCGCGTTGACGTCGTCTCCCGGAAAGCTGGAACGGAGGAGGCCTGGCTCTGGTCATCCGATGGCAAGGGCAGCTACTCGATCGCCGAGGCTGACCTCGATCAGGCACCGGCGAGAGGCACGCGCGTCATCCTGCACCTGATGGACGATGCCAGGACCTATGCCAGCAAATGGACGGTGGAGCGCATTATCCGGGAACAGTCCGGTCATGTCCCCGTGCCGATCCAGATCAGCGACAAAGCCGATGCCGAGCCGACCTCGGTCACGGATGGCAAGGCGCTTTGGACGAAATCCAGGAATGACATCACCGCCGAGGAATATACCGATTTCTACCGTGGCATTTCGGGACAGTATGATGATCCGGCGCTGAACGTCCATTTCCGTGCGGAAGGCCGGCACGAATACACGGCGCTGGCGTTCGTGCCCGGATCGCAGCCGTTTGACCTCTTCGATCCGGATCGCAAGGGGCGCATGAAGCTCTATGTAAAGCGCGTCTTCATCACCGACGAGGCGGAACTGTTGCCGCGTTATCTGCGATTCGTGCGCGGCATCATCGATACGGCGGATCTCCCGCTCAACATTTCCAGAGAGATGATCCAGGAGAGCCCGATCCTTGCCGCGATCCGCAAGGGCGTCACCAGCCGAATCCTGTCGGCCATGGAGAAACTTGCCGAAACCGATAGCGAGGCATTCCTGAAAATCTGGGAAGCGTTCGGCACCGTACTCAAGGAAGGCCTCTATGACGATTCGGAGCGCCGGGCCCAGTTGCTGAGCCTGTCGCGCTTCCGAACCACTGCCTCCGGCGACGGTTATCGCTCGCTCGCCGACTATGCGCGCGACATCAGGGATGGGCAGACGGCGATCTACTACCTGACGGGCAGCAATCTCGCTCAGATCAAAGACTCCCCCCAGATCGAAGGCTATCGTGCACGTGGAATCGAGGTGCTCCTGCTCACCGATCCCGTCGATAGTTTCTGGGTGCAGAATGCGCCGGATTTTGAGGGCAAGGCGTTCAAGTCGGTTACGCAAGGCTTTGCCGACCTTGATCAGATAGCGACCGCTGACGGCAAGGCGCCGGAGAAAAATGCAGACGCTTCGGCGGAGGTCGTTGCCTTTATCGGTTTTGCAAAGGAGACGCTGGCTGACGAGATCTCGGATGTTCGCGTATCCGATCGCCTGACGGAAAGCGCATCCTGCCTGGTGGCGTCCGAGCATGGACTCGACCGCCAACTTGAAAAACTGCTTCAGGGAGCGGGGCGTTTGCAGACCGCTGAAAAGCCGGTCCTGGAAATCAACGCCGAACATTTCCTCGTCAAGGCAATCGCAGCGCTTGATGATGACGGTTTCCGAAAGGATTCAGCCTGGTTGCTTCTCGACGAGGCAAGGATACTGGATGGTGACAAACCGTCGAATCCGCGTGACTTCGCGGGGCGGCTGTCCCGGCTTTTCCAACGGGCCCTGCCGAAGTCAGGCGAATAGACCAAATTATTGCTGCATCGCAAAATAAATTCTTGATATTTTTGCGATGCGGCATTATCTTTATCTCAGCAAGACATTCACCTCCTCCCGAACCTCTTGCGGCGACCACCGACACTCCTCCTCCCAGTCGTTGGTCAATACACGAAGCCCGGTGCACCTCCTCCCGCACCGGGCTTTTTTTATGTCGGAAATTTACCACTTATTCATGCGCAGCTTATTAAGTAGCGACAGCCGCGGAAATTGTTTTGCGTACGCGGCGCCCCCAACTCCTGACAGGCGTCAAGAAACAGCCGAGTAAGTAACCGGCCGAGGGGATATCTCAGACGACAACCCGATTCCGCCCGGCATTTTTCGCCGCATAAAGCGCCTTGTCGGCGCGGGATATCGTCGCTTCGACGCTTTCTTCGACCGGGCCGCAAATTGCCCCGCCGATGCTGACGGTCACATCGAGCTTCGTGCCATCGATGTCGAAAGGCATACGGCTGATCACCGCCCGGATACGCTCTCCGATGTCCTCGACGACTTTGCTGTCTGCATAGTTCAGCAAGACGGCAAATTCCTCTCCGCCCAAGCGCGCGAAGCTGTCGCCGGGACGAATGACGCTGCAGCAGCGGCGCGTGAATTCAACCAACACCAGATCGCCTGTGCCGTGCCCATTGGCATCATTGATACGTTTGAAATGGTCTATGTCCAGCATCAGGAAGGCTACCGGCAAAGACGCGGAGCCTCCTGACGCGTAAAGGAGTTCGGCTTCCTCGAAGAAGCGACGCCGGTTGAGTACGCCGGTCAGCGGATCGGTTTCGGCCAGCGTCTTGAGCTCTTGGGCGTATGCGCGTTCCTGCGTGACGTCGAGATAGAGATTGACGTTGAAATTGCCGATGGTGCGGTGGCGGAACTGGATCGTCCGGCGGCCGCCTCCGGCGGTAGCGACCTGCAGATCGAACGGCGTCATTTCCCGGTCTTCCGCCCTTGCCGCAGCGATCTCGGTCGCCCATTTCGATCGGGCAAACTGCCGATAATCCGGATCCGGATAGGCCATCCGCCACCAGTCCTCGATGCTCTCGACCTCATCCTGCGAATAGCCGAATAAAGTATTGAACCGCGAATTGGCGAACTGGATCTGGTCGTCGGTACTGGCGATCTCAAAGCCGAAGGGCAGCCAGTTGAGCATGGCAATGATATTTTCCTGCCAGCCGGCGAGAGCGATGGACCCTTCGGGCGGCGCGTCGCTGAAAGTGAAGAGCCTTACCGGCTCGCCTTCGACGACCAGTTTGGTAACCTGCACCATCAACAGCCGCTGCTGCTCCTGCACCAGACCTCGGACAAGGAACGGCTCGCCAGGAACACCGACGGGAGCGTTGCTCCAGATCTGACCGAGCATGTGGGCAGCTTCTTCTCCGACCAGTGTCTTGATGGGGCACTTGCTGAATGCTTCGATCTCCATTCCGAAAAAGATCGAAGCGTTGCGATTGGCGCTGCGAACCGTAAGCGTTTGCTTTTCAACGATCACCAACGGCGCGCCGACACAACTGATCCAGAAGTCCAGTTCCTCCCGAGACCTGCCAAACAGCGCCATATCACCGGCTGGGTCGGGCAGGGCGCCGATTTCCTGGTCTTTCAGCTTCGGGATGCTCATGCGGTCATGGACTCGTTACTCGAGAGACGTAAAATGCTGACGGCGCCGATAGCGTAAGTCTCGCGCTACCGGAAATCGACCAAGCGCAGGTTCCACCTAAATATATGATATTGGCGTAACCAAACCGTATATTTCTAATCAGAAAAACATTAATTTCGTCTTCGGACGACGTCGAATTCCAGTCGCTCCATCGGGCAGGGGGTGGCGGTCGGACCGTCGTATGAAAATATACTTATGTAGCAACATAAGCCGTTGTATTTATTAAATATTAGGCCTTATGCGGGGGATCTCCCCCAAGATATCGGAGATCATGCGACAAGGGATTCTTAACCTTCATTTCCTATTCGTTGGAGGTGACAAGCCGTTTCTCGTGTACTTGAAGGTCCCATGCGCATTCCCAGAACCAACTTTCCTCCCGCCACCTTCAACAATGCAGAACAGAACAATCGATCTAGCCAGGACCAGGCGTCGTCTGCGGAGGGCGAGGGCGTGCGGCGGCTGAGAGCCATGGGAGAACGGATGGGCAATGCCGACAGCCATTTTTTCCTGGCGCCGAACATCAGATTCACGCGCACTCCCGAGCGTGAAATATCAGCTTCCCAACCGGTCGCTTCATCTGCCGTCGAGCCGGAGGGGAGCCGGGCCGAAATAGCGACTGAGGCGCCCTCCGTGGAACAACTCCGCGAGGTGCTGTCTACCATGATGATCCTGCAGGGCGGGATGGAAATGGGTGCTGCGCCGGCAAATGTGCCGGTGGTTCAACGTTTCGAACAGACGGTAATCGATTCGGCACAGGCGGCGAATGACGACACAGTCATAGCACCAGCGCCCGTCGGGAACGCCAGTGCCGTCTTTAGCCCGCTATCCGATTTCGCATTCTGGGAATCGATGGAATTCTCTGCCGAATCAGAGCCAGCCGCGCCTGACGTCGAAGTACTCCGTGAGATTGCAGCAGTCACATCGACGCGGATCAATGAGCAGCCGGTTCAGCAGGAGCCCTCGGTTCTGTCGATGTACAAGGCAATCGAATGCCGGGCGCCGCTGGCGCTTTCGGCAAAGGACGCCATGCCTGCGCCAAAGCCAGTTCTCCCGGTTGCTGATCGAGGGCTTACGAAGCCGACCACATCGGTTGCGCAACCCGCGCCGTCCTGGCCCTGGAGCATGCGCAAGACTCCCATGTCGTCAGAAGCGCCGATTATCGCAAGAAAGCCCGCCGAAAATACGATTCCGGACGTGCTGACCGAAGTTCCGCCAATGCCGGTTTCTGTAGCCGAACCAACCAAGCCTGCGGTCGCTGAAGTATCCGGCGTTGCCATCTCCAAACCATTCAAGATCGATCAGATCTCGCATCTGAAAAAAGTCCAGGGCGACTACGAATTTCCGCCTCGCAGCCTGTTGCAGGATCCGCCGGAGACCGTGGGTGTCGTGATGACGCAGGAGCAGCTGGAGCGCAATGCGGGCCTTCTTGAAAGCGTTCTCGAAGACTTCGGCATTCGTGGCGAGATCATCCATGTGCGGCCCGGACCCGTCGTGACGCTCTACGAATTCGAACCGGCACCGGGTGTCAAATCCTCCCGCGTCATCGGCTTGGCCGACGACATCGCCCGCTCGATGTCGGCGCTCTCGGCCCGCGTCGCGGTCGTGCCCGGCCGCAATGTCATCGGCATCGAACTGCCGAATGCCACGCGCGAAACCGTCTATTTTGGCGAACTGATCGATTCGCAGGATTTCTCCAAGACCGGATTCAAACTGCCGCTTTGCCTCGGCAAGACGATTGGCGGCGAACCGGTGATCGCCGAGCTTGCCAAGATGCCGCATCTGCTGGTCGCCGGCACCACCGGCTCGGGCAAATCCGTGGCGATCAATACGATGATCCTGTCGCTGCTCTACCGGCTGACGCCGGAGGAATGCAGGCTGATCATGGTCGATCCGAAAATGCTGGAATTGTCGGTCTATGATGGCATTCCGCATCTGTTGACACCAGTCGTGACCGATCCGAAAAAGGCGGTTCTGGCGCTGAAATGGGCGGTGCGCGAGATGGAGGATCGTTACAGGAAAATGTCGCGCCTCGGCGTGCGCAACATCGATGGCTACAATGTCAGGGCCGCCCAGGTGCGCGAGCGCGGCGAGGTGGTCACCGCGATCGTCCAGACCGGTTTCGAGAAGGGCACCGGCGAAGCAATTCACGAGAGCCAGGAGATGGATCTGGCACCCATGCCCTATATCGTCGTCATCGTCGACGAAATGGCCGACCTGATGATGGTTGCCGGCAAGGAAATCGAAGGTGCGATCCAGCGGCTCGCGCAGATGGCGCGCGCTGCCGGCATCCACCTGATCATGGCGACCCAGCGTCCCTCGGTCGACGTCATCACCGGCACCATCAAGGCCAATTTCCCGACCCGCATCTCGTTCCAGGTGACGTCGAAGATCGACAGCCGTACGATCCTGGGAGAGCAGGGGGCAGAGCAATTGCTCGGGCAGGGCGACATGCTGCACATGGCCGGCGGCGGTCGTATTTCCCGTGTCCATGGGCCCTTCGTATCCGATGAAGAGGTGGAGAAGGTCGTGGCACACCTGAAATGCCAGGGCAGGCCTGAATATCTCGAGACCGTCACCAATGACGAGAACGACGACGAAGCCGAAGAACAGGACAGCGCCGTGTTCGACAAGGGCGACATGGCGGCCGAGGATGGCAACGATCTGTATGACAAGGCCGTCAAGGTGATCCTGCGCGACAAGAAATGCTCGACATCCTATATTCAGCGCCGTCTCGGCATCGGATATAACCGTGCGGCCTCGCTGGTCGAGCGTATGGAAAAGGAAGGCCTTGTCGGGGCCGCCAACCATGTCGGCAAGCGCGAGATCATCAGCGGCAATCACGACGGCAACGCCGGCAGCGGCGACCTCGGCTCAATTCCCGCCTGACGAATTATTCTGAAATCGTGCTTGGCAGGTTCTATCTAACCATCAGAATCTGCCCAGCATCGGACGTTGGAAAACGTGGCCCCTCCATCAGATACAAAATCTCCGTTGCGAATGCTGCTCTGGCCATTTCGCATCGTCGTTGCGGTTATCCTGCTGATCGACGAGTTTGCGCGGCCGCTGTACCGCCCGATGCTGGATTGGATCGCAACATGGCGGATGATGGCGCGTTTTACTGCCGCGGTCGCATCCTTGCCGCGCCTGACGATCCTGATACTGTTTGCCGTTCCGTTCGCCATCGCCGAGCCGCTCAAGCTTTTCGCCCTGGTGCTGATTGCGCGGGGCCGCATCATCATCGGTATCGCGCTGCTGGTCCTTGCCTATCTCATGACCTTCCTCCTGGTCGAGCGCATCTATCACGCCGGCCGCCAAAAGCTTCTGACCTATCCGTGGTTCGAATGGGCGATGCGCCAAATCGGCCAGGTGCGAAATGCGTTGCTGAAATTCAAGGCAGAGTCTGTCACGCGGCTGAGGGCATGGCTGCGTATCCCAGGGTAGGAAAAGGGATACAGCAATTCGAACCAAGCCACCATGGCTGCTACATCACAATGTCGCATAAGATAGATTATGGAACTTAGCGATGCACCAGAGATCACAGCCGGTTGGGACGCTACCTATGGAAATCCGGACTTTCAGGCATTTGGAATTCCATTGGTTTGGGATAAACAGCATCGATGGTTCCGACACGGGCCGGTATGATGATGATGAAGGACGGCCATTATGACACTGACAACGCGCAAGCTCGGCAATCAGGGTTTGAAAGTTTCCGCAATCGGTCTTGGCTGCATGGGAATGAGCCAGTCCTACGGTCCTGCGGATGAGACCGAATCGGTTGCTACTCTGCACCGGGCAATCGACCTCGGCTGCACGTTTCTCGACACGGCCGAAGTCTATGGGCCGTTTACCAATGAAGAGTTGCTGGGGCGGGCTCTGAAAGGTCGGCGTCATCAGGTGGTCCTAGCCACCAAGTTCGGTTTTCGCCTCGAAGGCGGCAAGCAGATGGGCACCGATGTAAACAGCCGGCCGGAGAACATTCGCAAAGTCGTGGATGGTTCCCTGAGACGGCTCGCCACCGATCATATCGACCTGCTGTACCAGCACCGCGTCGATCCCGCCGTGCCGATTGAAGATGTTGCCGGCACCGTCGGAGATCTGGTTCAGGAAGGCAAAGTTCGGTTCTTCGGCCTTTCGGAAGCCGGTATGGCAAATATTCGACGGGCCCACAGCACCTATCCGGTCTCAGTTTTGCAAAGTGAATATTCACTCTGGGAGCGAAACCTGGAAACGGATATCATACCGCTGCTGCGCGAACTGGGGATCGGCCTGGTGCCGTTCAGCCCACTCGGACGCGGCTTCCTGACCGGAGATGTCAAACGGGCCGAGGACTATCCTCAGGGTGATTTTCGGCGCGGTGACCCGCGGTATCAGGGCGCAAATTTCGACGCGAACGTCAAGGCAGCGCAGGCGGTGCGCGACATAGCCTCGGCAATCGACGCAAAACCGGGTCAGGTCGCACTGGGCTGGCTGCTGCACAAGGGTGAAGACATCGTACCGATTCCCGGCACTAAGCAGCGGAAGTATCTCGAGGAAAATGTCGCCGCCGCGAGCATCTTGCTCGACGTGGCGCAGATGGCATCGCTGGACGATGCCTTGTCGTCGGGAAAAATATCCGGACAGCGCTACAGCGACACAAACATGACAACGATCGACCGCTGATCGATCCTGCCGATATCGGGCAGGGCCATGGTTGGTCCCTGCCCTGTATGAGTTCCGCGCTAAGACGCCACCTTCAACGGCCCGTATTTTGCCGGTAGTGCTTCAGAGCCGGACTGATTGCCGTCTTGAAGCTCAGGATAATTCCGGCATGGGCGACGGATCGTCGGGCGGCCGACCGGCTCTGGATGCCGGGTGAAAAACCGACAGGTTTGACTCGAATACGACCAGGCAAAAGCAAAAAAGCCCGGGAGGTCGCTCCCGGGCTTTGATTGTCATGCAGAGTGTTGCTGCATGGACTACTGCTGCTTGGCAGCGTTCTGTGCGTCTTCCAGCTTCTTGCGTGCTTCGCCGGCCTTCTTCTGCATTTCTTCCTGCAGCAGCTTCTGGCGTTCCGCCAGCTTGGACTGTTCCATGGCCGGGCCATCGAAAACGCCGGTGAAGCCTCCGAGCGAAATCTTGATCGGGTTGGGCATGCGCTGGAAATTGACCGACGTGAACACCACTTCGCTGCCCTTCTTGAGGTTGGCGATGATTCCATCGGTCAGCGGCAGTTCGGCGATGCACAGATCAGGCATGCAAACGCCATAATCGAGCTTGGTGCCCTTGGAGCCATCGATCTGCATCAGGACGCCCGGGGGAATCAGACGGGCCGGTGGTACCGAAACCTGCATGAACTTGCGGTTGATCTTGCCCGAAACGGTAACCAGCGCAACGGCGGTGATCAACTGTCCGGTGTTTGCGGTCTGGATGAAGCGCACGGAACAGACATCGCTGCCGTCAGTCTTGTCACAGATCTTGAACCAGCCCTGCGGCGTGGCCGGCGCCTGCTGCGCGGAGGCAGTTCCTGTCGCGGCAATCGCTGCGACTGCGAAGGATGCGGCGGTAATCGTCGTGCGCATGGCGGCTTTGAATTGGAAGCTCATATTTATATCCCGTCTCCTGAATGTCTGGCGGCCGGGGCTCCCAGACCGTTCAGCCGGAGCCCACCTGCGGGTCAAATGAGGCAAATACATGACCCGCCGTGCTGTTGGACAACCTGTTACATCGGCCCTTCCAATATATCCAGCATTTCTTTGGGCCCGTCGGGCGATTATTTCTGAAATGCGTAGCGACAGTTGGATATATGCCGCACAGTTGATAATCTCGGCAGCGTGAATCGCATTGCCATAGGAAGGTCGATCGTCTTGCGCAGAGTGTTGCTGACCCTGATTTTTCTGGTCTTTTCGATTCCGGCTACCGGAGCCGAGCCCCTTTATGGCATATCGATGCATGGGACCCCTGCCCTGCAGGCCGATTTCAAGTCGTTCCCTTACGTGAGGCCGAATGTGAAGAAGGGCGGAAGGCTTGCCTTCGGTGTGGTTGGCACTTTCAATAATATCAATCCCTTCATTATCAAGGCACAGCGAACCACGGTGCGCGGCATGTGGGATCCCGAACTCGGCAATCTTGTGATCGAATCGCTGATGATGCGCTCGCGCGACGAGCCGTTCAGCATGTATGGCCTTCTCGCCGAAACCGTGGAATGGGATGCTGCCCGAAGCTTCATCCAGTTCAATCTCAATCCGAAGGCGAAGTGGTCGGACGGCCAGCCGCTGACCGCCGATGACGTGATTTTCACTTTCGAGCTCCTGCGTGACAAGGGTCGCCCCCCCTTCTCGAACCGTTTGAGCAAGGTGGAAAAAATGGAGAAGGTGGGCGACCGATCGGTCCGGTTCACCTTTAAGAAAGAGGCGGACCGTGAACTGCCGCTGTTGCTTGCGCTGTCGCCAGTATTGCCCAGGCATGCGACCAAGGTCGAGACGTTCGATCAGACCACGATGACGCCGCCAGTCGGCTCCGGACCCTATCTGATCAAGCAGATCCGTCCGGGCGAAAAGATCGTCTACCAGCGCGATCCGAATTACTGGGCCAGGGATATTCCTTCCAAGGTCGGCTTCGACAATTTCGACCAGATCTCCGTCGAGTATTTCCTGCAGGAAAACTCGCTGTTCGAGGCCTTCAAGAAGGGCGAGGTCGATATCTACAAGGAAGGCTCGCCCCGAAACTGGCAGCAATCCTATAATTTTCCGGCTGCTCTGGCAGGAAACGTGATCAAGGAAGGTTTCAGGCCGCGACTGCCCGCCAACACCTACGCCATGGTGTTCAACACCCGCAGGAAGGTCTTCGCCGACCGGCGATTGCGCGAGGGGCTGGCATTGGCGTTCGATTTCGAATGGGTGAACAAGAATCTCTATGGCAATGCCTATACCCGGACGCAAAGCTTCTGGCAGAACTCCGATCTTTCGAGCTTCCACAGGCCAGCCAGCGAAAAGGAACTCGCTCTCCTTGGCCCGGCAAAAGACAGGGTCGATCGGACCATTCTCGACGGCACCTATCAACTGCCCGCAACCGATGCTTCGGGACGGGACCGGAAGGTCCTGAAACAGGCATATGATCTGATCCGATCAGCGGGCTACGAGATCAGCAATGGCCGGATGAGAGATTCGTCCGGCAAACCGCTGGCGTTTGAAATCCTGTGTCAGAATCCCGACCAGGAAAAGATCGCCATCGGCTATCAGCGCAGTTTGGCCGCCCTTGGCATTTCCACCACCATCCGCACCGTCGAGGACGCGCAATATCAGGAACGCAGCCAGACATTCGATTTCGACATGATCATGCGCACCTATGCAGCGACACTTTCGCCCGGTATCGAGCAGATATCGCGCTGGGGTTCTGCGTCGCGGGACGTTCAGGGATCGGACAATATGGCCGGGGTCGCCGACCCGGATATCGACCGCATGATCGACCTTATCCTTGCCGCCCATGATCCGGAGGAATTCCAGGCCGCAATCCGGGCGCATGACCGATTGCTGATCTCGGGCCATTACGTCATTCCGCTTTTTCATATCGGCGAGCAATGGATTGCACGCTGGAAACATATCGGTCACCCGGATTATCTGCCGTTGTATGGCGCGCAATTGTCGGTCTGGTGGGATAACAGGGTTCAATAGAGTTATTGGTCATGGATAAAGTGCATATCGATATCGAAATCGTATCGGACGTCGTCTGCCCCTGGTGCTATGTCGGCCAGCAACGCCTCAAGCTGGCACTTGACGAAGTCAAGGACGCGTTGAGTGCGGATATTACGTGGAAACCCTATCAACTGGACCCGACGACGCCGCCCGAAGGCGTCGATGCATTCGAATATCTGGCGAAAAAGATCGGCGGCGCGGATGCCGTGCGGCGCTCGCACGAAATGCTGACCAAGCTCGGTGCGGAGATCGGTCTGCCGTTTGCACTGGAGAAGGCAAAGATCTTCCCGAATACGCTCGATGCGCACCGGCTGATTCACTGGGCGGGCCTGATTGGCTCCGAAATGCAGGACAAGATCGTGCGTGCGCTTTTCAAGGCAAATTTTGTCGACGGTCTCGACGTCGGCAATCGATCGACGCTCACCCAGATTGCCGTTGACACAGGTATGGACCGCAGGACGATCGAAAAGCGCCTCGCGGATAATACCGACCTTGAAACAATCAAAGCCGAAACGGCCCATGCCCAGCGCATGGGAATCAGTGGCGTACCCTGCTTCATCTTCGATCATCAATACGCCGTGACGGGCGCCCAGCCAGTGGAGGCGATCGTCAATGCGCTCCGGCAGATCGCGGAGATGAAGATAAGCGAGGGGTGACGGCCTGGAACTTTCGGATTATATTACCGTCATGGATAGCCGAGGTCGATCATGGACAAATTGGATCGTATAACTCAGGACCCGAACGTCATGGGTGGAAGGCCTTGCATTCGAGGAATGCGGATCACGGTCGGCATGATCGTTGGCCAGATCGGAGCCGGCCGGACTTCACTGGAACTGCTTGAGGAGTATCCTTATCTCGATGATCAGGACATTCGGCAGGCTCTGCTCTATGCAGCGTGGCGTGCGGAAGAGCGTGAAGTCGTGTTCGCAACCTGATGAAAATTCTGATCGACATGAATTTGTCGCCGAGTTGGGTCACCTTTCTCAAATCGCAAAATATTGCGGCCGTGCATTGGTCACAGGTTGGGTCAGTTTCGGCGCCCGACGTGGAAATCATGAAGTATGCGGCCGAATTTGAATATATGTGATGACCAACGATCTTGATTTTGGTTCCATTCTCGCCGTCATGCATGGCGGCAGGCCCAGCGTTATTCAAATTAGCTCAGATGATTTGAGGCCAGCTGCAATTGGAACAACGGTGATTGCAGCGCTACACCAGTCGTCAAATGAACTTGCTGAAGGCGCTCTTTTGACGGTCGATCCGAGTCGGACAAGATTGCGACTGCTTCCTCTCAATATTGAAAATTAGCATTTCACCCCTGCCCTGCGATCTCCGCCAGTTTCGTCATCAGCACCGCCGCCGCCGCCATCCGCTTGTCCGGCTTCGGCAGATCACGCGCCAAAAACATCGAATGATCCGGGCGGATCTTTGCGAGAGATCCCTGCGTGGCGATAAAGCCCACAAGGCCTGCCGGATTGGGGAATGTCCGGTCGCGGAACTGCACGACGATGCCTTTCGGGCCGGCTTCCAGCTTCTCGACATTGGCCATCCGGCAGAGCGTCTTGATATAGACGATCTTCAACAGGTGCTCGACTTCTATCGGCATCGACCCGAAGCGGTCGATCAATTCCGCGCCGAAACCGTCGATCTCCTTGAGATCCTGCAATTCGCCAAGACGGCGATAGAGCTGCATCCGCAGATGCAGATCCGGCACGTAATTTTCCGGGATCATCACCGAGACGCCGACGGCGATCTGCGGCGACCAGCCGGAATCCTGCACATGTTCGTCGCCCTTGATCTCCAGAACCGCCTCTTCGAGCATCTGCTGGTAGAGTTCGAAGCCGACTTCCTTGATATGGCCGGACTGCTCGTCGCCGAGCAGGTTGCCCGCCCCGCGCAGGTCCAGGTCGTGGCTGGCAAGCTGGAAGCCGGCGCCGAGCGTGTCGAGCGATTGCAGCACCTTGAGCCGCTTGTCGGCCATCGTCGTCAGCGTCTTGTTGACCGGCAGCGTAAACAGCGCGAAGGCGCGCACCTTGGAACGGCCGACGCGGCCACGGATCTGGTAGAGCTGCGCCAGCCCGAACATATCGGCCCGATGCACGATCAGCGTATTGGCGGTCGGCACGTCGAGGCCTGATTCGACGATCGTGGTCGATAGCAGCACATCGTACTGGCCGTCATAGAAGGCGTTCATGATATCGTCGAGTTCGCCCGGCGGCATCTGGCCATGTGCGACTGCGAGCTTGAGTTCTGGTACGGCCTCGCGCAGGAAGGTCTGGATTTCCTCAAGGTCGGAAATACGGGGACAGACGTAGAAGCTCTGCCCACCGCGATAGTGTTCCCGCATCAGCGTCTCGCGAATCACCAGCGGGTCGAAAGGCGAAATGAAGGTGCGTACCGCCATGCGATCCACCGGCGCTGTGGTGATCAGTGACAGTTCGCGGACACCGGTCAGCGCCAGTTGCAGCGTGCGCGGGATCGGCGTTGCCGACAGCGTCAGCACGTGCACATCGGATTTCAGCTCCTTCAGCCGTTCCTTGTGCTTGACGCCGAAATGCTGCTCCTCGTCGACGATCAGCAGGCCGAGATTGGCAAACTTGATGCCGGCGCCGAGCAGCGCATGCGTGCCGACCACCAGATCGGCCTTGCCGTCGGCGAGTTCCTTCTTGGTTTCTGCAAGCTCCTTGGAGCCGACGAGGCGCGACGCCTGCCGCACCCTGACGGGAAAGCCGCGCAGACGCTCGGAAAATGTCTTGTAGTGCTGGCGCGCCAGCAGCGTGGTCGGTACGACCACGGCCACCTGGGCGCCATTCATCGCGGCGATAAAGGCGGCGCGCAGCGCCACTTCCGTCTTGCCGAAGCCGACATCGCCGCAGATCAGGCGATCCATCGGACGGCCGGCCCCGAGATCGTCACGCACGGCCTCGATGGCGTTAGCCTGATCCTCGGTTTCGTCATAGGGAAAGCGGGCGGAGAATTCGTCATAGATTCCATCCGGTGCGGCCAGCACCGGCGCATGCCGCATCGTGCGTTCGGCGGCGATCTTGATCAGTCCGGCCGCCATGTCGAGCAACCGCTTCTTGAGCTTTGCCTTGCGGGCCTGCCAGGCGACGCCGCCGAGCTTGTCGAGCTGTGCTTCGGTCTGTTCCGACCCGAACCGCGACAGAAGCTCGATATTCTCGACCGGCAGGAACAGTTTGTCGCCGCCGGCATATTGCAGTTCGAGGCACGCGTGCGGCGCACCCGCAGCTTCGATCGTCGTCAATCCCATGAACTTGCCGATGCCGTGCTCGGCATGGACAACGATGCTGCCTTCCTCGATCGCAGACGCCTCAGAAATGAAATCGGCGGCGCGGCGCTTGCGCTTGGAGCGTCGGACGAGCCGATCGCCGAGAATATCCTGCTCGCCGATGATGACAAGCTTGCCGGTCTCGAACCCGCCTTCGAGCGCCAGCACGGCCGATGCCGCCTCGCCCTGCTTCAGCTTCATCGCATCGGAAAGGCTGTCGACGGCAACAACGCGCTCCAGCCCATGCTCACCGAGCACCTGTAACAAGCGGTCGAGCGAACCTTCGGTCCAGGCGGAGATAACGACCTTGTCGCCCTTGGCGCGATGATCAGCGATGTGCTTGACGGCCGCCGAGAAGACATTGACGCGGTCTTCATCCTGCTTCTGCTCGCCAGCGCGCGCCCAGCGCATGCCCGGCCGGGCCTCGATCGCCACGACCTTGCGTGCCTCGCCCTCGTGCTCGTTGAACGGCGTTATCCGGATCGCGCCCCTGCCACGCAGTTCGAGCATCACCTGCTCGTCCGAAAGATAGAGCTGGTCCAGCGGCACTGGCTTGTAGGGCGCGCCCTGGGTCATGCCCTTCTGCTTGCCGGTTTCGAGCCGCGCCTCGTAATAATCGGTAATCAGCGTGAAGCGCTCATTGACCGATTCCTGCAGCGTATGGTCGGTCAGGATGCGGAAAGCGCCGAGATAATCGAACAGCGTCTCGAGTTTTTCGTAATAGAGCGGCAGCCAATGCTCCATGCCGGCAAAGCGCCGGCCTTCCGAGATCGCCAGATAAAGTGCATCGTCGCGGGTGGCCGCGCCAAACAGCGTCAGGTAATTCTTTCGGAAGCGGCTGATCATGTCCGGATTGAGCGAGACTTCGCTCATCGGGTTGAGTTCGATCGATTTTGCCTGCCCCGTCGTCCTTTGGGTGACGGGATCGAAATACCGGATGGTTTCCAGCGTATCGCCAAAGAAATCGAGCCGCAGCGGCTGTTCCTCGCCAGGCATGAAGACGTCGAGAATGCCGCCGCGCACGGCGAATTCGCCAACCTCGCGGACCGTCGCATTGCGGTCGAAGCCGTTGCGTTCAAGACGGGCGGCAACCTCCTCCATCCGCATCGTCTGGCCGGGCCTGGCCGAAAAGCCCATCGCGGCGATCGCTTCGCGCGGCGGCAGTTTCTGCACCAAGGCGTTTGCCGTCGTCAGCACGATGGCCGGATGCGGTTTCCTGGCATGCTGGATCAGAAGCGAGAGTGCCGCAAGGCGCCGCGCGGAGACATCGGTGCCCGGCGACACCCGGTCGTAGGGCAGGCAATCCCAGCCCGGCAGGGTCAGCACAGGAATTTCCGGTGCGTGGAAGGCGATCATCTGCTCGAGATCGGCCATGTGCTGGCCATCCGAAAGCGCATAGGCGATCGGAGCTCCGGATTGCGCCAGCTCGGCCAGGACCAGCGCCTCCATGCCGGGCGGCACGTTGCCGATAGTGAAGCTCTTGCTGTCCCCGAGAATTTTTGCGGGATCGAAACCGGGGATCATGCGGCGTGCCTTAATTTGTAATGCATTGCTTTAAACAGCGGCTCTGCCCAGGCGAAACGCCTCATCGGGCCGGAAGGCGGAAATGCGCGAAAACAGCGGCGTCCGCATCCGTACCGGCAGCGCCAAGTCACCGCAGATCCATTTGAAGAGATCGTTGTCATCCTCGGCCAGAATGCCTTCGAATTCCTCGAGTTCCGTCTCGTCGAGTCTGCCAAGCTCATTGTCGGCGAACTGGCCGAAGATCAGGTCCATCTCGCGGATGCCGCGGTGCCATGCGCGAAACAGCGTGCGCCTGCGGCGTGGGTCGAGCTCGGCGCTGGTGCGATTGGTACCGGTCATCGGGAGAGAGTTCCATCTGTGAAAGATGCCCTCTATATAACCTGAAAACCGGCTTGTCAGCCTTGCAAATCAATCTTCCAGCAGGTGAAATGCAGCCATGCGCCCATTCGTCCTCGATCCCCTCTTCGCGTCGCTGTCTTCGCTGCCCGGTATCGGCGCGAAGACGGGCGAACTTTATGCACGACTGCTCGGTCGCGAGTCGCTTGAGGAATGCCGAATCATCGACCTGCTTTTCCATGTGCCGTCAGGGCTGATCGATCGCAGCAAGCAGCCGGGGATCGCGCTTGCACCGCAGGGCGCGATCGTCACCGTTACCGCCCGGGTCGACAGGCACCAGCCGCCGCCGCGCGGCAACAGGAGCATCCCCTATCGGATCTTCCTGCACGACGACACGGGGGAACTGGCGCTCGTCTATTTCCGCTCGCACGGCGACTGGCTGCTCAAGACCCTGCCGATCGACGAAACGGTGATGGTCAGCGGCAAAGTCGACTGGTTCAACGGCCGTGCGTCGATGGTCCATCCGGATCATATCGCCAGGATCTCGGAAGGCGAAACCTTGCCGCTGATCGAGCCGGTCTATGGATTGACGGCCGGCCTGTCGCCGAAAGTGCTGAGGAAGACCATCGAGGCCGCCGTCGCCCGCGTGCCGGACTTGCCGGAATGGCAGGACCCGCCGCTGGTCCGCCAGCAGGGTTTTGCGCCAGCCACCGAAGCGTTCCGGCAGATTCACGACCCACGCGATGCCCACGACGTCGATCCTCAGGCGCCCGCAAGGCGCCGGCTTGCCTATGATGAATTCCTGGCCGGACAACTGTCGCTGGCGCTGGTGCGAGCGCGGCTCCGCAAGACGCCCGGCACGCCGGTATCGCCCACCGGTGAGCTCTCAAGCGGGGTCATCGATACCCTGCCCTTTTCCCTCACCGGCAGCCAGGAAGACGCGATTGCCGACATATTGAGCGACATGGCCAGCCAGGACAGGATGCTGCGGCTGCTGCAAGGGGATGTCGGTTCCGGCAAGACCGTCGTTGCACTGCTGACAATGCTGGCGGCGATCGAAAGCGGTGGCCAGGCGGTGCTGATGGCGCCGACGGAAATTCTCGCCCGCCAGCATTTCGCCACCATCGGCCAGATGGCCAAGACGACCGGCGTCAGCGTCGAAATCCTCACCGGCCGGACCAAAGGCCGCGAACGCGAGGACATCCTGGAAAGGATCGCATCGGGCGAAGCCAAGATCATCATCGGCACGCATGCGCTGTTCCAGGACACCGTCAATTACAACAACCTTTTGCTGGCCGTGGTCGACGAGCAGCACCGGTTCGGGGTTCACCAGCGTCTCCGGCTGACGGCCAAGGGCATCTCGCCACATATGCTGGTAATGACCGCGACGCCGATCCCGCGCACCCTTGTTCTGGCCGCCTTCGGCGACATGGACGTTTCCAAGCTCACCGAAAAGCCCGCCGGCCGCAAACCGATCCAGACGGTGATCATGCCGGCCGAACGGGTCGGCGAGATCATCGAGCGCCTGAGAAGCGCTGTTGCCGAGGGCCGCAAGATCTACTGGATCTGCCCGCTGGTGGAGGAATCCGAGGAAACGCCGCTGATGTCGGTGGAGGAGCGGCACGCAATCCTCGCCCAGACATTCGGCGATCAGGCCGCGGTTGTCCATGGCCGCATGAGCGGACCGGAAAAGGACGCGATCATGATGGCCTTCAAGAGCGGCGAGACGCGGCTGCTGGTTGCCACCACGGTCATCGAAGTGGGCGTCGATGTGCCGGATGCGACGATCATGGTCATAGAGCATGCGGAGCGGTTTGGCCTTGCCCAGCTCCACCAGTTGCGTGGCCGCGTCGGCCGTGGCAGCGAGGCCTCAAGCTGCATCCTGCTCTACAAGGGCAATCTCAGTGAAAACGCCCAGTCACGGCTGAAGATCATGCGGGATACTGAGGATGGGTTCCTGATTGCCGAAGAGGACCTGCGCCTGCGCGGCGAAGGCGAGCTGCTGGGCACGCGTCAGTCCGGCACGCCGGGCTTTGCAATCGCCAGCCTGGAAGCGCATGGCGACCTGCTCGAAATCGCCCGCAAGGACGCGCATTACCTGCTGGAACGCGACCCCGAACTGACAAGCCCGCGTGGCGAAGCGATCAGGACGCTACTTTATCTTTTCCGGCGGGATGAAGCGATTCGCTTTCTGCACGCTGGATGACAATCGGCGCGTCAATTTTACCGGGCGTCCATTCCGGTGATACCAGCCCCCCCGAAATCAGCAGCTTGGCGGCATCCTCGGGTCCCATATCGAGTTCCATGATTTTTTTCCGCTCGACGAAGATCAGGAATCCCGCTGTCGGTACAGGTGTTGGCGGCAGGAAAACCGCGACCATATCCATGCCCTTGTCGTTGAAACGCGAGGCGATCTCGCCTGCCGCATCCGTGGCGATGAACACCATCGACCAGAGCCCCGGCGACGGATATTCGATCATGCCGACTTTCTTGAACGAGTTGCTGCGCTCGCGCAGAACCGTCTCGAATATCTGTTTCAGACCCTTGTAGAGCGAACGCACCAGCGGCATGCGCGCCAGCACGGACTCGCCGAACTCGACGATCGTACGGCCGATCAGGTTCTTGGCGAGAATGCCGATAATGGTGATCAGAATCACCGCAATCAGCAGGCCGAAGCCCGGCACGGCAAATTTCACGTAATGCTCTGGCGAAAAGCGGGCCGGGATATAGGGCTTCACCCAGCTGTCGGCCCAGTGGATGAAGGTCCAGGTCAGCCATATAGTGATGGCGATCGGTGCGCAGATGATCAAGCCAGTCAGGAAGTTGTTGCGCATCCGGACGCCGAGAGGCGGCTTTGGCAATTTGGGCGGCATATCATTCATTGCGAAATCCAGTTCGTCCACACGCCAAAATCTTAGCGCGGCACTATTGCGCCGCACAAGGGCCTTTTCACTCCTATCACTCGACCGTGACCGATTTCGCCAGGTTCCTGGGCTGATCGACATCCGTGCCCATGAACACCGCGGTGTGATAGGCGAGCAGCTGGATCGGCAGGGCGAAGATCATCGGCTGGATAGCCTCATCGACATCCGGCAGCACGATCGTCGCCATGGTCGGCAAATCGGTTGCCGCAGCACCCGCCTCATCAGTGATCAGGATGATCCGTCCGCCCCGCGCCGCCACCTCCTGCATGTTGGAAACGGTCTTCTCGAAGAACCGGTCATGCGGGGCGATGACGATCACCGGCATGTTCTCGTCGATCAGCGCGATCGGCCCGTGCTTCAGTTCGCCCGCCGCATAGCCCTCGGCATGAATGTAGGAGATTTCCTTGAGTTTCAGCGCGCCTTCCATGGCGATCGGAAAGCTCGTGCCGCGACCGAGATAGAGCACATCTTTGAACTTGGAAAGATCGCGTGCCAGCATCTCCATCTTCGGCTGGATGCGATTGAGCACCGCGCTCATCACCCGTGGCATCTCGGCGAGGTGGCCGACGAGGGCTTTCTCCCGCTCGGGCGTAATGGTGCCGCGCTGCCGGCCGGCGGCGATCGCCAGCGATGCAAGCACCGTCAACTGGCTGGTGAATGCCTTGGTCGAGGCAACGCCGATCTCGGGGCCGGCCAGGATCGGAAAGATCGCATCGGATTCGCGGGCAATGGTCGATTCCCGCACGTTGACAACGGCGCCGATCTTCAATCCGGCCTCGCGGCAATAGCGGAGCGAGGCGAGCGTATCGGCCGTCTCGCCCGACTGCGAGATGAACAAAGCCGCCGAATTGGCAACCAGCGGCACTTCGCGATAGCGGAATTCCGAGGCGACATCGATTTCGACCGGCAGGCGTGCGTAGCGCTCGAACCAGTATTTTGACGTCAGTCCCGCGAGATATGCGGTGCCGCAGGCGGAAATCGCAACGCTGGCAAGGTTGGTAAAGTCGATGCCGGCGACAGGGCGGATGCGGCTCTCGGCGAAATCGATATAATGGCCGAGCGTGTGCGAGATCGCTTCCGGCTGTTCATAGATCTCCTTTTCCATGAAATGCCGGTGATTGCCCTTGTCGATGACGACATAGGCTGACGCAGTGGATTGCTGGCGGATCCGTTGGACAGGGTTGCCATCGAAATCCATGATCTCGGCGCCCGTCCTGGTAATCACCGCCCAGTCGCCATCGACGAGATAGGCCACCTGGCTGGTGAACGGCGCCAATGCGATCGCATCGGATCCGAGGTACATTTCGGTGTCGCCATAGCCGATTGCCAGCGGCGGTCCGGAGCGGGCCGCAAAGATCGTATCCGGATCGCTTTCGAACAGGATCGCCAGCGCATAGGCCCCGGTCACCCGCTTCAGCATCGCTCGCACCGCGGCGCGCGGTGACATGCCGGCCTTGAGGTTGGCCGAGATCAGCTGGGCCACGACCTCGGTGTCCGTCTGGCTTGCAAAAACCGCACCGCTGGCGATCAGCTCGTTCCTGATCTCGGCGAAATTCTCGATGATCCCGTTGTGCACCACCGCCACGCCTCCGCTGAAATGCGGATGGGCATTGGCCTCGTTCGGTACGCCGTGGGTCGCCCAGCGGGTATGGGCAATGCCGGAATTGCCGGCCAACGGCTCGCCGGCAAGGCGGGCCTCGAGATTGAACAGCTTGCCCTCGGCGCGGCGCCGATCGAGCCTGCCGTCATGGACGGTGGCGACGCCGGCGGAATCATAGCCGCGATATTCCAGCCGCTTGAGGGCATCGACAAGCCTCTCAGCAACCGGCCTAACCCCGACGATCCCGACAATGCCGCACATCTGCACCTCCTACAATATTCGATCAAACGCTTGTTACCGGAAAATCGCCGCACGGCAACGTTTAAGAGATCAAATTCGGTATCTTGTGTTAACGCGGCTACTGCTTCTTCGATTCCTTCCAGGCTTTGTTCCTCGCCATGATCTCCGTGCCATAGCCTTCCTTGGTGGACTGGCGTGCTCTTCCAAAGGCTGCAGCCCCAGCGGGCACATCCTCTGTAATCACGCTGCCGGAAGCGGTCAGAGCGCCGTCGCCGATCGAGACCGGAGCCACAAGCGAGCTATTGGAACCGACAAACGCATCGGCGCCGATGCGCGTCTGAAACTTGTTGAAGCCGTCATAGTTGCAGGTGATCGTGCCAGCGCCGATATTGGCGCGCGCGCCGATGGTCGCATCCCCTATATAGCTGAGATGGCTGACTTTGGCGCCCTCGCCGATCTCCGCATTCTTGACTTCGCAGAAATTACCGACCTTTGCCTTGGCTCCCAGATTGGTCCCCGGTCGCAACCGCGCGAAAGGGCCTACCGTTGCCCCCGAAGCAACGTAGGTTCCCTCCAGATGCGAGAAGGCATGGATGACAACGTCGCTTTCGATCGTCACGCCCGGCCCGAAAATCACATTCGGCTCGATCGTGCTGTCCTGGCCTATTTTCGTGTCATAGGACAGGAACACGGTTTCGGGCGCGATCATCGTCACTCCGGAAAGCATCAGTTCGTGGCGGCGCTTGTTCTGCCAGATCGCCTCGAGTTGAGCGAGTTCGGCGCGGTTGTTGCAGCCGGCGACGATGTCGGCCGGAGCTTCGACGGTCGCTGCCTTGCCACCTTCGCTGCGGATGATCTCGACGATATCGGTGAGGTAATATTCGCCCTTGGCATTGTTGTTGGCGATTTTCGATAGCAGCGCGGCCGCTTTCCTGCCGTTGATCGCCATCAGCCCGCTGTTGCAGAGCGTCACCTGCCGTTCGGCATCGGTCGCGTCCTTTTCCTCACGGATGGCAACCAGCTCTCCGTCTTTTGCCAGCAGGCGCCCGTAACCGGTGGGCTTATCGGTGTGAAAGCCGATCACCGCCACGTCGAAACCTGAGCGCACCTTCTCCAGCGCTTCCAGAAGGGGGGGCGCTTCGATCAGCGGACCGTCGCCATAGGCAATCAGGATCTGGTCGTAGTCCTTTTCGATTTCGTCCCGCGCGGCGAGCACGGCGTGACCGGTGCCCAGACGCTCCTTCTGCTCGAAAGGGGTGATTTTCAGCGCGCCGGATGAAGCCGCCGCGATCACCGGCTCGGCGTCGCGGCCCACCACCAGCGCCACCTGGTCGGCGCCCGTCTCGGCAAGTGCCGCCATCACATGCGAGATCATCGGCAGGTTGCCGATCGTATGCAATACCTTTGACTTGGCGGAGTTCATCCGCTTGCTTTCGCCAGCCGCCAGCACCACCGCCAGAACGCGATCACCCATGTTCGATTCTCCCAAACCTTTTCAGGCGAATTACCAGTTTCGGGGAAAACAGGATAGATCAGCCCGATTCGTAAGGCGCCGAGGAATGGCCGACCTTCATCATCAGGATCTTGTCGATCCGGCGTCCGTCCATGTCGATCACCTCGAAACGGTATCCGTATTCTTCCAGCTTGTCGCCTTCGACCGGATTCTTGCGAAGCTTTTGCACCAGAAAGCCGGCAATCGTCTCGTAGCCTTCCTCCGCGGACATGTCATCGAGGCCGAAGGTCAGTTGCATTTCGTGGATAGGCGTACGCCCGTCGATCAGCCATGAACCGTCGTCGCGCTCGCGGACAAGAATGTCGTCGACATCGTCGTAATTGGAAGGCAGGATACCGATAATGGCTTCCAGCAGGTCGGCGGACGTCACGATGCCCTCGGTCGAGCCATATTCGTCGACGATCACCGCCATGTGGATCTTCGACGCCTTGAATATCTCGAACGCCTTCAGACAGGTGGTCATTTCCGGAATGGTCGGAATGTCCTGCATGTAGTTCTTCATGTGGAAGGCCCGGGGCGCCAGGGACGCGCGCAGGATGTCCTTGGCACGAACGGCGCCGATCACCGCATCGGTGCTGCCGTCGGTCACGGGATAGCGCGAGTGACCGGCCTCCTTGACGACATTGATCACTTCCTCGAGTGAATCCTTGATATCGAGCGCGACGATTTCCGTCCGGTGGGTCATGATCGATTTCACCGAGCGGTCGGCCAGCGAAATGATGCGGCGGAGCATTTCGTGCTCGGATTTCTCGAACACCCCGCTTTCAGCGCCTTCGGCGAGGACCGCGTGAACCTCGGCCTCCGTCACATCTTCGCTGTCGCTGCCGACCATGCCCATCAGACGCATGAGCAGTCGCGCCGACATTTCGAACAGATAGACGACGGGTGCCGTGATCCTGGACAGAATGGACATCGGGCCAGCGACGAGCATCGCGATCGCCTCGGCATTCCTGAGGGCCAGTTGCTTGGGTATCAATTCGCCGATGATGACCGAGAAATAGGTAATCAGCGTCACGATGATCACCCCCGCCAGCAGGTGCCCATAGGGTTCGATGACCGGGAACCGGTCAAGCACGGGACCCAGTTTCTCGGTGATCGAAGCGCCGCCATAAGTGCCGGCGAGGATGCCGACAAGGGTGATGCCGACCTGGACGGTCGAAAGAAAATTACCGGAGTCCTCGGCCAGCCGCAGGGCCGTGGCGGCGCGGGTATTTCCCTGCTTCGCTCTTTGCCGCAGCAACGGCTTGCTGGACGAAACGATGGCCATTTCTGACATCGCGAAAAAAGCATTGATTAGAAGGAGTATAAAGATGACGACAATTTCGGTCACAAATCAGGGCCAGGGTAATTTCAATTGGCCGTAACCTAAAGCCAAGGGGTCTAATCTTCAAGATGCGTGCCCAAATTCCGCTGTACAGTCAGGACGCTTGCTCGGCAAGCGCCGTCCTGACCCTGTCGCGACCGGTAATGATCACTGCGCGCATCGCTTCAGCCGCTCCGGCAGCATCGCGCGCTGCAATTGCCTCGACGATTTTCGTATGAGCGATCGATACCTCTTCCCGCCGGCTTTCGCCGGATGCAGGCGAACTGAGCTTGAAGACACCGACGAGTGCCGCCTCGATCAGGCTGCCAACGGTGCGCATGAACGGATTGCGCGACGCTTCGGCAATACACAGGTGGAATTTCAAGTCGGCCAGCGCAAGCGTCTCCGGCGTATGATCCGGGGCTCCCATCTCCTCTGCCAGGCGAAAAAGCTCGGCAACATCCTGCTCGGTGGCGTTCTCGGCGGCAAGGCTTGCTGCGAACGGCTCGAATGCAAGGCGGATCTGGCTCAGATGATTGAGGAATTCATGGTCCACGCCGTGGTGGAAATGCCATGTGAGAACGTCACCGTCGAACAGGTTCCACTGGGTCTTGGGCGTCACGCGCGTACCGATACGGGCGCGCGGCACGATCAGTCCCTTGGCGGCCAGCGTCTTCATTGCCTCGCGCAATACGGTGCGGGATACCTTGAACCTCTGGGCCAGGTCAAGGTCGCCAGGCAGGGTTGCACCAACGGGATACTCGCCCGAGATGATGGAACGACCGAGTTCATCGACAACCTGTGCGTGACTGGTCCTCGTCTTCTTTCCCGAAATGACAGTTTCAAGCACCCCCCTGCGCAAAGTCCACCCTCCCCTTATGTTTTTCGTTCCAGACGCGAAATCAGCAATATCCCCTTTTGCATAAGGATAAAGGCGAATAACAACAAGCCGATTGCAATTTTCGTCCACCAGCTCGACAGCGTGCCGTCAAAGGTGATGTAGGTTTGAATCAGCCCCTGGATCAGGATGCCGATCAATGTGCCCGCCACGAAGCCCGCGCCGCCGGTCAACAGCGTGCCGCCGATGACCACCGCGGCAATCGCATCGAGTTCGACACCGACGGTGGCGAGCGAATAACCGGCCGACGTGTAGAGCGAGAAGACAATGCCCGAAAGCCCGGCAAGGAAGCCCGAGAGCGCGTAGATCTGCACCGTGGTGCGGCCGACCGGCACGCCCATAAGCTGCGCGGTCTGGAGGCCGCCGCCAAGCGCATAGACATTGGTGCCGAATCGGGTGCGATGGGCAATGACGACCCCGACGATGAACACAAGCAGCATTGCGCCGCCGATCAGGGTCAGTCGGCCGCCGCCGGGCACAACCCAATAGAAGGATTTCAACGTCTTGTAGAAAGGATGGCTGATCGGGATCGAATCGATCGACAGCACGAAGGACATGCCGCGGGCCAGGAACATGCCTGCCAGCGTGACGATGAAGGCGGGCATTTCCAGATAGTGGATGATCGCGCCCATCAAGCCGCCGAAAGCGGTCGCAATCACCAGCGCAAAGAGGAATGCCACCAATGGATGAATGCCGGTATCGCGCAGCAGCACGGCAATCAGCACGCCGGTAAAGGCGATCACCGAGCCGATCGACAGGTCGATACCGCCGGAAAGGATCACGAAGGTCATGCCGACGGCGGCAATGCCGAGAAAGGCGTTGTCAGTCAGAAGATTGCCGATCACCCGCGTCGACAGGATATTCGGATATTGTGTGTAACAGATGCCGTAGGCGATCAGGAAGATCAGCACGGTGGCGATCAGCGGCAGGTACCGGGTCTTCATCGCACCCGCTCCCCGGCTGATTTGCGCGATTTGAAGAAATGCGTGATATCGGCGATCCGCGGCGACTGGATGATCAGGATTGCCACGATGATCACGGCCTTGATGATAAGGTTGTATTCCGGTGGAAAGCCTGACGTGAGAATGCCGGTGTTGATGGCCTGGATGATCATTGCGCCGATCAGCGAGCCGATGATGCTGAAACGTCCGCCGAGCAGCGAATTGCCGCCGACAACGACGGCCAGGATGGCGTCCAGCTCCAGCCAGAGGCCGGCATTGTTGGCGTCCGCCCCCTTGATGTCGGCGGCAATGATCAGTCCGGCAATCGCCGCGCACAGGCCGGAAAGCACATAGGCTGCAATCAGCAGGGCGGTGGTCTTGACGCCGGAGAGTTGGCTCGCCTTCCTGTTGATGCCGATCGCCTCGACCAGCAGTCCGAGCGCGGTCTTTCGGACGAGGACTGTGACGGCGAGGCCAAACACGACCCAGATAAGCACGGGCATCGGCATGTGCAGAGCCGAACCGCTGCCGATGAAAACCAGACCTTGGTCGTCGAATGTCAGGATCGCCCCTTCTGTGATCAACTGAGCGATACCCCTGCCCGCCACCATCAGCACCAGCGTTGCCACGATCGGCTGGATATTGAGAACAGAGACGAGAAAGCCGTTCCACAGCCCGCAGGCAATGCCGATGGCGAGCGCCAGAATGATTGCCACGAACGGTGAACTGCCCGACGTAATCGATGCTGCGGCGACGGCCCCGCAGATGGCGATTACGGCGCCGACGGACAGGTCGATGCCCTTGGTAGCAATCACCAGCGTCATTCCGGTGGCGATCAGCGCCACGGGAGCGCCGCGATTCAGCACGTCGATGAAACTGCCGTAGAAGCGGCCATTCTGGATCGAGATATCGAAGAAATTGGGAAATAGGATGACGTTCAGCAGCAGAACAATGGCGAGCGTGATGATCTGCGGCAACAATCGGCGTAGCAAGGCGCCTCCCTTCATACGTTCTGCCCCTTGTCATGCGTGTCATTTTTCGGAGCCGCCGCAATCGCATTGATGATGCCATCGGCAGTCATATCGCTTCCCCTGAGTTCTGCGACATGCGTGCGGTCACGCAGCACGCGGATGCGCGAACTGTAGGCGACGAGTTCCTCGATCTCCGAGGAGATGACCGCAAGCGACATGCCTCTGGCACAAAGATCGCGGATCAGCTTGATGATCTCGGCATGTGCGCCGACATCGATGCCCCGTGTTGGTTCGTCGAGGATCAGCAGGGCCGGATCGGTCGCCAGCCAGCGGGCGAGAATGGCCTTCTGCTGGTTGCCACCCGAAAGCAGCTTGATCGGTTTCTCACGCCCATCGGTCCGGATATCCAGCGCTTTTATATACCGGTCGGCGAGAGCGTTCTGATCACCGCGCGAAAGCGGCTTGGCCCAGCCGCGCCGCGCCTGCAGCGCGAGCACGATGTTTTCCCGCACAGAGAGGTCGCCGATGATGCCGTCGGTCTTGCGGTCCTCGGGGCAAAACCCGAAGCCATGGGCGATTGCCGCTTGCGGCGAAGTGATCGCGGTTTCCTTACCGTCGATCTCGACGCTGCCCTGATCAGCCTGCCTGGCGCCGAACATGACTTCGGCGGTCTCCGTGCGGCCGGAACCGAGAAGTCCCGCGAAACCGACGACCTCGCCCTCGGCAATATCGAGATCGAACGGAGCAATCCTGCCCTTGCGGCCGACCTGGCTGAAGCGGAAACGAACCCTGCCGGCCAGCAGGGTTTCGCCTGCGGCGTTTCGGGTCTCCTCGATCAGTTCGCGGCCGAGCATCATCGATACAAGCTCCTTGCGTTCGAGCCCGTCCTTATTGCGCGTCCCGACCAGCCGGCCGTTGCGCAGCACCGTGATGCGGTCGGCAATCTGGTGGACCTGCTCAAGGAAATGGGTGATGAAGACGATGCCAAGACCCCGTTCGCGAAGACCGTTGATGATGCCGAACAGCACCTCGACCTCATGCGCGTCGAGGCTGGCGGTCGGCTCGTCGAGGATCAGGACTTTTCCGGACAGATCGACGGCGCGGGCGATGGCGATCACCTGCTGGACAGCAACCGAATAGCTGGAAAGCGCCAGCCGCACGTCGATATCCAGTCCATAATGGGCCAGCAGCGCCTTGGAAAGCCTGATCATCTCGGCATTCCTGGTGATGCCGAAACGCATCGGCTGGCGGCCGAGATAGAGGTTTTCGGCAACCGACAGATTGGCAAGGAGGTTGACCTCCTGGTAGACGGTACCAATGCCAAGCCGTTGCGCTTCGAAAGTATCGCGCGGATCGATATGGACGCCATCGAGCACGACCGCGCCGTCGTCGCGGCGATAGGCGCCCGTCAGGCACTTGATCAACGTCGATTTGCCGGCGCCGTTTTCGCCCAGGAGCGCATGCACCTCGCCGCGCCTCAGACCGAAATCGACGCCGTCGAGGGCGACGGAGCCGAGAAAACTCTTGGAAATGGATTTTGCTTCGAGAACAAAACTCTGGCCGTCAGGCATCTTCATGGCTCCCCCGCCGAATGAAGCTGCAATATGCGCATATTCGTTCGGCCGCACCTCAGGCGGATATCGGCATGGGTCGCCGGACGATATGCCCGGCGACCTGCAGGATTTTGGAGATTATACCAAATCTCAATGATGACGACCTCTTGCGTGGGACCGGGAACGACCGTCCGGGCAGGAGCACACCGGAGAGCGTAACCTTGGTTACGGTCGAGGATTGCGACGCATCCGGCGGCCGAATCCCGGCCCACCCGAAGGGCCGGGCGCTTTTGG
>JAQGJP010000044.1 GCA_028290545.1 Rhizobium sp. | reverse complement strand
TGGCTCCCCGGGCCGGATTCGAACCGGCGACCTGTCGATTAACAGTCGAATGCTCTACCGCTGAGCTACCAGGGAATATCTGCGTTGCTGCAGTGTTGGGTGGCCTAATACAAATGCTTTTTCGATTTGCCAAGCGATATTTTCAAAAATACGCGGAAAAACAGAACTTTCCCACAGCCTTGTCATCCAAAGCGGTGGACTCCTCGGCATCCTTGCAAGATGTGGAAAACCGCTGTCTCAAAATAGAAAGACTGCAGAAAAGCGGCTTGCAGATCGCAGGCCTTCCTGTTAGAAGCCCGCCATCCGCCGGACGGGTCGAAAAACATCGTCGAAACGTCCTTCTCCCACATGGAGAATTAAGCTTTTCAGCTTAATGGTTGGATTGAGTGGGGCCTCGTGGCGGAGTGGTTACGCAGAGGACTGCAAATCCTTGCATCCCGGTTCGATTCCGGGCGAGGCCTCCAAACAATTTCATTAAGAAAAACAAATACTTGTGGAACTGCCTTCACCGGCAATTCCCCTTCCCTTGTTGCATTCGTGACGCCGTTCGATTGTCGAAATCCCGGTCAGTCACCTGATGGGTAAAGGGATTTGAGCGTCGTAGAATCCTCCTACACGCGGGATCACGTTTTCGTGGCTTCTGCTCTTTCGAGGAACCGCCGGGCCTCTCGGCTGTTGAAAATTTACGCCCACCAACATCATGCGGAGATATTTCATGACCCCCAACATCACCTCAAAGCTCGCCGTCCTTGTGGCCGCGTCGATCTTGGCATTGTCGACTGCTGCATTCGCTGCAAATAACGGCGGGAAGAATGGTAACGATGGCAACAAGGATAATAACGGCAACAGGGACAAAAACGCGAGCGACCTATGGCCAGACCACGAAAACGCATGCGCAGTTGGGAATAAGCCTCCTCAAGGTGCGAATTGCACGAATCGGGATGATCGTCAGTGATCGCCGTTCATCCTCGATTTTGAATGTGATGCCTGCCTCATCTCACCCGTATCGATCAACGGCTTACTCGATCCCTTCAGGGCAATCGTCACCGGACTGTCCGGCGGCGATCATGCCCGCCATCTCCTGATCTTCGTTTTCGAAGGGCAGAAGTCCACGATTTGACCGGCTGGCAGATTGGAAGCGTCCGGTAGCGTGTGACCGCCTTTCAGTCCGGGCTTGCTTCGGTCAATAATGTCTGCTTTTCATCGCCGCGAATGAGGAACACGATATGGCTTTCGATCCAGTCAAGACGCTTTACACCTATGCCGACACGGATTGCTCCGTGCAAATGTGGGTCGCCGATGCAAAGCCAGTTCAGTTTTCATCGCTGAAGGATGCTGTGGCCTATGCCAAGGAACAGGGCGGCAAGTGGAATGATGTCGAGATCACCGTTCACTTGCCGCGCGAAGACATCGCCTATGGCTCCGACAAGACAAGAATGCTGATCGATGCGCTGGAGCGGTCATCGAAGGCCGATCGCCTAGATCCGGATGCCTAGCTCATCGAATTAGCGGCTCACCGCTCCTCCACCGCGGCTTCGGGGCCGAAGGGTGCCTTGATCTGACGCACTACATCGACGATGGCGACCTCCTTTTCGATGTTGCCGATCGCAAGCGTCATGCTGTCCGAAGAGCCACCCGATGGGTCGACAAATGCGCGGTACTGAATGCCAGGCAGCGGCGACCGCTCCCGCAGACCAGCAGAAGCGCAAGCCTCGACAGCTTGGGCGATATAGCTCTCAGTGTCGGCACGGAATTCAGCGCCATATTCCGCCACTGCGGAGTTCGGATCTCGTTCGGTCGCGTCATCGACCACACTCTGGAAACCACTCTCGCGCAAGTAAGCCGCTCTATCGAGTCGAGGGATTGCAATTGATCATACTGGGGATGTCGACTCCACATGCAGGCAAACGGGTGGAATAGAGCTGTCACTATCGAGATGGGTGGTGAGAGCCGTGTGGTAGCACGAGTTGCGAGTACCCGGGAGGCTGCGTACCTGCTGCTGCAGGACTGGCCGAAGAAAAGCGGCTATTATTATCACCGTGCGATTGTCGGATGCACCATGGCACTGAAAGGGAAATTGACGGACGAAGATGCCCGGTTCTATCTCACCGATGCAGCGACCGATGCGCTGATGCCTTACGTGATATCGTTAGGTCCGGCCTATCTGGATGCTTTCGATGCCGAGATTGCGGAAGTCTGCGACCAGAACGTATTCAAGGACCAGCATTACATCTACGACAACCACGCCGCCGGCGGATTAATCGTCTAATACCGTTGGATCACCTCCTGCGCCTCGACGCCAAACCCATCTCCCGCAATGGTGACCGCGACTGATCGGTCGTCTTCCCCGTAACGGGAGCAGCGCACTTGACGGTACCGGCGTCAACGATTTCGTTCTTGAGGGTTTTGGCAAGGAAAATGACATTCATGGTCTATCTCCTCGGAGCGATTCCGCAACGATGGAACTCGGAGTGGCCCTGCTTGTTATAAGGCGGCATGAGGGGGGTTTTGGATGTTTCCCGCCTCTGCAAGATTGACCGCTCTCCAGTTCGTCCCCGAGCATGGTTGCCCCAGCGAGTAGACTTCCCTTGCCGGCGCCAGGAGAGCGGCCCCTTTTTGAAAACCTGGTCATGGTCGCTCCGCCTAGATCAAGAATTCCTTCTCGTATTTTCTTCTGATCCGCTGAATGCCATCCGGCGTAGAACCTCGTAATGATCCGAGGAAGGGAAATAATGCCGGAATACGATGCCGCCGCCGTGATCACGTGGTTCCGAAACGACCTTCGCCTCCACGATAATCTCGCGCTTCAGGCTGCAATTGCCACCCAACGCCCGGTGATCTGCATTTACATCCGCGAGGACGGCGCACCCTTGGCCGGCGCGCTGGGGGCAGCGCAGGGCTGGTGGCTGCATCATTCCCTGATGGCGCTTGATCGATCGTTGCAGGCCACCGGCAACCGGCTGGTCTTGCTGTCAGGCGATCCGCGCTTCGTCATCGAGCACCTGATCGAGACGGCATCCGCAAAATCGGTGTTCTGGAATCGGCGATATGATCAGGCAGGCATTCGCATGGACACCGAAATCAAATCCCTGCTCGGGGACAGGGGAATTCATGTCCGAAGCTTTGCGGGTTTCCTGATGCACGAACCCTCCAAACTGGTGACGAAGCAGGGCAAGCCCTTTCAGGTGTTCACACCGTTCTGGAAGGCATTCGAGGCACGGTTTCATCCGTCTGATCCCCTGCCCGCCCCTGCCAGAATTCCCACGCCTGAGAACTTACCCGATGGCGAAAACCTCGCGGACTGGACGCTGTCGCCGCAGAAGCCCGACTGGGCCAAAGGCTTTGGAGATATCTGGCGGCCTGGCGAACTCGGTGCGCTCGCCAGGCTCGACACATTTCTCGCTGAGACCATCGAAGGCTACAAGAAGAATCGGGATATTCCATCCGCGGGTGCGACTTCGGGCCTGTCGCCGCATCTGGCCATGGGAGAAATATCTCCGCATCGCATATGGCATGCCACCAGGATCGCCTCCGGACGGCACTTTGATCAAGATGTGGCCCATTTCCGGCGCGAACTCGTCTGGCGGGAGTTCTCCTGGTCCCTGCTGTTTCATCGGCCGGACATGGCGACGGTCAACATGGACCGACGATTCGATGCTTTCCCATGGTCGGGCGACTCGAGCACGCTTGGCAAGTGGAAACGGGGGCAGACCGGCTATCCGATTGTCGATGCGGGAATGCGCGAACTCTGGCAGACCGGTTTCATGCAGAATCGCGTCCGCATGATCACCGCGTCCTTCCTGATCAAGGATCTGCTGATCGACTGGCGCGAAGGTGAATGCTGGTTCCGGGATACCCTGGTCGATATAGACCGCGCCAGCAATGCCATGAACTGGCAATGGGTGGCCGGCTGCGGTGTCGATGCCTCGCCATGGTTCCGCATTTTCAATCCAGTCAAGCAAGGAGAGACTTTCGATCCCGATGGCACTTACGTCAGGCGCTACTGCCCTGAACTCGAGCACCTGCCGGATCAATATGTCCATCGACCTTTCGATGCACCCACATCGGTGCTGCAGAAGGCTGGTGTGATTCCCGGCAAAACCTACCCCCGGCCGGTGGTCGCTCACGATTTGGCTCGCGACAGGGCGTTGGAGGCGTTTCGATCTATCAGGACCACAGACAGCTAGTGTTTTCGAAGCTCGTCGATCGCGTTGATCGCTTCATCGGGGGACCAGCCTGCAGCGATAGCCGCATCCATGAGCTGAACATCGACCTCGGTCTCAAGCTTCAGGAAAAGCGGTTCGAGTGCCTCCTGCACGGTCAGAATGTGTTCGTGAGGCGGCGTTACGGGCTGTCGGATCGCTGACATCGGCATGAGCGCAGGTCTCCCTTTTTTGCTGGTGATAAGACTCATTGAAACGCGCCATCCAGCCGTGAGTTCCGCGCGAAAATCGAAACGACGATTTTTATCGCTGCAAAACGACAGCGCTGGACCGGACTATCAGTTTCGCGTCTTGCTGGGGACGCTGGTAATCCGCACCGCGCCGGTTGTTGTCGGCGGCAAAGAATAGGCCGATACCATCGAAACCCCCGCGCGCATGATCACCACCTTCGTTCCTTCGTCCTCGGAAGAATCAACATGGGTGGTCTCGAAGAAACCGTCTTTCTCGAGACGCTTGGCGATAGCCGCCGCCGAGACGGACTCTTTGGCCACGATAACCGTTCCGTCGATCAAGGTAATTTTGACGAAATCCGACATTTCTGTTCTCCAATTTGAAACAAGCAACCTGCTCCAGGCTCGCCAAAGTCGACAGACGCAGTCGTGGGCGACCACCGTGCCCTCGAGCGGGTGCGGCGACAACGCGCTTCCGCTTCCCGGATAGTGGTAGGCAGGAGCAGGTTCTTAAATCTGCCACGATCGAAACGAGTAAAAGTACCCAATACAGATAGGGCACGCAGGCACCGAGCACCAGCCTCGTATTGCAGGAAAGCCAACCCTACCGCCGAACCGGGACACGACCGCATTCAATTCCTTCAGCAATTCTCGAACTGTTGGCAAACCGCTCGGAACGCCAACGGCTGGCCAGCCGGGCTATGGCATACGCACAGGAATTTACCCGGCCTCGGTATTTCTTCGAGATTGCCGCGAACATTAACGAACTTTCGCACCCCGGTCGCAGGATAAAGTCATCGGTCGAATAATCAAAAGCGCCAACCTCCGCGGATCAGCGAGCGGCGCCCACGTGAGAGCAATTTCCAAATCGCCACGCAACTTTCTCCCGGTGCCGTCGGCACAAACTCGCTTGCCACGACCGGCAGGTTTAAGGATCCGGTAGGGAAATTCACGACTCCGATTTGACAAAGTTGTCAGGCTTGCTGCCCATGGTGCTGGTACCTGTGGGGGAGTGAGCATGAGCAAGCCGGATCTTGGAGTGGGTGCCGACCTCAACGGCGCCATTGCATTCTCCGCCGACAGCGAATGGAACATGCGGGTGGATTTCGCTCCACTTGCCAGGAACTCCGAAAAGATCATCGATGCGATCTCTCCGAACATCGGGCTACACGCCGATTTCGGCTCGGGGCGATGGGACGGCCATCTGATTGGCATTCCCTATGTCGTCGTGCCCGAAGGCCAGTCGCTCAACGAATTCATCGAAACGCTCTGGCCGAAGGAAGGCGATGATGGTCCCTTCCCCATTCCCGACGATGCGCCGATCGAAGGCGGCGGCGATCGCCATGTGATCGTCATCCAGCGCGACAGTTCCCAGGCAAACGGGCTCGGCAAGCTCTACGAGATCTACAATGCCGGCTTCGACGGCCAAAGCTGGAGTGGCCAGGCTGCCGTTTTCGATCTGCAGGGCGGCGACCATCAACGGCATGACGGCTGGACATCCGCCGATGCCGCCGGACTGCCCATCTTTGCCGGACTGGCGCGCTATGACGAGACGGCGGCGGCGGTGGATGCGAATGGCACGCTCGGCCATGCCTTGCGCTTCACGCTGAGCCAGGCGCTGACCGCCATGGAGGCGGTGGGAGCCGCGAGCCACTGGGCCGACAGCATCGACGGGCCTGCGGCTTTCGGCATGCACGTGCGGCTCAGGGGGGATTTCCACATCCCCGGCGATGCCAGCCCGGAAGTGCGGGTGATCATCAACACGCTCAAGCAGTACGGAATGATACTCGCCGACAACGGCTCCGACTGGTATATTTCCGGTGCGCCTGACGAACGCTGGAACAATGAGGCGCTGCGCGTGCTTTCCGAGGTCAAGGGCGGCGATTTCGAGGTCGTCGATAATGACAAGATCGGCGTTGTGTTCATCGGCGGCAGCGGCAATGACGTTATCGACGGCAATGAGCGGGCCAACCGCATCTATGGCGATGCCGGCAGGGACAGGCTTTCAGGCGGCGACGGCAGGGACTGGCTGATGGGCTGGACCGGCAATGACAGGCTCGGCGGCGGCAAGGGCAGCGATCATTTCCTGTTCCAAGCGCATTGGGCGGACAACGACGTTTCGAGACGGCTCGGCGATGAACTGATCACCGATTTCGATGCGAAGGGCAAAGGCCATGACGTGATCGAAATCGACAGATCGCTGGGTATCAACAATTTCAAGGCGCTCATGGCACATGCCGACCAGCATGGGGATGACATTGTCATCAGCATCAATAAATACACCGAAATCACGCTCGCTGACGTCCACAAGGCAGACCTCGCCGCCGCGGATTTCAGCTTCCTGTAGCAGCGCGACCTACGATGGCGCCCGACCCGTTCGCCGATCGACAAGCTGACGGTCGCGGTCCCCACGCGATCCTTATGGAATCCTTATACCACGTAGCCGCCTTTCGTATCGAAACATGATGCGGAAGGGGAGCAGAGTACAACCTGATCAATCCCAGGAGATGATTATGTTGGACCTGATCTTTCTTGCCGTCGGCATCGGTGCCTTCGGCCTTTTTGCCGTTTATGCGCGGCTTCTCGAACGGCTTTGAGGTGATTTGATGTTTGAAGCAATTTTCGGCCTCACCGTCGCTCTGGCGCTCGGCGCTTATCTGGTGGTCACCCTCATCCGTCCCGAACGGTTCTGACCGCCCCTTCCCCGGAGTACTTCCCATGACATTCAACGGATGGCTGCAGATCGGCCTTCTTTTTCTTGTTGTTCTCACGCTGATCAAGCCGCTCGGGCTCTACATGGCTCGGGTCTTCTCAGGCGAACGCACTTTCCTCTCGCCCATCCTCCGCCCCGTCGAGGCCGGGTTCTATGCCGTTTCCGGCGTCGACCCAAAGAAGGAACAAGGCTGGCTTTCCTTCACTCTGTCCATGCTGGTTTTCAATGCATTGGGCTTCGTGCTGCTTTATGCGATCCTGCGCTTGCAGGGCGTACTGCCTTTCAATCCGCAGGGCTTCGGCGCCGTCCCATCCGATCTCGCCTTCAACACCGCCGTCAGTTTCGTGACCAATACCAACTGGCAGTCTTATGGCGGCGAAACGACCATGAGCAATTTCAGCCAGATGACTGGTTTGTCCGTACAGAATTTCCTGTCGGCCGCAACCGGTATCGCGCTGGCGCTGGGGGTCACCCGCGCATTCATGCGTTCTGGTGCCTCGACGCTCGGCAACTTCTGGGTCGACATGACCCGTGCGACCCTCTACGTGCTGTTGCCGCTGTCGATCATCGTGGCGCTCGCATTCGTGGCGATGGGTCTGCCGCAGACGCTCGATGCGTCGATGACAGCCACCACGCTCGAAGGCGCCAAGCAGACGATCGCGCTCGGCCCGATCGCCAGCCAGGAAGCCATCAAGCAGCTCGGCACCAATGGCGGCGGCTTCCTCAACGTCAATGCAGCGCATCCGTTCGAGAATCCGACTGCGCTCGCCGATTATCTCAACATCATCTCCATGCTGTCGATCTCGTCGGCGCTGCTCTACATGTTCGGCCAGTTGGTCGGTGACCGCCGCCAGGGCTGGGCCTTCGTCGCGGCCTGCGGCTTCTTCCTGATCGTCGGCTCAGGCATCATCTATTGGGCGGAAAGCGCCGGCAACCCGATCCATCTCGCACTCGGCCTCGATCCGACGCTCGGTAACATGGAAGGCAAGGAAATCCGCTTCGGCCAGGCCATGACCGCGGTCTACACCGCCGTCACCACCGGCCTTTCGGACGGCGGCGTCAACGCCATGCTCGGCTCCTTCACCGGCATTGGCGGCATGATACCGATGTTCCTGATCCATCTCGGCGAAGTGCTGCCGGGCGGTGTGGGCTCGGGTCTTTATGGCATGATCGTTTATGCGATCCTGTCGGTTTTCGTCGCCGGTCTTATGGTCGGCCGCACGCCGGAACTGCTCGGCAAGAAAATCGAAAGCCGCGAGATGAAACTCGCCATGTTGTCGATTCTGATCTTGCCGGTCGCCATTCTCGGCTTTGCCGCGATCTCGGCGGTACTGCCCTTCGCGGTCGCCTCGATCGGCACGGCCGGCCCGCATGGCCTATCCGAAATCCTCTATGCCTTCACCTCCGCTGCCGGCAATAACGGCTCGGCCTTCGGTGGCCTGACCGCCAATACGCCATGGTACAACACCACGTTGGGCATCGGCATGCTGCTCGGTCGGTTCGCCTATGCAGTACCGGTCATGGCGATTGCCGGCTCGATCGCCGCCAAGACCCGTGTCGCGCCGTCGGCCGGTACGTTCCCGACCCACACACCGCTGTTCGTCGGCCTCTTGATCGGCATCATCCTCATCCTTGGCGGGCTGCAGTTCTTCCCGGCTCTCGCCCTTGGCCCGATCGTCGAGCATTTTGAGATGCTTGCCGGCCAGACGTTCTGAAAGTCATCATCATGAGCAAGAAAACCTCATCTTCCCTTTTCGATACCAAGATCCTGGGGCCGGCCTTCCGCGAAGCCTTCGTGAAGCTCGATCCCAGGATGCTGGTCAAAAACCCGGTGATCTTCGTCACTGAAGTCGTTGCCGCCGTGGTCACGCTGTTCTTTGTCCGCGACCTCTTCACGGACATCGGCAATGCCGGCTTCTCAGGCCAGATCGCCGCGTGGCTCTGGTTTACGGTGTTGTTCGCAACCTTCGCCGAAGCCGTGGCCGAGGGCCGCGGAAAGGCCCAGGCCGACAGCCTGCGGCGGACGAAATCCGACCTCACCGCCAATCGCCTGATGGCGAATGGCAATGTCGAAAAAGTCTCGGCGACATCGCTGAGGATCGGTGACATCATCCGCGTCAAGGCGGGCGAACTGATCCCCGGCGACGGCGAAGTCATAGAAGGCATCGCCACCGTCAACGAAAGCGCGATCACCGGCGAATCCGCCCCCGTGATCCGCGAAGCCGGCGGCGACCGCTCCGCCGTGACCGGCGGAACGGAAGTGCTGTCGGACGTCATCAAGATCAGAATTACGGTGGCGCCCGGCAATTCCTTCGTCGACCGCATGATCGCGTTGATCGAAGGCGCCAAGCGCCAGAAGACGCCGAATGAGATTGCGCTGTCGGTCCTGCTTTCGGGCCTGACCCTGGTGTTCCTGATCACCGTCGTCACCCTTTCCGGCCTGGCACTCTATTCCGGCACCGTCCTGTCGGTGACCGTGCTCTCCGCCCTGCTCGTCACGCTTATCCCGACGACCATCGGCGGCCTGCTTTCAGCGATCGGCATCGCCGGCATGGACAGGCTTGTGCGCTTCAATGTTATCGCCACTTCCGGTCGCGCCGTCGAGGCCGCCGGCGACGTCGATACGCTGCTGCTCGACAAGACCGGCACGATCACCTTCGGCAACCGCATGGCGACCGACTTCCTGCCAGTCCCGGGTGTTACGGCCGAACATCTGGCCGAGGCTGCCTTGTTTGCCAGCCAGGGCGACGACACGCCCGAGGGACGTTCGATCGTGGCACTTGCCAAAGGCGAGTTCCATCGGACGGAGCCCGCGGAAAAGATCGATAACGTCATTCCGTTTGCCGCCGAAACCCGGATCTCGGGCGTCGATATTGCCGGCCGCGCTTATCGCAAGGGCGCCGTCGATGCGCTCATTTCAATCATGAAAATCCCGGCCACCGACGTTTCAGACGTCTTCCGGCAGTCGGTCGACAAGGTCGCCCGCACCGGCGGCACGCCGCTTGCGGTCTGCGAAGACAACCGGTTGCTTGGGGTCATTCACCTCAAGGACGTGGTCAAGCCGGACATCAAGGAGCGTTTCGCCGCCCTTCGGTCCATGGGCATCCGCACGGTCATGGTCACCGGCGACAATCCGGTAACGGCGGCCGCAATCGCCTCCGAGGCCGGCGTCGACGATTTCCTGGCCGAAGCCACCCCGGAAGACAAGCTCGCTTATATCCGCCGCGAGCAGACCGGCGGCAAGTTGGTCGCCATGTGCGGCGACGGCACCAACGACGCACCTGCCCTCGCCCAGGCCGACGTGGGCGTGGCCATGCAAACCGGCACGCAGGCCGCGCGCGAGGCAGCAAACATGGTCGATCTCGATTCCTCGCCGACAAAGCTCATCGAGATCGTCGAAATCGGCAAGCAGTTGCTGATGACGCGCGGCTCACTCACGACCTTCTCGATCGCCAACGACGTCGCGAAATATTTCGCAATCATCCCGGCGTTGTTCCTCGTTACCTATCCGTCGCTCGGCGCGCTCAACATCATGAATCTCGGTTCATCGAAATCGGCAATCCTCTCGGCGGTGATCTTCAACGCGCTGATCATCATCGCGCTGATTCCGCTGGCCCTGAAAGGCGTGAGCTACAGGCCGGTCGGCGCCAGCGCGCTTCTGCGCCGCAACCTCTCCATCTACGGCGTTGGCGGCATCCTGCTTCCCTTTGCCGGCATCAAGGTCATCGACCTTGTCGTCAACGCTATTCATCTGGTGTAAACATGTTCAATCATCTTCGCACGGGCGTATCCCTCCTCGTTCTCTTCACGGTGCTGACCGGTCTCGCCTATCCGCTCGCCATTACCGGCATCGCCAAGACTGTGATGCCGGGCCAGGCGCAAGGCAGCCCGGTCGAGAAGGACGGCACGATCGTCGGCTCGTCGCTGATCGGCCAGAACTTCGCCACCGATCGCTATTTCTGGCCGCGGCCTTCCGCGACCGGAGACGCGCCCTACAATGCGGCCGCCTCGACGGGCACCAATCTCGGCACCACCTCCGAGAAGCTGAAGCAGGCGGTTAAGGCCGAGATCGAGCGGCAGCACAAGGCCGGCATCGCGGGTGCGATCCCCGCCGATGCAGCGACCTCGTCAGGCTCCGGCCTTGACCCGCATATCTCGCCAGCCTATGCGCTGGCGCAGGCTGACCGGGTCGCCAAGGCCCGCAACCTGCCGACCGACAGGATCAAGGTGCTGGTCAACGAGCATATCGATGGGCGCCTGTTTGGCGTCATCGGCGAACCGCGTGTCAATGTGCTGGCGCTGAACATGGCGCTCGATTCTCTCCGGCCTTAGCGCTAAAACCCTCGCATGGCCGAACGAGAACGCGATTCATCAACCCGTCCCGATCCGGATGCCCTGCTTGCGCTCGCGAGCCAGGACAGCCGGGGAAAGCTGACGATCTTCCTTGGTGCCGCTCCCGGAGTCGGCAAGACCTATGCGATGCTCGCACGCGCCCGTGGCCTCAAGGCCACGGGCGCCGACATCGTTATCGGCTATGTCGAAACCCATGGACGCAGCGAAACCGCCGAACTGCTCACCGGACTGGAGATGCTGCCACGCCGGCAGATCGACTACAGTGGCCGGACGATCGAGGAGTTCGATCTCGATGCGGCGCTGGCCCGGAGGCCGGTGATCATCGTCGTCGATGAACTGGCGCACACCAACGCACCCGATTGCCGCCACCCCAAGCGCCATCAGGATATCGAGGAATTGCTGGAAGCCGGGATCCATGTCTGGACCGCCCTCAATATCCAACATCTCGAAAGCATGTCGGATGTCGTCTCCCGCATCGCCGGCATCACCGTTCGCGAAATCGTGCCCGACAGCGTCGTCAACTCAGCCGACGAAGTCATCCTCATCGATCTGCCTCCGGCAGAACTGATAGAGCGGCTCAGTCAAGGCAAGATCTATCTGCCGGACAATGCCCGCCGTGCGACCGAAAAGTTCTTCCGTCTCGGCAATCTGACCGCGCTGCGCGAAATGGCGCTTCGCCGCACTGCCGATCGCGTCGACGACCAGATGGTCGATTACCTGCGCCAGAATGCCATCGAGGGGCCATGGCAGACAGCCGAGAGGCTTATCGTCTGCATCGCCGCCGACGGCCTGTCGGAGAAAGTCATCCGCATCGCCAGCCGCCTGGCCATGAGTCTCAATGCGCCGTGGATCGTCGTGCATGTCGAGCGACCCGACCGTGCCACCGACGGCGACGCAGTCCGCAGCCTCGACGAAGCCTTCCGGCTGGCCGAGCGCCTGGGCGCCGAAACACGCAGGCTGCGCGGCCAGGACTTCGTCAGCGAAATCTTCAGGCTCGCGCGCAAGGAACACGCAAGCCAGATCGTCATCGGCCGGTCGCGCACGCGTGGCTGGACGGGCATGTTCCGTCAATCGCTCGCCGACGCGCTGACCCGCAAGGCCGATGGCATCGCAATTCATCTGGTCACCGACAGTTCAGTCAAGGCGCCAAAGCGCGCCGTCAGGGTGGAATGGGCCTGGAAGCCTCTGGCTTATGAATTCGCGCCGGCGCTGGCTTCGGTTGGCGTGGCAACGATTCTCGCCCTCGCACTCAACAAGATACTGCCGCTGCAGAGCGCCTCGCTGCTCTATCTTCTCGCGGTGGTGGTGTCGGCGATCCGTGGCGGATATCGTACCGCGTTCCTCGCTGCCGTGCTTTCGGCGCTCGCCTATAATTTCACCTTCATCGATCCTGTCGGCACGCTGACCATCGCCGCGCCGCATGAGGTCTTCGCCTTCGCGATCTTCATTGTCACAGCGATCGTTGCCGGCGGTATCGCCTCGCAAATCCGCGACCAGGCTTCCACTGCCGGCGAACGTGCAAGGGTCACCGAGGCGCTCTACGACCTCTCCAGCAAGCTTTCGGGAACCGCGCGCGCCGACGATGTCGTCTGGGCGACAGTATCCCAGTTGCAAGGTTTCCTGAAACGACAGATCGTCGTTCTGCTGCCGGTCAATGGCGAACTGGAAATCGCCGCGACCTGGCCGCCCGATTCCCCGCTCGAAGTCATTGATGTGGCGGCAGCACGCTGGACCTTCGAAAAGGATGAGGCGGCCGGCGCAGGCAGCGGCACGCTGCCGTCAAGCGTTTTCCAGTTTCGTCCGCTCACCAGCCCGCAGGGCGTTATCGGTGTTTGCGGCTTTCAGTTCAACAAGCGGCCGCTCGATAGCGGTGAGGAGCGGGTGTTCGGCGCGACGATCCATCAGGCGGCCATCGCCATCGACCGGGCGCGGCTTTCCAAGGAGGCAATGGAGCAGACCGCCAGGCTGGCCGGCGAACGCTTCCGGTCCGCCCTTCTCTCGTCTATCTCGCATGACCTCAGGACACCGCTTGCGACAATCACCGGCTCAGTGACCAGCCTTCGCCAGTACGGTGACCGGATGTCGGCCGAAAGCCGAGACGACCTTCTGGTGACGATCGAGGAAGAGAGCGCCCGCCTCGCCCGTTTCGTCGCCAATCTTCTCGACATGACCCGCATCGAGGCCGGCACCGTTAATGCCAAGCGGGAATGGGTGGATCTATCCGACGTGATCCGCGACACCTCCGAACGGGCCCGGAAATATTTCCCTGCGGTCACGATCGAAACCAGCATCGCCGCCGGCATGCCGCTCGTGCATGGCGACAGCGTGCTGATGGGCCAGGTCCTGTTCAACCTCATCGACAATGCGGTCAAATATGGCGGCGGCGAGCCTGTGGCAATCTACGCCCGGCGTGATGGCGGCAACGCCATCGTCTCGGTTACCGATCTCGGCAAGGGGATTCCCGAGAAGGACCTGGAAAAAATCTTCGAGAAATTTTTCCGGCGGGGCGGCAAGGCCGATGGCGGCAAATCCGGCACCGGCCTGGGACTTGCGATCGCACGCGGTTTCGTGGAGGCCATGGGCGGAACGATCAAGGCGGAAAGCCCTGCCGTCAAGAAGCGCGGCTCGCGCTTCGTGCTTCGCTTTCCTGTGCCAGAACAGCCAAAACTCGAGGAAATGAACGCATGAGCGGACATCGTGTGCTTGTCGTCGATGACGAACCACAGATCCTGCGCTTCCTGCGTCCCGCGCTGGATGCCGCCGGCTACGAGGTGATCGAGGCTGAAACCGGAGCGGCAGCGATCCGCGATGTCGCCACGAAAGCCCCGGATATTGTCATCCTCGATCTCGGCCTGCCCGACATGGACGGTAAGGACGTGATTACCCGGCTGCGCGGCTGGTCGCAAATTCCGATCATCATCCTGTCGGCCCGGGATCGCGAAAGCGAGAAGATCGCGGCGCTCGACCTTGGCGCGGACGACTATATCGAGAAGCCGTTCGGCATTGGCGAACTGACAGCCCGTATCCGCTCCGCTCTCCGCCACAGCCTCAAGACCGATGCTATCCTGGAAACGGTCAGAAGCGATGGCCTGAAGATCGATTTCGTCCATCGCCTTGTCGACCGGGACGGCAACAACATCAAACTCACCCCGAAGGAATATGACCTGCTCGCGATCCTTGCCCGCCATGCCGGCAAGGTCGTGACCCACAAGACGCTGCTGACAGCTGTCTGGGGGCCTGCCCATGCGGAAGACATGCAATATCTCAGGGTGTTCATCGGTCAATTGCGCTTCAAGATCGAACGCGATCCGGCGGTTCCCAGGATCGTCAGCACCGAGCCGGGGGTCGGTTATCGTTTTCTTGAAATGGAATGAACCCAACGGCAGCGGACTGGCAGGCCTGGCCGGAGGAAGCCAAGATTGGCGGAGAATTTCGGCATTGTCCACCTGCGCTCGAGAGCTTGATTGCGTTCGGAAGATCGCCTTCTCATGCGCGACTGCGCATTGCCAGCCGATCTCCCCAAAAATGGTCGGAAAACTGCTGTGTCGCCCATAGGCTTATCCGGTATGGTGGCCTGCCGCCTGCACATCAGGCCGCCCCAAATTTCCAATTTGCGGCAATTACTCTAGGGAGACCGCCATGAAGCTATCAACAATCGCCTTCCTGATGTCCTGCAGCGCGTTTGCCGCTTTGCCCGCCGGTCAGGCGTTCGCAAACGCGGATGAAGACGCGCAGATCGCGCAGTGCGTCGATGACAATTCCGACTCCGGCCAAACCGAAAACACCATAGAAGCCTATTGCGCCTGTGCGAGCGAAAAGGTCGGATCGTTTGGCGTCTCGATCACGGATTGGGAAAAGAATCATGCGGACGAGCAGGAAGCGTGCTCCAAGCAAGCCAAGTGGAAATATTGATCACAGGCAATCCGAGCTGGTCGCTGGCTGAAACGCGATAATTTCCTCGCGATCGGCCAACAGGATGTCCGTGCAACGAAGGCAGCGCCGATGCAACAATGGGCGCTTCGATCCGAAAATCAGAACAGCTCGTCTTCCTTTTCGGCGGCGGTCTTTCCGGACTTCTTGGATTTTGCCCGTGATTGCTTTTCCGGAGGCGCCGTGTCCGGCGAAAACTCAGTCGCCCCCTCAGGCGGCTGAACGTCACGCTTCTTCGCCTTCTCGGCGGCGGGTGCAGGTTCGGGTTCTTTTTTTGTGAATTTTATAGCCATGAAAGCATCGTATCACGGCGACAGAACAATTCAACGGTTGGTTCTATCGATCCCCGCCTTTGTTCATACTCAACCTGCCTGCCGGACCGGCGATTGATAGAATTGTCGCATCGCCAGCGATATGTCGCCGAAATGCGTGACCGGGTCCTCTCTTCGGCTTGATATGACCGAGCCGCCGGAGTGTCGCCCATCCGGCTGGAAGCTCTGATCGGTCTGGTATTGCACCTGTACGTCCGGTGCCTCGTCATTTTTTTCATTCGTGTTCAACATCATGGACTCCAATGCCCTTGTGCGTTGAACGCAAGGCCGGATCAATTGTTCCTCCACCTCCTGGTGAAGATCATCTTAAAATATGATTAAAATTGTCATGTTATCAGGACGCTCTTGTTGACTAATTTTGTCATGTTTTATAGAAGGATCGAGAACCTGTTCCTCCCGATTTCGGGAACAAGGTATGGGAATGACATTCCAGCCAGGCAGACGGCACGCCTCATGAGGTGACGGCCGCACCAAGCGAATTCCATAACCCGCCGAACGATTTCACGCCGCTGGTTCGACCAGCGGGCAATCGTGCTTGCCCAGGAAATGGGCGGGCACAGCCGGGAGAGATGTCCCGGGCATCCACGGAGAACAATTATGGCTGACGAAATGACAGTGATCGACGCTTCCGGCCTCACTTCGATCGACTACGCGCAATACCTTACGGAGTATTTTTCCACGATCGGTACCGCAGCGGGCCAGACCACATATTATGGCGGTCCGAATTCCGGTCCGAGCCTCGGTTACATCTCAGGTACCCAGCTCGGCGTCCGCTACAGCTCGACGACGAACGACAGGCAGGTTTTGATGGCGGGCACCGATATCCAGTATGACGGCATCGACGGCATTCATCACGGCACCTATTCGGGCGACGTCGATTCCGTCACTTTCGGAAGCTATGACGCCGGCACGGCGTATACACAGACGGAAACGTCCCGCGGCGAACTGACCGGCGTGATAACCGGTCTGTTAATCTCGAACCTCGATATTTCCACCGACATCGGCACGCCGACCGGGGCGGGCAACGCAACCAAGACCCTGATGGATACGCTGAAGAACGCCGGTATAACCACCGATGGCGTACAAGCCAACATCCAGAAGCTCTATGAAATCTTTGCAGCACGGGCTCAGCATTTCATTGGCTCGGACGGCAACGACACCTATGTCGGTACAGCGTTCGGCGACCTGATCGACGGCGGCCTCGGCAATGACGCGATGACGGGCGGCCTCGGAGACGACACCTACGTCGTCGACAGCAGAACAGACACGACGACGGAAGCTGTCGATGGCGGCAATGACACGATCCAGACCGCCATCTCCCACTTTCTGATTCGCGAAAACATCGAGAATCTGCTCCAACTCGGCACCGAAGACTTGTTCTCCTACGGCAACGACCTCGGCAACACCATCACCGGTAACAGCGGCAACAGCACCCTGATCGGTCAGGGCGGCGCGGATACCTTGATCGGTGGGCTGGGCAACGACACCTATTACCTCGATGCCGAGGACACGATCGTAGAGCTGGACGGGGAAGGCACCGCGGACGAGGTTGTCACCGACCTCGACAACTACGCTCTCGCCGACTTCCTCGAAAACCTGATGCTGTCCGGCTCCGGCGATGATGAGATCCCTGATTCCGATCTCAACGGCTCCGGCAACGCCCTCAACAATACTTTGCTTGGCAATAACGGCATCAACCATCTTCTGGGTCTTGCCGGCACGGATACGCTCTACGGCGGCGAAGGCAATGACGTGCTCGATGGCGGCGCCGATGCCGACGCCATGAGTGGCGGCGAAGGCGACGACGCGTATCTGGTCGATGCAGAGGGGGATACCGTCACCGAATTCGACGTCGAAGGTAAGGATACCGTCAGCGCATCGGTCAATTTCGCACTCTCCGATTTCGTTGAAAAGCTGAAGTTGACAGGTTCCGCCAACCTCGACGCCACCGGCAATGGCGAAGACAATCTCATGGCCGGCAACGGCGGCGCCAACAGGATTTGGGGCCTGGATGGAGCGGACATCATCAAGGCCGGCCAGGGCGCCGACAGAATTTATGGCGGCCTCGGCACTGACAGCCTGACGGGCGGCGGCGGTGCCGACACGTTCTTCTTCAAGGCGGGCGAAACCAGCGCCAGCAAGGCGGCGGCCGATACGATCAGCGACTTCAAAGCTTGGCAGGGAGATCTCATCGATCTGCATGGCATCGACGCCAACGGCAACAAGAAGGGTAACCAGGACTTCGATTTCATCCGAGAAGAGGCGTTTTCGGGTCAGGCCGGGGAGTTGCGCCTGGAGAAGACCGCCACCGACACTTATCTCATGGGAGACACGAATAGCGACGGCAAGGCCGATTTCACCATCCATTTCGATGGCGCCTTCAACTTGAAAGAAGACTTTTTCGTGCTTTGATCGACTGTCAGTCACCAAATGACAACAGGGCGGGCCAAACTGGTCCGAGCTTTTTATTTACCCGTCGCTATCGGAAAAGCCGATAGCGACATTCTAAAGAAAGAAATTGCGAAAGCGGCAAAAATTTGGCTTCATGACTTCGGGAACCAAAACAAAAAGGGAGCATGACCATGAAGACAGTCTTGAAATCAACGACCGCCATACTCATTGCCATGAACTTCGCAGGGCAGGCTTTTGCAGCCGAAATGCTGAAGGAAGTCGGCCCCGGCGAAGGCGAAGTATCGATCGTCGCCTGGGCTGGCTACATTGAGCGCGGCGAGACCGACAAGGGTTACGACTGGGTCACGGATTTCGAAAAGCAGACGGGCTGCAAGGTGTCCGTCAAAACGGCCGCGACTTCGGATGAAATGGTGACGCTGATGAACCAGGGCGGCTTCGACCTCGTCACCGCCTCGGGCGACGCGTCCCTGCGCCTGGTCGCGGGCGGCAAGGTGCAGCCGGTCAATATAGACCTGATCAAGAGCTGGTCGACGATCGACAAGCGGCTGCAGGATGCGCCCTGGCACACTGTCGACGGCGTGCACTACGGCGTTCCCTACCAGTGGGGTCCGAATGTGCTGATGTACAATACCAAGGTTTTCGGCGACAAGGCGCCGACCAGCTGGAACGTCGTCTTCGAAGAGCAGAACCTGCCCGATGGCAAGACGAACAAGGGCCGCGTACAGGCATTCGACGGCGCGATCTATATCGCGGATGGCGCACTCTACCTGAAGGCCAAGAAGCCGGAGCTTGGCATCAAGGACCCTTACGAGCTGAATGAAGCGCAATATGCGGCAGTGCTTGAATTGCTCAAGGGCCAGCGCGCGCTGATCGGCCGCTACTGGCATGACGCCATGGTGCAGATCGACGATTTCAAGAACGAAGGCGTGGTCGCTTCGAGTTCCTGGCCATTCCAGGTGAACCTGCTCGAAGCCGACAAGCAGCCGGTGAAGTCGGTATTCCCGGTTGAGGGCGCCACTGGCTGGGCCGATACAACGATGTTGCATGCCGATGCGGCCCATCCGAATTGCGCCTATATGTGGATGGAGCACTCGATCTCGCCAAAGGTACAGGGCGATCTGGCTGCATGGTTCGGTTCGGTGCCGTCCGTGCCGGACGCTTGCAAGGGCAATGCGCTGCTGACCGATGCGGGCTGCGCGCATAACGGCTTCGACAATTTCGAGAAGATCAGCTTCTGGAAGACGCCTGTCGCCAAATGCGCAAGCCAGGGCGAATGCGTGCCCTACCATCGCTGGACGTCGGATTACATCGCCGTCATGGGGCAGTGATGTCTGGTTGAGACTATCGGTTGAACGCTGACCCCTCACCCGCAAAATCCAAGGGTTAGCCCAAGCGCCGGCCGCCATCGTGTTTGGCATGGTCCGACTTTCATGGGCTAATGCCTTGATTTTGCTCCCTCTCCCCTGTGGGAGAGGATAGCAAGCCCGTGCGAGGCAACGCCGATCACATGGGCGCGCTTGGTGAGGGGTGCTCCCCGCCCGGACAATGATTTCACGGAGAAAAAACCATGACCTCGGCAGTGTCCTTCCGCGACGTGTCGCGCCATTTTGGCAGCGTGAAAGCCGTCGACCAGGTCAATCTCGACATTGTCGAAGGCGAGTTCTTCGCCATGTTGGGGCCTTCCGGCTCGGGCAAGACAACCTGCCTGCGGCTGGTGGCAGGTTTCGAGCAGCCAACCGGCGGCACGATCGAGATCTTCGGTGAAAACGCCAACGGCGTGCCGCCCTGGAAGCGCGGCGTCAACACCGTGTTCCAGGATTATGCACTCTTTCCGCATATGAACATTCTCGACAACGTCGCCTATGGGCTGATGGTCCGGGGCATCGACAAGGCAGCGCGTCACAAGGCGGCGGAACAGGCTCTGGATCTCGTGGCGCTGGGCGGCTACGGCGCCCGCAAGACGGGCCAGTTGTCGGGCGGCCAGCGGCAGCGCGTGGCGCTCGCCCGCGCGCTGGTCAACGAGCCGAAGGTCCTGCTGCTCGACGAGCCCTTGGGGGCGCTCGACCTCAAGCTGCGCGAACAGATGCAGGAGGAATTGAAGACACTGCAGAAATCGCTCGGCATAACCTTCATCTTCGTCACCCACGACCAGGGCGAGGCGTTGTCCATGGCCGACCGCGTCGCGGTGTTCAACAATGGCGGCATCGTCCAGGCGGGCACTCCCGAGGATATCTACCAGAAACCAGCATCGCGGTTCGTGGCGGATTTCGTCGGCTCATCCAACATCCTGCCGCCGGATTTCACCGCCTCGCTGACCGGTACCCGCGCCTGGGCGAGCCTGAGGCCCGAAGCAATCCGCGACGGCGCCGGCAAGGATGGCGATCTCTCGGTACAGGCAAGGCTGACCAGCCGTAGTTTCCTCGGCTCGGTGACCCGGGTGTCGCTCAACACCGATACCGTCAAGCTGCATGCCAATCTGCCGGCTGGAACCGCCCTGCCCGCCGATGGCGAAAACACCGTCGTGCATTTCCCGCGCGAAGCGGTGCATATACTCGGTGACGCGGCATGAGGTTGGCAACGGACATCGAAGGCCCGGCAGGGAATGGCCTTGCCGGCCGGCTGTCAGCGACCTTCTGGCGGCGGCCGAAGCTGCTGCTGGTGCTGATGCTTCTGCCGCCGCTGCTTTGGCTCGGCATTATCTATGTCGGCTCGCTGATTGCACTCCTCCTGCAGAGCTTCTTCTCGATCGACGATTTTTCTGGCCTTGTGAAATACGAGCTGACGCTCTCGACCTATGCGCAGTTGTTCCGGTCGTCGAATTTCGACATCATCGTCCGCACGGTAACGATGGCGGCACTGGTGACGATCGTCTCCGGCATTATTGCATTCCCGATTGCCTACTATGCCGCCCGTTACGCCAAAGGCCGCTGGAAAGCGGTGTTTTATCTCGGCGCCATGCTGCCATTGTGGTCGAGCTATCTCGTCAAGATCTATGCCTGGAAGCTGATCCTCGCCAAGGAAGGCATTCTCAACTGGTTCTTCGCCAAGCTGCATCTTTCGTGGCTGCTCGATGCCTATCTCTCGATCCCCGTGATCGGCGGCAATTCGCTTTCCGTCAGCTCGACGGGCACATTGCTGGTTTTTGTTTACATCTGGCTTCCGTACATGATCCTGCCGGTGCAGGCAGCACTCGAACGCGTGCCGTCGAACCTGATCGAAGCCTCCTATGACCTCGGCGGCGCGCCGAGCCAGACCTTCCGTCATGTGCTGCTGCCGCTGGCGCTGCCCGGCATCATCGCCGGTTCGATCTTCACCTTCTCGCTGACGCTCGGCGACTATATCATCCCCGGCATTATCGGCTCCTCGCGGCTGTTCATCGGCCAGGCGGTCTATACGCAGCAGGGCACGGCCGGCAACATCCCGCTCGCCGCCTCCTTCTCGGTCGTGCCGATCATTATCATGGCCTTCTATCTCTGGATCGCCAAGCGGCAGGGAGCGTTCGATGCGCTCTGACAAAACTGCGTCGGCACCGCTCGGCTTGAAGATCGCAGCCGGCGCCGGCCTCATCTTCCTCCAACTGCCGATTCTGTTGATCTTCGTCTATGCCTTCACCACCGAGGAAAAGAGCTACAAATGGCCGCCGCCGGGCTTCACATTGCAATGGTTCGGTCGAGCCTGGGATAGGCCGGATGTCTGGGCAGCACTTTCACTGTCGGTGCAGGTCGCGACGATCGCCACTGCTGTCGCGCTGGTACTCGGAACGCTCTGTGCCGCTGCCGTCGCGCGCTCGAATTTCTTCGGCAAGGAAGCGATTTCGCTCTTGGTGATCCTGCCGATCGCACTGCCCGGCATCGTCACCGGCATCGCGCTGCGTTCGGCCTTCGGGATCATGGAAATCCCCTTCTCCTTCTGGACGATCGTGCTGGGTCACGCCACCTTCTGCGTCGTCGTGGTCTACAACAATGCTGTGGCGCGCTTCCGCCGCCTGTCTGGCTCGCTGATCGAGGCAAGCTACGATCTTGGCGCCAACGGTTTCCAGACGTTCCGTTACGTTATCCTGCCGAACATCGCCACCGCGCTGCTCGCTGGCGGCATGCTGGCCTTCGCGCTCTCTTTTGATGAGGTGATCGTCACCACCTTCACAGCCGGCCAGCAGGAAACGCTGCCGATCTGGATGCTAGAAGAACTGATCCGCCCGCGCGAACGGCCAGTGACCAATGTCGTCGCCATGTTCGTGGTGCTCGTGACATTCCTGCCGATTCTCGGCGCCTATTACCTGACCCGGGATGCAAGCGAGACCGCCGGTTCCGGAAAATAAAAGGAGGATATGATGGATACCGAATTGCTGATCGGCTCGACATTCGAAGCCGGTACCGAAAACGAGGAACAAGTCCTCAATCCGAAGACAGGCGAGACCGTGGCCTCGATTCCGGAAGCCTCGACCGCGCAGATCGACCGCGCCGTCGATGCCGCGGAAACTGCCTTCACGACCTGGTCGGAAACCACGCCCGCGCAACGCTCCGGATATCTCCTTCGGATTGCCGATGCGATCGAAAAAGACGCCGAAGGCTTCGCCACGCTCGAAGCGCTGAACTGCGGCAAGCCGATCAATGCCGCCTTGAACGACGAGATTCCCGCGATCGTCGATTGTTTCCGTTTCTTCGCCGGCGCGATCCGCACCCAGCATGGCCCCGTCGCCGGTGAATATCTGCCGGGCTTCACCTCGATGATCCGCCGCGATCCGGTCGGCATCATCGGCTCGATCGCGCCCTGGAACTATCCGCTGATGATGGCCGCCTGGAAGCTCGCGCCGGCGCTCGCCGGCGGCAATACCGTGGTCTTCAAGCCCTCGGAACAGACTCCGCTGACGGCGCTGAAGCTCGCCAAGGTGATGGCAGACATCCTGCCGGAAGGCGTCTTCAATCTCGTGCTGGGGCGTGGCGAAACCACCGGCAACGTCCTGATCAATCACCCGAAGATCAACATGGTGTCGATCACCGGCGACATCGCCACCGGCAAGAAAGTGCTGGTGGCAGCCTCCAAAACCGTCAAGCGCACGCATCTGGAACTCGGCGGCAAGGCGCCAGTCATCGTTTTCGAGGATGCCGATATCGAAGCTGCGGTCGGCGCGATCCGCGCCTTCGGCTATTACAATGCCGGCCAGGATTGCACTGCTGCCTGCCGGGTCTACGCGCATGCGAAGATCTACGAAAGGTTCGTCGCCGATCTCTCGGCCGCAGTTTCGACCATCAAATACAACCAGGAAGACGACACCGAAAACGAGATCGGGCCGCTGATCTCCAGACGCCAGCGCGATCGCGTCGCGAGTTTCGTTGAGCGTGCCTCCGAGCTTGGGCATATGCAGATCGCCACCGGCGGCAAGCTCGGCTCCGACAAGGGCTTCTTCTACCAGCCGACAGTGGTCGCGGGCGCCCTGCAGGACGACGAGATCGTCCGCCGCGAAGTGTTCGGCCCAGTGGTCTCGGTCACCAAGTTTTCCGACGATGCCGATGCGGTCAAATGGGCCAATGACAGCGATTACGGCCTTGCCTCCTCGGTCTGGACCAAGGATGTGTCAAAGGCGATGAAGGCCTCCGCCCGCCTGCAATATGGCTGCACCTGGGTGAATACGCATTTCATGCTTACCAACGAGATGCCGCATGGCGGCCTCAAGCAGTCCGGCTACGGCAAGGACATGTCGTCCTACGCGCTCGAGGACTATACCGTCGTCCGGCATGTGATGATCGCGCATTGAAAGGTATTGGGAGCCGCTCGGCGGCTCCCATCCTATAGCGCATCTTTTTTGCGATTCGAAAGCGGCTTGGGCGGCGCACCAAACCGCCCGGCCGTTTTCAAACAACTTGAAGAAACGTCGCCAAACGACTGATCACACGCAACGAGTGATGGCGTCGATAGACGCCTGTGACGACGACCTGCCAGAATTCAAATCAGCCCACGTGCCGCCAGATTGCGCATCAGCGCCGATGTGCCGAATGTCCAGGGTGCACATTCGGTCGATAGTCGCACGGTATTTTCCAGGCTGCCGAGTTGGGCATTCGAGATCGTCACGACGTCGCCGATCTTGTGGGTGAAGCCCTGTCCCTTGTGATCGCGGTCTTCGACCGGCGCGAAAAGCGTGCCCATGAACAGGAGAAAGCCATCCGGATACTGGTGATGTTTGCCGATGGTCTGGCTGACGAGATCGAGCGGATCGCGGCTGATTTCCTTCATCGAGCTCTTGCCGGCGAGCTTGAAACCGTCTTCACCCACAACTGCCAGATCGAGATCGGCATTGCGGACGTCATCGATCGAATAGGTGTCGTCGAAGAGGCGAATGAACGGACCGAGCGAGCAGGAGGCGTTGTTGTCCTTGGCCTTGCCGAGCAGCAATGCCGAACGGCCTTCGACGTCGCGCAGATTGACGTCGTTGCCGAGCGTCGCGCCCTTGACCTCACCTTTGGAATTGACCGCGAGCACGATCTCCGGCTCGGGGTTGTTCCATTTGGAGATCGGATGCAGGCCGACCTCGGCGCCGTAACCGACCGACGACATCGGCTGGGCCTTACTGAACACCTCGGCGTCGGGGCCGATTCCGACCTCGAGATATTGCGACCAGACGCCTTCCTCGATCAATGCGGCCTTGACCCTCATCGCCTCTTCGGAGCCCGCTTTCAGGTTGCGGAGCGAATCGCCGATCAGAGCCGTCACGCGTTCGCGCATTTTTTCCGCGAGTGCGGGATTGCCGGCTGCCTTTTCCTCGATCACACGCTCGATCATCGAGCGGGCGAACGTCACGCCGCAGGCTTTCACCGCCTGCAGATCGCATGGAGCAAGAAGCAGGCCATTGCCGATCGCATCATCAATCGAAAACAGCGGTTTGTCCGCCTGGACTTTCAACCACGCCACCGGATCGACCATTTCCAGTAGATCGCGCATCGTCGGCACGTCACGGCTCGTCACATCGTGCACAACACCATTCCTGATGTGGACGACGGCCGGGCCGTTTACGTCCTTCAACCATACGCGTCCGACGAAAGTGCCCGATGCAAATGTTTCCGCTGCAAGGCTCACGCTTATCTCCTAAAATCTCATCTGCACCTTAAAATCGGCGCACGCTTTTCCTTAAATTCCGTGCGGCCCTCGGCGGCATCCGCCGCTGCAAAGCAGGTCGTCTGCAGGTCGCGCCGTATTCGATAGCCTTTTCCACCCGCCTAGAAAAGCCGTCCCGGGATTGATTTTCGCAGCTTCTGCAGCAATAGCGCCAGATGACAAAGGGAAGCTCTCGTGGTCAGGCAGGTGGCAAGACCCTGTCCAGCCACCCCGATAAATATCAGAGACCCTGGGCGCGCAGCTTGCCGTCCAGGAATTTCTTGGCGCGCGGCACGTCTGGTTCCTCCAGATGTTCGATGATGACGGGAATATTCGGGTGCTTGCGCGCGAGAAGCTTGAGGTAAAGATCGTAGTTCAGAGAGCCCAGGCCCGGAGCCGGCAGTTCGATTTCGCCGACGCCGCGGAATGTGTGGCTTTCATTTGCATCGGCGTCGCCGATATCGGCATGCTTTTCGGACTTGTCGCCATCCGAACGCTTGACGTCCTTGGCGTGGCCGATCTTGATCTTGTCCTGCAGGGTGTCGAACACCTGATTGAGGATCGCGTCCATCCTGTCGATGTTGTGGGTTTCAAAATAATTCGTCGGGTCCATCAACAGGCCGAGGCCCGGATGATCGACCTGAGCGAACATCTTCACGGTTTCCTCGACCGAGCCGACAACATTGTTGACATAGGTTTCGAGCAGGAACATCGCGCCGTGGTCATAGGCGAATTGCGCAAGCTCGGCGACGACCTTGCGGCATTCCTCAAAACCTTCCTCCGTCTTGTTCTTCGGGTGATGCACCCAGTCGGATTCGGTGTTGTATGTGCCGGTTTCGGAGATAACATAGGGGCTGCCGAGATACTGGGCGTGCCTGATGATCTCCTTGAGATAGCCGACGCGGCGGGTGCGCTCTTCCTTGTCCGGATGGATGATGTTGGTATAGCCCGAAACACAACAGATCGGCAGGTTGTGATCCCGGAAAGTGTTGCGGATCGTCGTGCACTTGTCCCTGGTGATCTGGCCGGCGCTGAGATCGACGTCCTTGAAATGCAGGTCAAGCTGGACTGTGTTGAAATCCAGTGCGCGGATCTTCCTGGCGGTCTCCTCGAGGCTGTACGGGAAATAGGCGGTGAATATGCCGGTTTGCATCATGATGGTCTTCCTCCCCTTATGATGTCAGTTGCCGAGTGTTCTAGATTGCGATTTCGCTGAGCTTGATGGCACGGCCCTCATTCATGGACCTGTAGCCCGCCTCGACCAGAGCCATGGTCTTGACGTTGTCGGCGACGTTGAGCGCCGGCGTCTCACCATGCTTGACGGCATACTGCAACTGCTCCATCACGCCGATGAAGGCATGCGGAAACCACATCGTTTCCCAGGTTGGAGTCACCCATTTGCCGGCGGTGGTCTTCTTCGAAGCGTAAGTCAGTGTTGACACCGCTCCGTTCGGCCAACCGATCGTGCCGTGTGCGACGCCATCGGTGCCCTCGACCCGCCATTTGATATAGAATTCGCTGTCGAAGCCTTCCTCACGCGGTCCGGCCCAGACATCCTCCATCGACACAGCCAGCACGTTATTTGGAAACTTGATGGTCGAAACGGTAATCCCGTCCTTGTGCTCGAACGTGGTGCGCGGATCTGAACGGGTCGCGGTGTAAATCTCCTCCGGGTCGCCGAACAGGAAGCGCAGCACGTCGAGGTGATGCACGCTCATATTGGCAAGCGTGAGCCGATCAAACCCTTCCAGGAAAGTCTGCCAGTGCGGGATCGCCCGCATGTCGATCGTCGCCAGGACGATCGGGCCGAGTTCGCCCTTGTCGAGGATCTGCTTCAGCACCTGCATCGACTGGTCGTAGCGCATGTTCTGGTTGACCGAGAGCGTCTTGCCGGCGGCACCCGCCTCGTCGCGCAGCTTGCGGGCTTCATCGAGCGACAGCGCCAGCGGCTTCTGCGCCAGGATCGCCTTGATATGCGGTTCTTTCAGCGCCGCACGGATCAGCGCCGGCTGCTGATCCGGCGGAAAAGCCAGATCGACGATGTCGATACTGGGGTCCGTGATCAGATCCTCCGGCGTCTCGTGGATCTTGGGGATGCCCCAGCGTTCGGCAACCTTTACGGCATTCGCCCTGGTGCGCGAGGCGATCGCAACGACCGGAAAACCGGCCTCCTTATAGGCGGCGAGGTGGCATTCCGCCATGATCATGCCGGCGCCGATCGCGCCGATCCTGTATTCGCTCACCCGGATATCGACATCCGGCTTGAACCCTTTAGCGTCAGCCATGACTTCCTCCCAACGATTATTATTGTCCGGCCGGAACCGGCGCGAGCGCCCGTCCCGAAACCGCCTGCGCGCCGAGATTGATGGTTCCGGCGCCGGCTGTCCAGCCGTCTGCACGCCTATGCGACTACAAATTCATGGCCCTTGGGCCGGGCAGTCGCGCAACATACTGTGTGATGTCCTCAAGGATCGCACACGTTATGCGACGCGGTGATCTGTTATGAAACATTTGCATCCGTTCTCCATCCGGATGCCGAAATATTTTTCGGACCGCCGTCGCCATTGGCCTCGCGACCCCTATATTTTGTTGTAAATTTTATATTTACCCTTTATTCATCATGACAGATTTGAGGATTTCATGATGCAGAACATTTCCGCGAAAAAAGATGGGCAGCCGGACGATGCCGCGGCGCGAGCATCCGACAGCGAAATCAACGAACGGCTTGTCGATATCCTCAAGGCAAATGCCATCAAGGCTGAGCGCCCCGCTGCCGCTGCCGAGGGAAAGACGGGCTTCTTCGCCGAGGCTTACGCATTGATCAGTCTGGTAGGATTGATGATCGTTGCCTATTTCTACAGCCTGCTGGTCAACAAGGAAGCTTGAATTCAAGCTGCAGATTTCTAGTTTGCCAAGCCTTTGAGGACCATCGGGTCGTATTCCTGGATGTCGCCGGGCCGAGGGTCTGCCTGCGCCTGCACGTTCAACAATAGGCGACGCCGGCATCGAACGTATCGAGGCCGGCTTGATATTCAGCTATTGGCGTTTCAACTCACACCACAGCTCAATTGACGTTGCAGCCGCGATTGTCTTCCTGGTTTTTCAGGCTATCGACGCGGCGCTGCTCACTGCGGGAAAGCTGAACGTCGCTGGTATAGCAATCGCTGTTGTCGAACGTTTCCTGGCCGAGCTGGGTGGAGAAGCAATAGCCATTGTCGTTGTAGATCGCGTTACGCTCATACCAGAGATCGTAGCAGCTGGCCGCCAGCGCCGGCTGAACGGAAACGATAACGCCAAGTACAGTGATTGCCGATAAAGTTGAAATGCGCATGTCCCACTCCTTATGCCATAGTGATAGACCGTCACGTTATCACGTCTGAACGACAGTATTTATTCTCGTTGCGATCTTCCCAAAAATAGTCCCTAAGGAAGCGTGGAAACGTTAGCGAAAGCCGACCAATGACGCCTGCCGTGATACCGCCCGCAACTTCCGGAATACGCAGTCTGTTCGACAAATCGCGGATAAGCGCCACGGCCCTGCTCGGGGCGGCGATCGGGCTGGAAGCGCTGGAATTCTATGTGACGGCCAGCCTGATGCCGTCGATGGTGCGTGACATCGGCGGACTGTCGCTTCTCGCCTGGACGACATCCCTCTATGTGGCGGCGATCGTGCTGGGCTCGATCGCGGTGGTCATCCGGCCACAATCAGCCAACCTCAACCAGGTCTATGTCACGGGCGCGCTGATCTTTGCCGCAGGATGTCTGATCATCGGCCTGGCGCCCAATATGATCGTCGTACTGCTGGGGCGATTCGTGCAGGGGCTTGGTGCAGGACTGCTGGCGACGATGGGCTATTCTTTCATCCGCTTCGTCTATCCCGCCGGCATGCAGAATGCAGCGTCGGCTTTCTACAGCGCGCTCTGGGGCGTCTCGACACTGCTCGGGCCAAGCATCGGAGGAGTGTTTTCCCATGGCAGTCATTGGCGCTGGGCTTTTCTTATCCTCATCCCGCTCGCATTGATGATGGCGATGGCGGCACCCCGCCTGCTGCCGCCGGGCAAGGACGAGCGCCAGAAACAGGCGCTGCCGCTCACCCAGATCGTGCTGATTCTGGCCGGGATACTGATGGTCTCCTTTGCCGGCACGGTGGAAACCGACCGTATGCGCGCGGTCCTGGTGCTGGCGGGGGCGATGGCGCTTGCCGGGCTTATCGTCAGCGAGCGCAAACTGGCCGCACGCCTTTTGCCGCGCAGCGCAACCGTCATCACCCATCCGCTGTCACTGGCCTATCTCGCGATGTTCCTGCTGATCATCGTCCTGAACTCGGATATCTATGTACCGTATTTCCTGCAGACGATGCACGCCACCTCGCCGCTGGCCGCCGGCTATATTGTGGCCCTGGTCGCCACCGGCTGGACGGCAGCCGGCATCACAACGGCGTCCTGGCGCGGTCGAAGCGCCAGACTGGCGATCCTGGCCGGTCCGGCGGTGATCGTCGTCTCGACAATCACGCTCGCCTTCGTCATCGCCCGCGAGAATTCCGCCGCCAATCTCGCTGTACTGACCGCGATCTGCCTCTGCCTGTTCGGGATGGGGGCCGGTGTCGGTCTCGGCTGGGCGCATCTTGTCTCCATCGGGCTTACACGCGCAGCAGCGGGCGAAGACGACAAGGCGCCTGCCGCCATCAATCTTGTCCAGTCGTTGGCGGCAGCGTTCGGTGCGGCGATCGCCGGGGTCATCGCCAATGGCGTCGGATTGGTGACACCGGGTGGGGTAGCTGGCGGCGTCGCCGCCGCCTTCTGGCTTTATGGTCTGGTGTCGCTCGCGGGATTGGCGGCACTGCTCGTTGCGGTGCCGCTTTCACGCATGCGCGATGGCGGTTAGTCGATCAAAGCCGACGTGGAAAGGAATGAGGAAATCCGGCAGGCCCGCCGCCTTGATGCCGCCTGCGAGTTGGTCGCTGCCCTGTGGCTGCAGAGCCTGCTTCGCTCGACCGGACCGAAGACGGCTGTCAGGCGGCATCAAGAATGGCGGAGGCAGCGACCGAAACACCGGCTGCAGCGCGCATCCGCGCTGCGTTGTCCTTGAGGCGCTGGCACATTTTCGTATCCGCAGCGAGGCGACCGATCGCTCCCGCCAATTGTTCATCCGCCCAATCATAACGGTTCAGCGCGAGACCGGTACCAGTCTCCGCCGCCCGGGTCGCGTTATCATGGCCATCCCAGCAATAGGGCATCACCAGCGACGGCACGCCGTAATAGAGCGCCTCGCAAAACGAATTGTTGCCGCCATGATGGATGAAGACCGCCGATTTTTCCACCAGCGACGGCTGTGGAAACCAGCTCTCGACCAACACATTGTCAGGCACCTGGACATAATGATCGCGCCACGGACCGACATTGACGATGAACCGGTATGGCAGCGCCGCGAAGACGGCGATCATCCGCTTGATCATAGACACATCCATCGCACCGAGGCTGCCGAAGCTGGTCAGCACCAGCGGCTTGTCGTTATGAGCTGCAAGGGCCGGGAGGGCATAGGGCGCCTCCTTGCGGACACAGCCATCGAGATAAGCGAAGCGTGCGGGGTCGAGTGGCATCTTGCGTTGATAGCGTACGATCTCTGGCGACAGCAGCAGATTGAGATGCGGCGAGTTTTCGAGGAAATCACCGGCAGAATAGGGCTTCATTCCGCATTCGGCGAGGAAGGCATTGAAACGACGATGTACCGGCTGGATCTCGCGGAGATATCGCGCCGAGAAGGCCGCCCAGTCCGGACCTTTCCGACCACCGAGACCCGAGAGATAGGGGGGAACATTGGCGTCCGGGATCTCGGTCTCGGCGCAGGACACCACCCTCACCCACGGCACGCCGGCATTGGCGACCGCTGGAAACATCACGACGTTGTCCAGCACGATCGCATCCGGCCGGATCTGGGCGATCAGGCGTTTCAACGGATCCTCGGCGCGAATGGCGGTATCGACGATCGCATTCCAGGTGGGCACGACATAGCTCGAAATCTGATCGAGCGGCGACTGCCGGAAGGCGTCCTTGTGGCGATCGATGAACTCCGTCCAGCTCACCTGTCCGTCACCCTTGCCAGATGCGAGACTATATTCGCCAAAGCCGTATTCGCTGAACACGCCGCGAAAGCTCTCGTGACAGATGAATACCGGACGGGCGCCCCGCGCCCGAAGCTCCTGGGCAATGCCGATGCAATTGAGCGCGGCGCCATAACTGGCTTCCGGAAACAGGGCGATGACTTTGGGCTTACTCATGCACAGGCTTTCTATCCGGCAAAGCGGAAGGCGATCGGTACGCCACGGCCGGCCAAGCGCGGCCGCTCGACATGCGAAAGCTGGATATGCACGCGCAGCAGATCGGCGGCAAGTTCGAACTGCTCACGCTCGATCTGTTCGAGTATCTGGATATGCTCGCCGTTGGACTGCATCAGCCTATAGGCGTTGACATGCATCGGGGGCTGCGACGAGCGGCGGCGGCGATGATGGGTGATCAGCCCTTCCGACATGAACGGATTGCCCGACCCCTTGGCAATCAGCATGTGGAAATCATGGTCCGTGCGCTCGAACAACCTCTGGTCGAAACTCCCCTCGTGCATGCCGCGCAGGATCTCCATCGATTGCCTGAGCGACATGATCGCCGCCGTGTCGCGCCTGAAGCCGGGCATGGTCAGAGCCAGCGGTTCGCAAGCCAGGCGGAATTCATAGCTTTTCGCAACCGCATCGCCGCTGACCGCAAACTGCTTGATCAGCCATTGCTGGCCGGGTGCGCGCTCGGCCAGGTTTTCCTCAGACAGTTTCACCAGTGCATTTTGTACAGCAGTGCGAGACGCGGAATAGCGGCGCTGAAGACTGGCAATGGTCTGGGAATCGCCGATCCGGCCGGCGGAAATATCTCTGAGGATGGCGTTGTAAAGCTCCGTCTCCTCGGTCGGCTGCGCCTCTTCCTCCAGACCGGAAAACGAACTCGGATCAATGGCAAGCTGATAGCCGCCCTCTGGCTCGGGTTTGACGATGTCGCGTTCGGCAAGCAGCTGAAGCGCCTTGCGAATGGGTGTTCTTGAAACATTACAATGGGATGCGAGCGCCTGTTCGGTCAGCCTGCCGCCCATTGGCACGCCACGCTCCGTGGCATAGTCAAGTATTTTTTGCGCCAGTTCAACATGGCGATGGTGGATTTTGCCACTGGCCTCTTCCATAGCGGGCCGGTTCCCTCGATGCTGCAATGCCGTCCATGCTGCCTTCATTGCCGGACTCACGCAAGCTGAATCTTAAAAAATCCTGAACCACGAACGATTCATGGTTGACGTATTTTTTTTATAAATAATACTGTGCGGCACGAGCGAGCATCAAGACCGTAAACCGGCAGGCCGCCTTGGGAACATGAATTCGTAAACGATGCGCTGTCAGGTCCCTTTCGATCGATGCGCCGATTTGGGAGAAAAATCGTGACTCGAACAATCCGCAGCCATGCCTCCGCGCTTGCCATCGCCACAGCCCTCAGCGGCTTGATGTTCACCGCAGGCAGCGCTCGAGCCGCTGACCTGGTGATCTCGAACTGGGACGGCTATATGGCGAAGGACATTGCCGACAGTTTCAAGGCCGCCACCGGCCTGACGATCGAGGTGGTCAACCACGCCACCAATGAAGAGATCATGGGCAAGCTGATGGCGAGCGGCGGCAAGGGCTATGACGTGGTGTTCGTGTCCTCGCCCTTCGCCGAAATCCTCAACGGCCAGGGCATGGTCGAGCCGCTCGACAAGGCAGCGATCCCCAATCTCAAGAACCTCTATCCGGAAGCAGCAGCCCTCGCCTACGATCCGGGCAATGCCTATTCGGTTCCCTATACCTGGGGCACGACCGGCCTCTGCTACCGGTCGGACCTGATCAAGACGCCTATCGACAGCTGGAACAACCTCCTGAAACCCGACGCAGCGTTAAAAGGCAAGACGACGATGCTGGCGACCGATCGCTGGCTGATGGCCGCCGGCCTCTTGTCGCTCGGCTATTCCGTCAACGAAAAGGATCCGGCCAAGATCGACGAGGCCAAGAACAAGCTGATCGAGGCCAAGAAGACGCTGCTCGCCTATGACGACACGACCTTCTATTCCAAGCTGGTGTCCGGCGAAGCGCAGCTCGTTCAGGCCTGGGACGGCTGGTGCAACTATGGCATTACCGAGAACAAGAACATCAAGTTCATCGTGCCGAAGGAAGGCTCGGACCTCTGGGTCGACACGATCGTGGTGATGAAAAGCTCGGAGAAGAAGGATGCGGCGATGAAGTTCATCAACTTCATCCTCGATTCCAAGAACCACGCCTGGGCGGCGCAGAACATTCTCTATGAAGTGCCGAACAAGCCGGCGATGGAAAGCCTCGATCCGGCGCTGGCCAAGCAATATCCCAGCATGGCGGTGCCAGCATCCGAACTGGTCAAATACGAGCTGCTGCGCGATCTCGGCGCCTCGATGAAGGATTATTCCCGCGCCGTGAGTGAGATCAAGGCCGCGAACTAGTAGTCCAATTCAATACTGACCCGACGTCCTCGGGGCGGTTGGGCCTTGTTTCTATCTCCCAACGAGTCATCCTCGGGCTTGACCCGAGGATCAAAGTCAATCGACGCTTTGGTTTGCGCTCGGATCCTCGGGTCGAGCCCGGGGATGACTCGCGGATGGTCTCGACAATAACGAACAGTGCTTGACACCGATGTCCTTCAACGCCGCAAAGCCCAACTTGCTCGCAGCACCCGCCATCATCTGGCTGGTGGCATTCATGGTGCTGCCCTGCGCGCTGATCCTTGCCTATGCCTTTTTCGAACGCGGCATGTTCGGTGGCATCGAGTACAATTTCACGCTGGAGAATTTCAAGCGTGTTGTCGATCCGCTCTATGCGAAGATCTTCCTCAATTCTGCGCGCATCGCGCTGACCGCTACGGTCCTCGCGATCCTGATCGCCTATCCCGCCGCTTACGCGATCGCACGGGCGCCGCAACGCTGGCAGCCGACCCTGCTGTTCTTCGCCGTGCTGCCCTTCTGGAGCAACTACCTGATCCGCACCTATGCCTGGATCGTGCTGCTCAATCGCGAAGGCCTGTTCAACAACCTGCTGAAATCGCTCGGCTATACCGGCGAGCCGTTGTCGATGCTCTATAGCGAGGGCGCAGTCATTACCGGCCTCGTCTACAACTATCTGCCCTTCGTGATCCTTGCGATCTATTCGACGCTGTCGCGGCTCAATCCGGAACTGATGGAAGCGTCGCGCGATCTCGGCGCCGGGCCGGTCCGAACCTTCTTCCGCATCACCCTGCCCCTGACGCTTCCGGGTGTCGCGGCGGGCGGCGTGTTCGTCTTCGTGCTTTCAATCGGCAATTTCGTGACGCCGGCACTGCTCGGCGGCGGCCGTTTCCAGATGATCGGCAATCTGGTCTATGACCAGTTCCTGACCGCCAACGACTGGCCATTCGGTGCAGCACTCGGCATGGCGCTGATTGCCATCATGATCATCCTGCTGCTGATCCAGGCGCGTGCAACGTCGCATGCTTCGGGCGAAATGCGGGGAGCGCGGGAAGATGCTTAAGGCACGCGCGAGATTTTATCGCCGGCTGGTGCTGGTGCTGGTCTTCGGGTTCCTCTACCTGCCGATCGCCGTGCTGGTGGCTCTATCCTTCAATGCCTCCGGCCTGCCGACAAGCTGGTCGGGCTTTTCGACCAAGTGGTATGTCTCGCTGGCCGGCAACAACGACATTCTGCAGGCCGCCTGGAACACACTGGTGGTGGCGATCTCCGCCACCCTGAGTTCCACCATACTTGGTACGATGCTGGCGCTCGGCATGGAATCGCGGCGGCGGAAATCCAATACGCTCGAAGCGCTCGCCTTCGCGCCCATGGTGATCCCCGATATCGTGCTGGCAGTGGCATTGCTGAGCCTGCTGTCGCGGCTGAATGTGACGATGGGCCTGCACACCATCGTGCTCGCCCATGTGATCTTCGACCTTGCATTCGTATGTTCGGTGGTGCGGGCGCGGCTCAAGAATTTCGACTATTCCATCGTCGAGGCCTCCCGGGATCTCGGCGCATCGGCGTGGAAGACGTTCTGGCGGATCACCTTCCCGGTCATCCTGCCGGCGATTATCGCAGGCAGCCTGCTTGCCTTCACGCTGTCGGTCGACGAATTCATCATCGCCTTCTTCACGGCTGGCGCCGGGCGCTCGTCGATCACTTTGCCGATGCAGATCTATTCGATGATCCGCTTCGGCATAACACCTGAAATCAATGCGCTGGCCACTCTGGTCATGGGCGTCAGCGCCACGGCCCTGCTTATTTCCCAATGGTTGAACCGGGAACAGTTTTCATGAATTCGACACCCGTTTCCCAGCCGTTGCTGAAGATCGACGCCGTCAGCAAGGCCTTCGGCAAGACCCGGGCTGTCGATGGCGTCAGCCTCGATATCCGCGAGAACGAGTTCTTCGCGCTGCTCGGCCCGTCGGGTTGCGGCAAGACTACACTTCTCAGGATGCTTGCGGGTTTCGAAACCCTGGATTCCGGCCAAATCCTGCTTTCCGGTGACGACATCTCGCCGCTGCCGCCGGAGAAGCGGCCTCTCAACCTGATGTTCCAGTCCTATGCGCTGTTTCCGCATAGGAACGTGCGACAGAACTTGAGCTACGGATTGGAAATGGAGGGCCTCAAAAGGGCCGAAATCCGCAGGCGCGTCGACGAGACCCTGGCATCCACGGACCTGACGACATTCGCGGATCGAAAGCCTGATCAGCTTTCCGGTGGTCAGAAGCAGCGCGTAGCGCTGGCGCGCGCGCTCGTCAAGCGTCCGAAAGTACTGCTGCTGGACGAGCCGCTCGGCGCGCTCGACAAAAAGCTGCGCGAGCGCATGCAGCTTGAGCTCAAGCGCTTGCAGCACGAGGCCGGTATCACCTTCATCATCGTTACCCATGATCAGGAGGAGGCGTTGGTGATGGCGGACCGGATGGCGATCCTCAGGGATGGCAGGCTCCTGCAGGTCGGCACGCCCGAGGAAATCTATGAGGCGCCGACCGATCGTTTCGTCGCCAATTTCATCGGCATCATGAATTTCCTCGATGGCGAAGTCGACAGCGAAAGCTGTTTCAAGCTCGATGGCGGCCGGGTGAAACTGACCATGCGGCACGGCCCGGGCCGTGCCACGTTGGCGGTGCGGCCCGAACATGTCTCGATTGCCACAAATGGCAATGGCATCGCCGGCACCATTGCCGACATCGCCTACCATGGAACCGAACGCGTGCTGCATGTGCGCACCAGGGACACGAAGCAGGCAATCCAGATGCGTGTGCCGGCCGCCGAAGGGCGGAATTTCGCGGCCGGACAGCCAATTACACTCACCTTCAATTCCGCCAAATGCCGGATCTACTGACGGAGGACAACCCACTATGGCAACAGTCGCATTCTTTCCGGAGGCCGCGTTCGGCCCGGCGCTCAATTCCGTCGGTATCGCCCAGGCGGTTGAAGCCCGCGGCCACAAGGCCGTGTTTCTGTCCGATCCCGGCTTCGTGTCGGTCTACGAGGGCTATGGCTTCGAGGCGCATCCGGTCAATCTTTCCGCACCGATGGCGCCCGAGCAGATGGCGAAATTCTGGGAGGATTTCATCAACGGCCATATCCCGAATTTCCGCAAGAGCCCCTACGACCAGATCGACAATTACGTGAAGGATTGCTGGACGGCGATCGTCGACAGCGCCAAATGGGCGGAAAAGGACCTGCCGGGCGTGCTGGCGAAAATCAATCCCGACCTGATCTGCGTCGATAACGTCATCCTGTTCCCGGCCATCAAACATTTCGGCAAGCCGTGGGTGCGGATCATCTCCTGCTCGGAAAACGAGATCGAGGATCCCAAGATCCCACCGCATCTGTCGGGTTGCAGCCAGGACGACCATGCCGGCCACAAGGCCTATCGCGACCACTTCAATGCGATGATCCAGCCGATCCATGACGACTTCAACACGTTCCTGGCAGAGACTGGCGAGGCGCCCTACCCGATTGGCCAGTTCTTCGAACCCTCTCCCTACATGAACCTGCTGCTCTATCCGGAATCGGTGAAATTTGATCGCGAACATCCGCTGCCATGGTCGCAGTTCCAGTATCTCGAAGGCTGCGTCCGTAAGGAAAAGCCCTATGAAGTGCCGATTTTCGCCGAGAATAACGACAAGCCGCTGATCTATGTCTCATTCGGGTCCCTGGGTGCGGGCGATACGGAACTGCTCAAGCGGCTGATCGAAACGATCGGCACACTGCCCTATCGCGCGCTGGTCAATGTCGGCGACTACAAGGACAGCTATTCGGATCTTCCCGGCAATGTGATCATCGACAGCTGGTTCCCGCAGCCTTCAGTCATTCCCCAGATCGATGCGGCGATCCATCACGGCGGCAACAATTCCTTTACCGAATGCCTCTATTTCGGCAAGCCAGCCATTATCATGCCCTATGTCTGGGACGGCCACGACAATGCCACGCGTGTCGACGAGACCGGCCACGGCTTCAAGATGCCGCGCTACGACTGGACCGATGCCGATCTGGCCACCAGGCTCGATGCCTGTATCAACGACCCCAGGATGAAGGCAAGGCTTGCCGCCACATCAGCCCATATGCAGGCGCGCAACGGACCGGAAAAAGCAGCCGGGATTCTCGATCAACTTGTGAGAACGGGGAAATACGATGGTTGAGACGCTGAAATCCAGCGCGCCGCATATCCATAACGCCACCGGCTTCAACGACCTGGTCGATTGGGGCGCGCAGGCGCAGATGCTCGAAGGGCAATCGCATTCCTCCGGCCGGCTGCTGTTCAAAGGACCGAACAATCAGCCCGAAACCGGCATCTGGGTCTGCACGCCCGGTCGCTGGCGGCTGTCGATCCCGCGCGACGAATTCTGCCACTTCGTCGCCGGACGCGCGACTTACAAATCCGATGCCGGTGAGGTAATCGAGATCGGCCCGGGCACCGCGGTCACATTCCCTGCCGGCTGGACCGGCGAATGCACGGTGCACGAGACCATGCGCAACATCTACATGCTCGCCTGAGGAGGCTCCTGAAATGACGACACCGAACTGGCACGACTATACTTCGATTGAAATGGACGATCTGGGCATAAGCCCGGCGACAATTTCCGGCGAACCGCGCGTTTCCCTGAAGATACTGAATGCGAGAGCGGACGGCACCGGTGAATGCGGCATCTGGTCCTGCACGCCCGGCGAACGCACGATCGTCTTCGACCACGACGAATTCTGCCATTTTCTCGGCGGCGAAGGCGTCTACATCCATGACAACGGCGAGGAAATCCCGGTTACAGCAGGCTCGATCGTGTTCTTTCCGAACGGTTGGAGCGGCCGCTCGATCATCACCAAAACACTTTCCAAAGCCTATGCCGGCCGCTGACAACACATTCCGAGGATCTGCCCATGACCACGACACCGCTGATGCGCAAGCCGCTGGAACAAACCGACCTCGTCGATTGGGGGGTGATCCCGACCATGCTCGAAGGCTCCTCCCGCACATCCGGCAAACTGATCCACAAGGGTGCGAATGGCGAGAACGAATGCGGTCTCTGGGTCTGCACCCCCGGCAGGTGGGTCTGCCATGTGACGCGAGACGAATTCTGCCATTTCCTCGAGGGCCGCTGCACCTATGTGCATGACAGCGGCGAGGTCATCGAGATCACGCCGGATACCGCCGCCTTCTTCCCGCAGGACTGGAAGGGCGTCTGCACCGTGTATGAGACGATCAAGAAGGTCTACATGATCCGGTAGGCACTCGGAAATTTGAGGGAAAGATGCCCCTTACCCTAGCCCTGTCCCCGCAAGAACGGAGCGGGCCAAGGTGAGGGGCAAATCGAAAGAATTACCAATGTTCGATCCGCAAACGCCCGTCTATTACCAGCATCCGAACTACCTGCCCTCTGCCGGCAAGGTGATCGACATCGTCAATCCGGCGACGCTCGCCCAGGAAGGCCGGATTGCCGAAACGTCAATGGACGAACTCGGTCAAGTGCTGAAAGCCGCAAACGCCGCCCAGAAGCACTGGAAGATGGTCGACGCCAAGACGCGTGCTGCGATCCTGCACAAGATCGCCAGCAAGATCGAAGCAACCGACATGCGCCGCTGCGCCGAACTGATGGTGCGGGAAATGGGCAAGCCGTATCCGGAGGCGATCGGCGAGGTCGCCAACTGCGCCGGCGCCTTCCGCTATTTCGCCGAAATGGCGCGCGACGAGGCCGGCAAGGTGGCGGGCACGACGCAGGCCGGCTCGTTCCAATATGCGCGCTACGAGCCGGTCGGCGTTTCCGTCCATATCATGCCGTTCAATTTCCCCATCCTTTTGATGTGCTGGACGGTCGCCGCATCGCTGGCATCCGGAAATGGCTGCATCATCAAGCCGGCGCTGGCGACCACGTTGTCGACCCTGAAATTCATGGAGATCTTCGAGGCCCTGCCCGATGGCCTGATCGCCTGCGTGCCGGGCGGCGCTGACATAGCGCAGACATTGATCGCCTCAAAGCTCACGCATGCCGTTGCTTTCACCGGTTCCGTCGCTGCGGGAAAGGCAGTCGCCATCGCCGCAGCGGGCCAGATGAAACCAGCCGTGATCGAGGCGGGCGGTTCCGATCCACTGATCGTAAGCAAACACGCACCAATCAATATCGCGGCTGCCGGCGCGGTCACTGCGGCTTTCCATCTCTCAGGCCAGGTCTGTACGTCGGCCGAGCGCTTCTTCGTGGTCGATGACGTGCATGACGATTTCATAGCCGCCTTTGTCGCCGAGACCAGGCGCCTGCGCATAGGCAATGGCCTCGACAAGGCCGAAATCGGGCCGCTGGTCAGCGAGGCGGCGCGCGCCAAAGTAATCCGGCTGGTCGAGGATGCAATCGCCAAGGGCGCGAAAGCCGTCGTCGGCGGAAAAATTCCCGAGGATCAATCCGTCGGCTGGTTCTACGAGCCGACCATTCTCACCGGCGTCGCGCCGGATATGGCGATCATGCGCGAGGAATGTTTCGGACCCGTCGCGGCGATCTGCCGGGTCGCGGATTTCAACGAAGCCATCGAAAAGGCCAATGACAGCGAATTCGGCCTCGGCGCTTCCGTGTTCACCACCTCGCTGGAAGAAGCAATGGAAGCGGCCGAGCGGCTCGAAGCCGGCATGGTCTGGGTCAACAATCCGATGATCGACAATGATGCCCTGCCCTTCGGCGGCTGGAAGAATTCCGGCATCGGCCGGGAATTGTCCCGCCTTGGACTCGACACCTTCCGCCGCTCGAAAATGGTGATTATCGACCATAAGCCGGTGCGCCAGGGCTGGTGGTATCCATACCCGGATGATTGGTTTTATGAGACAGGCGGGAGGAAGCCTGTTTGAACGGCGTCCGAGGATGACACCACACAGGCGGATGCAGAGATCCAAGACCCTGAACATACGAGAGCGTAACCCAAAATGATCATCACCATTCCCGGCGGCGCGGGCTTCATGGGTGCGGGCATCGTCCGCGACCTGATTTCCGATCGTGCCATCATCGACATCAAGAAAATCCGCATCTGCGACACGTCGCGCTCCCGCATGGAGGCGCTGGTCGCCGAGCTCGGTGACGCCAGACTTGAAATCTTCGATCTCGATGTCACCGATCCGGCGCGCCTTGCCGCCGCAATCACAGGCGCCGATATCTGCATGAACTGCGTGCCGACGCTTGCCGGTTACCAGATGGTGATCTTCGAGGCGGCGTTTGCGGCCCGCGTGCCCTACGTCGATCTCGGGGGCCTGGGCATCTACACCGTCAAGCAGATCGCCGAGCACGAACGCTTCAAGGCGGCAGGCATGACCGCAGTCACCGGGGTCGGGGCCGATCCCGGCATGTCGAATGTCATCTGCCGCGCGGTGGCCGACGAGCTCGACGAGATCGACCGGATCAATCTCTATTGGGCGGCCGAACTGGTTGGCGACGAGAACCCTGTTCTGGTGCCGCCCTACTCGATCTCCACCGTGCTTGCTGAATATGCCCATCCGAGCACCCAGTTCCTTGACGGCCGGCATATGATTTGCGATCCGATGACCGGTGTCGAAGTCCTCGACCTGCCGGAGCCCTGGGGCCGCTGCGAATTCATGTATTCGCCGCATTCCGAACAGCTCACAGTGCCGCTTGCCGACGGCATCGCCGAGAAAGGCATCCGGGAATTCACCTGGAAACTGCATCTGCCCCACCGCGAGCATGAAGCATGGGTTGGCTTGGTCAAAGCGGGCTTCGGCGATCTCGACGCAACGGTCGAGGTGGGCGGCGTGCAGGTCAAGCCGCTCGATGTGCTTTCGAAAGTGATCCAGCGAAATATCGAGAAGAATGGCCACCGCATCCCGGAACAACAGAGCCACGAGATCCATTTCGCCATCGGCCACGGCCGCAAGGACGGCTTGCCGCGCACGGTGCGTTGCGATGTCATCGTCACCCCGGATCCGATGTATGACGGCTTTGTCGATGCTTGCACCTCGATGAATGCGTCGATCGCCGCGCAGCTCATTCTCAAATATCCGAAAAAGCCCGGCGTCTATGCGCCCGAAGGCTATTTTGATGCGGCTACCTATTTTCCAGAACTCGAAAAGCGCAAGTTCAGGATCATCAAAACGATCAAATAGCAGTCTTGATGGCTCGTGACGGCTGTGATCTTATGATGCCATACGCCGATGCAGGATCGGCAAACAGCGAGGGAGACGCGGGATGGAAACCGTCGAAGGAAGCCAGGCCGATGTCAGCTTCGATGGCAAGCGCTGCATCCATGCGCGCCGCTGCGTAATGGGCCAGCCGCACGTGTTCCGCGCCAATGTCGAAGGCGAATGGATCGACGCCGATGGCGCCAGCGCCGAGGAAATCCTGCATGTGGCGCTCAACTGTCCGTCCGGCGCGATCACCGTTCGCCGCAAGGACGGCGGCGCCGATGAGAAAGCCCCGCGCGCCAATATCGTCATCCTGCGTGAAAACGGACCGCTGGCCGTCAATGCCGAAATGATCGTCGACGGCCATGGCGCCATGTTCCGCGCCACGCTCTGTCGCTGCGGCCTGTCCAGGAACAAGCCGTTCTGCGACAACTCCCATATCGAGGGCGGGTTTTCGGCCACTGGCGAGCCGGCCTCGAAGGAATCGACGCTGGCAATCATCGACCTTACCGGCCCGGTGACTGTGTCGCCGCAGCCCAACGGTCCCCTGCTGGTCACCGGTAGGCTGGAGATCGATTCCGGCACCGGCCGCAACGTCGCCCGGGTCGAAAAGACCTGGCTCTGTCGCTGCGGCCATTCCCAGAACAAGCCTTACTGCGACGGATCGCATAAGGCTGTGGGGTTTGTCGCGCCCTAGGTTGAAGGCTCAGACCTTCACATATTTCCGCCAGTCGTGCTCTTCCTTGAAGCCCAGGACTTCACGGATCTTGCGGTTGGAGAGCAGGCTCTCGAATTCGCCGATCTCGCGCGTGAACTTTACATTGGGATAGAACCGCGCGGCGAGTTCGCGCGAAGGCGTATTGGCCGAAACGGTGTCGTTCACCGCATTGAACACCTGATAGCCCAGACCATCCTTTTCAATGCAGAGATGGACGATCTGGCCAAGATCGCGCGCGTCGATATAGGACCAGGCGATGCGCTTGCGCATTTCCGGATTGGCGAAGAATTCCGGGAACTTGTCATATTCATGCGGCTCGATGACATTGCCGATCCTCAGCGCATAGATGTCGGCGCCGGAACGCTCGGCAAACGCCCGCGCAGTCTTCTCGTTCAACACCTTCGACAGACCATAGCTGTCCATCGGGTTGACGTCGTAATCCTCGTCCAGCGGGAACTGGTGGAAGTCTCGATGTCCCTCGGCAAAGCAGACGCCATAGGTGGTCTCGCTGGAAGCGACGACGACCTTGCGGACACCGAGTTTCACCGCCGCCTCGATGACATTGTAGGTGCCCATCGTGTTGATGCGGAAGGTCTCGTTGTCAGGCTTGATGAGGATGCGCGGGATTGCCGCGAAATGCACCACGGCATCGAAGGCCTGCACGCCGTTGCCGTGACCGAGATCCGTAAAATTGCGGTGCATCGACAGCGCGTTATAGACCTGTCCCGCATCGGCAATATCGACGATCAGATTGGTGACGCCAGGGCTGTCGAGCGGCACCAGATCGATATTATGAACCTCATAGCCGGCATTGATCAGCCACGGCACGGCATGCCGGCCGGCCTTGCCCGAACCGCCGGTGAACAGAATACGTTTTTTCATGAATCCAACCTCTGCTAATATCGACGATGGCTTAGCCGATTTGTATGACAATTGCCAGTTCCATCACGATGATATGGTGGTCTATTCCGATGTTGCCCGGCTGTGGATTGCCTTCTAGACTGCAAGCCCCCGATCTCGGACGTTAAGGAAGCGGCGATGATGAAAGTTCAGGATACGGCTATCCCAGGTTCGGAGTTCGACGCCGTCAATCTGGAATATGCAACCTTCAGCAATGCCAATCTCAACGGAACGTGCTTTGAGGACGTTTCGATGAAACATGCTCGATTCCGCAATATCGATCTCTCTGCATCACGGTTCGAGGATATCAATTTCGAAGGCACGGAGATCACCAATTGCAATCTCGCCGGCATGAAGATCAATGGCTTTCTGGTCACTGAATTGTTGGCGTTGGCAAATGGCAAAGCTGGTCAAATCTCAGAATAGAATGAAATCGGCAATGTTCAGGGTGACCTTGCCGGTTACCTCCGCAAACTCGATGGCACTGTGCTTCTTGCCTGATCCATCCTCGTCATAGAAGAGCTCGCCGCTGGCCTTGTCGAAGATCAGGAAATCGTTCTTGTCCTTCGCCTTGGTGCCGAAGTGCAATTCAGTCGCCTCCAAAGCAGAGCCGATTGCATCGAAGAGTGTTGGCGACAGATCGATATCGTCCACCCCATGTTTGAAGCCGATGATCGTGTCGAGATTCTTCTTGCCGTCCAATACGGTATCGAATTTGAAGTCGTCGGCACCCTTGCCACCGGTCAGCACATCATTTCCAAGCCCGCCATTCAATAGCGTGTCGGAGCCACCTGCAATCATCGTGTCATTGCCCTTGCCGCCGCTGGCGTAGAAATCGAGACCCTTTTGGTCGCGGCCATGGATCGTGTCATTGCCGGTGCCACCGAACACTTGCGGATAGACATTGATCTGGTGATCCAGCGCGCCGGTTGCCTCGCGGAAATCGGCCTTCTGTCCGCCATTTGCCAGTTGCAGGGCGTTGAAAGCCATGATGCCGTCGGTAAATACCAGATCGCTCTTGTCGGTCATCACGAATGTAACCCTGTTGAACGTGTCGAAGTCGATTTCCTTGAACTGCAACAGTTGCCCCGTCGTCATCCTGACGGTGTAGGGGCTGGAGAACGGGTAATTCTCGGCCATCATCACTTCGAAGCCGGTGATCGTGACCGCGCTCAGGTCCCATTTGGTCTTGCCGAAGAAATCGATATGCAACGTGTCGACATTGGCGCCGCCGTTATAGGTCTCACCCTTTTCGAGCTCACCATCCATGATGATGTAGATATCGTCATCACCATCGCCAGCGATCACGTTGTCCTTGCCTTCGCCGCCCGTGAGACTGTCGGCACCGCCCATGCCGTTGATCGCATCGTCGCCGGAAGAGCCGGCAATGGTGTCGGCGTTGTTGCCGCCGGTCAGCTTGTCGTCTTCATTGCCACCGTAAAGTTCATTGGTGCCGTCCAAGGCCCCGGTGATCTCGTTTGCGTGTGCAAACGCCCCGGAGAAGATCAGGTTCTCGAAATTGACGGCACTTCCCATGTCGTCGCTATCGACCTGCAAGATACCGGTCGCCATGTCGAATTTGATATCGCCCTGTTCAGCGCCGCGGCTGAGATACAGCGTGTCATTGTCCTCGCCGGCGTCGATATCGAGTTTGCCGAGGCCTTTTGCAACGATGTCGTCGCCGCCAAGCGCCCGGATGACGTCGTCGCCATCGGCGGTGTCGAGATTGTCATCACCGTCGGTGGATGTGATCGTGTCGGCCTTGTCGCCACTGGTGAGCACCAGCCGCTCGATGCTGGTGGCAAATTCGCCGTTATAGGTGTCGTCGATCGTCACCTGGACGGAGCCGTTGTCGAAAACGCATTGAATCGCAAGCTGCTCATCGGTCTCCAGGTTAACAACGCCCTGATAGCGGATATAAAGCGTGTCGTTGCCGTCGCCGCCATCGATGACATCGGAAGGATTGCTGCCGACAGTGTCGTCCCAGCCGCCCGGCTCGTTGCTGTATTCGTAATCGCCGAGATATTGCTTGTTAGGCCCGGCAAACAGCACGTCGTCACCTTTGCCACCATAGATGACGTCGTTGCCAGTGCCGCCGTAGATCGTGTCGTTGCCCTCCCCGCCGTCGAGGATATCCGAGCCGTCCTCGTCGAATGTCCCTTGGGAGATTGCATAGCCGTAGATCGTATCGTTGCCGCCAAGTCCTTTGATGCTGTCGTTCGATGACGTGCCGTAGAGTGTGTCGCCGTTTTCGGTGCCGTCCATGCCATCCCCCAAGTTCGGTGGTCGCCGCCGCGAAGTTTTTGCTGCGAAGGATAGCCGAATGCAAAATCCCGCCCATCCCTCAATCAGGGGATAGATGGCAAATATCGACCGGTACAAATGCACAAAAAAGCCCCGCTGTCGCCAGCGAGGCTTTGAAGTCCAGAGTAGGATCGACGATCACTCGACGATCGAAGCGGCGATTCAGGCGCCACGTGCAAATCGCGTTCGCGCGCCATTTGCATCACTTAGCGTGCGTCGGCAGCTTTCGACAGTCGGTCGATCGTTACTCGACGATGCTGGCGACGATGCCGGCGCCGACGGTGCGGCCACCTTCGCGGATCGCGAAGCGCAGCTTTTCTTCCATCGCGATCGGAACGATCAGTTCGACGGAGACCGTGACGTTATCGCCAGGCATGACCATTTCCGTGCCTTCCGGCAGCGAGACGATGCCCGTCACGTCCGTGGTGC
>JAQGJP010000071.1 GCA_028290545.1 Rhizobium sp. | reverse complement strand
AGCCCAGTGACCGACAGCGTGTCGCCATCGACGTCGGAGAAGCCCTGCAGCAGATCGGAAGCATTGACCGTGTAAGTTGCGTCTTCAGCACCGGCAGCAAGCACTGCCGTGGCAGCGCCAGCCGGCGCATCGTTGGCAGCAGCCACATTGAAGGAATTCGTTGCGGCAACACTGGCCGTACCATCGGTGACGCTGTAGTTGAGGGTCACTGCGCCGTTGAAGTTGGAGGCAGGCATGATCGTGTAGGTGCCATCGCCATTGTCGGTGACAGTGCCATTCGAAGACGTGAGCCCAGTGACCGACAGCGTGTCGCCATCGACGTCGGAGAAGCCCTGCAGCAGATCGGAAGCATTGACCGTGTAAGTTGCGTCTTCAGCACCGGCAGCAAGCACTGCAGTGGCAGCGCCAGTCGGCGCATCGTTGGCAGCAGCCAGATTGAAGGACCGTGTTGCAGTAGCAGTGCTGTTCACACCATCGGTGACGTTGTAGCTGAGGGTCACTGCGCCGTTGAAGTTGGCGGCAGGCATGATCGTGTAGGTGCCATCGCCATTGTCGGTGACAGTGCCGTTCGAAGACGTCAGGTTTGCGACAGACAGTGTGTCGCCCTCTTCATCCGAGAAGCCCTGCAGCAGGTCAGAAGCGTTGACCGTGTAGGTTGCGTCTTCGGTACCGGCGGCAAGCACTGCAGTGGGGGCGCCAGTCGGCGCGTCGTTGATGAGATTTACTTCACTGACCTTGCCATCGTCGAACTTGACGAACTCCACGCTCTTGACGATCGTCGTCTGGCCACCAAGCTCGATCGAGTAGCCGCCGGCAACTCTGGTGATTTCAGCGTCGGCGAAATTGCCGTTGACGACAACTGTATCGATCCCGGCGCCGCCGATTGCAGTGTCGTTGCCCTCAGTCGCAAACAGCTTGTCATTGCCAGCGCCGCCGGTCAGCTTGTCATTGCCAGCGCCGCCGATCAACTTGTCATTGCCAGCGCCACCGATCAGCTTGTCATTGCCAGCACCGCCATCGAGGCTGTCATTGCCAGCGCCGCCGTTCAGGGTATCAGCACCCTTTCCGCCGTTGATCTTGTCATTTCCGTCCAGACCGAAAACGACGTCGGCACCGTTGGTACCTGTGTAATTGTCTTTTCCTGGGGTCAGGCGTATTGGTTTGGCCATGGGATGTCTCCTCAAATAGGCGGCAAAGCGAACTGCTAATTCAGTCGCACTGTGATCTTTTTAGCGGCAAAGGGCGCAGAATCTCCCTCTCGAATTTTGTTTACGCAATCTTTACGAGTTTCGTCAAATACATACGATTTAACATTGTAAGGAGAATTTTAAAACGTAATTGATCTTTCACAGTATTTACTAATCGCTTTTTAACGCGCAATTTGCCGCCTGAAAATTGGTTACGAATGCTTGGCTGAGTCGATGCCGGCGTCCATTTGCCGTGATTTTTTCACGGCTCGCGTTATCGCCTCGGCGTTATTTAACCGTAGAACTCATATAAACTCATATAAATGGCGGACAATTGCTATGTATCTTAAGAGCAGCAGATTAAGTACGAGCGAACAGGAATGCCACTTACCTAGAGATTTGCAGTTTCTGTGGCAAGTTGACGAAGCTTTCAGGGCCGTCGACAGCATAAGATGGCCCTTGAGAAAGTATTGCCCGCGATGCAATTCGCTGTTCACCAAATCAGTAAACACCGCTATATTCCGAGAATTGTATAGATGCGTTGACTGCGGATATATGTTTAACACTTTCTCCGGAACGATATTTCAGGGAGCAAAAATACCCGTCGTAAAATTTTTCCAGCTATTCGTGCTATACGACGCAATTGGCAAGGATATATCACCTCGGGACGTTTCCTATGCCATCGACGTGTCACACAAGACTTCGGTTGCACTGATCGGACGACTCGGAGGTCTGGACAAATCCGAGAAGTTCGCGTCGATGGACAGGGAGAAGGCCGAACTGTTGAGGACGCGCTCGAAGAACCTGGGCTTCGATCAAAAGTTCGAGAGCTTCTTTCTGTACTGCGATATGAAAAATATTGTCGTAGACGTGGACTTGTTCAAAAGGTATCTGGCCGTCGTTTTGGCTCCGAAAAATACAACCGAGGCTGCTCCACCGCCTAAATAAGGTATTTACTTTGCTTGGTGCAGCCTGGGATAGGCCGGATACTCCGACTGCGTTTGCACTTGACAAGGCGCTTTTGTCTGTATTTTAATCACGCCTGTGGTTTAGGCAGATATCGATCCACACTCAAATGACTTTGACAGTCGCAGGGCAGTTTCGCCCCATGACGCCCCACAATGGTGGGAAATTGCGTCGTGGGGTTTTTTGTATTGGTAATTCAGATGGTTGAACCGCTGAAAATAGGCATTCTGTATTCAACCACAGGGCCTTACGGCTCGATGGGCCGCGATGCGCGTGACGGCGCGGAATTTGCCATTGCCGAATACGCCTCCCGCGCCTCCCGCCCAATCGAGCCGGTTTTCTTCGATCCGCATGCCGATATGGGCGCCTATCTCGATGGTGGCCGCCAGCTCCTGCGCAGCGGCTGCCGCCACATTGTCGGCACCATTACCTCCGCGGCACGCAAAGAAGTCATTCCGCTTGTCGAAAAACACGACGGTCTTCTGTGGTACATGTGTCCTTATGAAGGGTTCGAAGCCAACGAGAATGTGATCTACATCGGCGGCTGCCCCAATCAGCATCTGATCCCCCTCTTCGAATATCTTATCCCGCGTTACGGCGCCCGGCCTTATCTTGTCGGCGCCAACTATGTCTGGGGTTGGGAGATGAACCGGCTGGCGCGCGAACTGGTCACAAATGCCGGCGGAGAGGTGCTTGGCGAGCGTTACCTGCCGCTCGAGGAGACCGCCGTCGAGCGGATTGCCGCCGACATCGAACTGCGCCGGCCCAGTTTCGTGCTCAACAATCTTATCGGCCCTTCGAGTTACGCCTTCCTGGAAGCGATGGCTGCCCTCGGCACGCGCGATCCCGCATTCGCGCCTGAAAACTGCCCGGTGGTATCCTGTGACCTGATGGAATGCGAACTCGAGGATATCTCCACGGGTTGCGCAACAGGTCAGCTTTGCGCCGCGTCGTATTTCGACAGCCTCGACACCGGGGAAAATCGCGATTTCAAAGCCCAGGTGGCTTTGTGGCAGGGATCGGAACGGCAGATCTCCAGCGTTTTCGCCAGCGCCTATACCGCGGTCAGCCTTTGTATCCGCGCAATTGTCGCGGCAGGCAGTGACGAACCTCAAAAAGTGCGACAGCAGCTTTCCGGAGGCAATTGGCCGACGCTGTTCGGAGCCCTCACGATCGATCGGGCGACCAACCACGCAGCACTTCCCTTCCATCTCGGGCGTATCAACCGCGGCAACGGTTTCGACATCATAACGTCGAGGCCGGCGCTCGCTGCGGATCCCTATCTCACCGCCCGCGGTACACAGATGCCGTCGAGATTGCGGGTCGTGTCATGAGCAAGACGCCGAGTTTCACCGGCTGGCATGCCGTGGTCCTGCACCGTGAAGACAGCAACACCGATCGCCTAAAGCGCCAAATGACGCTTCTGGGCATCCGCACAACGCGGCAGTGGGCGCCGCTTTCGTTGACGGATATGCCGGATATCGTGCTGGTCGATGCCGATCAGGGCTGGGACAACCTCCTGCCATGGGAAGGCGCTCCGCCCTCTCGGCCCGTTGTCGCCCTGCTGGGCTCGGAAGCACCGGGCCGGATCGCCTGGGCGTTGCAACAGGGTGCTGGCGCCATCATCGCCAAGCCGATCGCCGCCTCCGCCGTTTATCCCGCATTGGTCATGGCAGTCTCCATCCACAGTGAGCGACGCGAAGTCGGGGAGCGGTTGCAGCACCTTGAGGAGCGCGTGCGCTTGCGTCCCCTTGTCCATGCCGCGATCGAAAAACTGATGGCGGCGCGCGGTATCGACGAGGAGCGCGCCTATGCAATTCTCCGCGATTGCGCCATGCGCCGGCGTCAGCCGATGGAACAGATCGCCGCGATCCTCCTCGGCGGCACCGAGCCCCTGCCGGAGGTCGGCTGATGGCCGTGATGAAGGCGATGCTTCGCCAGCCCACCGCACTCTTTGGCCTGGTTATCGTCGTGCTCGTCGTCGTGCTGGCTCTGGCCGCGCCGCTGATCGCGCCCTTCGATCCCGATAACCAGATGTTCGACGGTCTGACGCTCGAAGGCGCACCGATGCCGCCCGGCGGTCCGTTCCTGCTGGGCACCGATACGCTCGGCCGCGATCTGTTCTCGCGGCTGCTGTTCGGTGCGCGGACATCACTGATCATCGGGCTCGTTGCCAATGGCATCGCCGTCGGCATCGGCCTGATCGTCGGTATCGTCGCCGGTTACATGCGCGGCATCGTCGGCACCGTCCTGATGCGCTTCACCGACCTGATGATGGCCTTTCCAGCGCTGCTGCTGGCAATCGTGCTCGCGGCACTGCTGCGCCCCAGCCTCTGGATCGTCGCCATGGTCATCGCACTGGTCAACTGGGTGCAGGTGGCGCGCATCGTCTACACCGAAACCCGCGGGTTGGTGGAGCGGGACTTCATCATGGCCGAACGCTCACTCGGTGCGGGCCATGGACGCATTCTATTCCTGCATGTCCTGCCACATCTGATCCCGACCGCCATCGTCTGGGGCACGCTCGGCATTGCCACCACCGTTCTCCTCGAAGCCACCCTCTCCTTCCTGGGCATTGGTGTGCAACCGCCGCAACCCTCCTGGGGAAACATCATCTTCGAGAGCCAGAGCTATTTCCAGGCAGCCCCCTGGCTGGTGTTCTTCCCCGGCCTTGTCATTCTGTTGACGGCACTCGCCTTCAATCTCGTTGGTGACGCGTTGCGCGACATCCTCGATCCGACCCAGCGCGGGAGGGGCTGATGGCTTTTCTCATCCTCCGCCGACTGGTGCAGTCCGCGCTGATCCTGCTCGGGGTCGCGGCGGTCACATTCATTCTCCTGTATGCCCTGCCCGCCGATCCGGCACGGATGCTTGCGGGCCGAAGCGCAACCGCACAGACGGTTGCCAGCATCCGCCATCAGCTGGGGCTGGACCAGCCGCTGCTGATCCAGTTCTGGAACTACCTGTCAGGCCTGCTGCAGGGCAATCTCGGCCGGTCCTACGCCCAGAAGACCGAAGTCTGGACGCTGATTGCCGCCCGACTGCCGGCAACTCTGCTGCTGATGCTCGCCGGCATCGTCGTTGAAGTCGTGCTCGGCGTCACCCTCGGCACGATCGCAGCCGTCCGCCGCGGCGGCGCGGTCGATCGTCTGGTGATGATGGCGTCCTTCGTCGGCGTCTCGGCGCCACAGTTCGTCGTGGCTCTGCTGTTGCTTTACCTCTTCGCGGCGACGCTCGGCTGGTTTCCGATGAGCGGCTACGGCACGTTCTCGCATATCGTGTTGCCGGCCCTGACGCTTGGCGTGCTCGGCGCCGGCTGGTATGCGCGCATGGTGCGCTCGTCAATGATCGACGTGCTCAATCAGGACTACATCCGAACCGCCCGCGCCAAGGGCCTTTCCTCCCGCCGCATCATTTTCCGCCATGCACTGCCGAACGGCATCCTGCCGATCATCGCCATGATCGGCATCGATATCGGCCAGTTCATGGGCGGCGTGGTCGTGGTCGAGGCCGTCTACGGCTGGCCCGGCATCGGCCAGCTCGCCTGGCAGGCGATCCAGCAGATCGACATACCCATCATCATGGGTGTGACCCTGACCTCCGCGCTCGCCATCATCATCGGCAATCTGCTCGCCGATCTCATCGCGCCGGTCATCGACCCACGCATTCGTTCACGTTGAAAGTCCAACAGCAACCAAAAAGGGGAATCATAATGTTCAAACGCTGGCTTCTTGGAACAACGACGGCAGCCATGATGGCATTCATGCCATTCGCGGCGACCGCGCAGGACACGATCTCGCAGGGTGGCGATATCGTCGTCACCTATAAGGATGACATCACCACGCTCGACCCGGCCATCGGCTATGATTGGGTCAACTGGTCGATGATCAAGAGCCTGTACTCGCGCCTGATGGACTACGAGCCCGGCACCGCCAACCTTGTTCCGTCGCTCGCCGAAAGCTTCACCGTTTCGCCCGATGGTTTGACCTACACGTTCAAGCTCCGCAAGGGCGTCAAATTCTCCAATGGTCGCGAAGTCGTCGCGTCCGACGTCAAGTATTCGATCGAGCGTGCCGTCGATCCGAAGACGCAAGGCCCCGGCGCCGGCTTTTTCGGCGCGATCAACGGCTTTGCCGACCTGACCGGCGGCAAGGCGACCACGCTGTCGGGCGTCGAAGCGCCGGATGCGGGCACCGTCATCTTCAAGCTGTCGCGCCCGGATGCGACTTTCCTGCATGTGCTGGCGATCAATTTCGCCTCGGTCGTGCCGAAGGAAGCGGTCGACGCGGCAGCCGGAGATTTCGGCAAGAAGCCGGTCGGCTCCGGCGCCTTCATCCTCAAGGACTGGACAATCGGCCAACGCCTCGTGTTCGAGCGCAACCCGGCATATTATGTGAAGGACACGCCGCATATCGACAAGTTCACGGTCGAAGTCGGCCAGGAGCCGCTGGTGGCGCTGCTGCGCCTGCAGAAGGGTGAAGTCGATATCGCCGGCGACGGCATACCGCCGGCCAAGTTCCTCGAGATCAAGAACTCGGCGGATGGCCCCAAGATGATCGTCGACGGCGAGCAGCTTCATACCGGCTACGTGACGCTCAACACCAAGGTCAAGCCATTCGACAATCTGAAGGTCCGGCAGGCGGTCAACATGGCCGTCAACAAGGATCGCATCGTCCGTATCCTCAATGGCCGCGCCACGCCCGCCAAGGAAGTGCTGCCGCCGCTGATGCCCGGCTATGACAAGGATTATGCCGGTTATGCCTACGATGTCGAGAAAGCCAAGGCGCTGCTGACTGAGGCCGGCCTGCCGGATGGCTTCGAGACCGTGCTCTATGCGACCAACACCGACCCGCAGCCTCGTATCGCCCAGGCGATCCAGCAGGATCTGGCGGCAATCGGCGTCAAGGCTGAAATCCGCGCGCTGGCGCAGGGCAATGTCATTGCTGCCGGTGGTACCGAAGGCGAGGCACCGATGATCTGGTCGGGCGGCATGGCCTGGATCGCCGACTTCCCGGATCCGTCCAACTTCTACGGACCGATCCTCGGCTGCGGCGGCGCGGTTCAGGGTGGCTGGAACTGGTCCTGGTATTGCAATCCCGAGCTCGACAAGCGCGCCGTGGCTGCCGATTCCATGTCCGACCCGGCGAAATCCGGCGAGCGCATAGAGGCCTGGAAAAAGATCTTCACCGACGCGATGGCCGATGCGCCGTGGATTCCGATCACCAACGAGCGCCGCGTCGTCGGCAAGTCACTGCGCATGGGCGGCGCCGACAACGTCTACATCGACCCCACCCGCGTCATCAATTACGACGCGATCTATGTGAAACAATAAATCCAACCGGGCATCGTTGTGAATGCGAGACCTGCCTGCTGCAATAGCGGCAAGCGGGTCTGGTGCACCAGCCAGACAAGGAGGCGCACTTATGCTTCGAACAGCGTGTTTCGGTCGAGATTAGGTGTTGTTATACGACAATCTATCCACGAGTCATCCTCGGGCTTGCCCCGAGGATCCAGCCTAGACGGGCGCTATGATTTGCGTGCGGATCCTCGGGTCAAGCCTGAGGATCACTCGTGGAGAATGAGACGCCTCGAAGATTTCAATTCGGCACGTTAAATCGAATAACGCGAGGCCGGAACCAGTTGAAACGCAAGACGCTCTAAGCAATATTTCGGAGAATTCTCATGTGCGTTACCTGCAACCACACCATCCATCGCGCCCAGCACAATTTCGGCTGGAACCGGGATTTTCCGCCGGCGATCGTCGCCAAGCCCGGTGAGACGATCCATTTCGAATGCCTGGATTCCTCGGGCGGCCAGCTCGGCCGCGATGCGACACTGGAAACGCTCAGCAATCTCGATTTCGGCAAGATCAATCCGGTCACCGGCCCCGTTTATGTCGAGGGCGCCATGCCCGGCGACGCGCTGAAGGTGACGATCCGCAGGTTCATTCCTTCGGGCGTGGGCTGGACGGCCAATATCCCCGGCTTCGGCCTGCTCGCCGATCAGTTCAAGGATCCGGCGCTGCATGTCTGGTCCTATGACGCGCTCAGCATGGCCCCGGCCCTCTACGGACCCGGCGGCAAGGTGCCGCTGAAACCCTTCGCCGGCACGATAGGCGTCGCCCCCGCCGAACCGGGCCTGCATTCCGTCGTGCCGCCGCGCAATGTCGGCGGCAATCTCGATATCCGCGACCTGACATCAGGCGTGACGCTCTATCTGCCCATCGAGGTCGAAGGCGCGCTGTTCTCGATCGGCGACACGCACGCCGCCCAGGGCGATGGCGAAGTCTGCGGCACGGCGATCGAAAGTCAGATGGAAGTCGAGGCGACCATCGAACTGGTCAAGGATGCGCGGCTGAAGAGTCCGCGTTTCACCACCACCGAGCCGGTTACCCGGCATCTTGACGGAATGGGCTACGAGGTCACCACCGGCGTCGGCCCCGACCTGATGACCGGCGCCCGCGAGGCCGTCATGCGGATGATCGACCTGCTGACCGCCGAACATGGCTACAGCGCCACCGACGCCTATCTGCTCTGCTCGGTCTGCGGTGACCTCCGGATCAGCGAAATCGTCGACATGCCCAACTGGGTCGTATCCTTCTACTTCCCGAGGATCGTGTTTTCGTGAATGATCCCGTCAAAGCCGGCGCACCGGTGCTCGCCATTGCCAATCTGAGCGTCGATGCCCGCACGCCGGAAGGGCGCAAGCCTGTCCTCCAGGACATCAGCTTCGCGCTCAACGCCGGCGAGACCCTGTGCATCGCCGGCGAATCCGGTTCGGGCAAATCGGTCACGTCGCTGTCGATCATGGGGCTTTTGCCCAAAGCGTCGTTGCAGATCGCATCCGGCAGCATCAGGCTCGGCGAGCAGGATCTGACGCGGCTGTCGAACAAAGCCATGCGGCATATCCGCGGCGGTGAGATCGCCATGGTCTTCCAGGAGCCGATGACGTCGCTCAACCCTGTCATGACCGTCGGCGCCCAGCTGACCGAAGCGATCCGCGAGCATCAGGCTGATGGCAATGCCGAGACGATCGCATTGCGAATGCTCGATGCGGTGCAGATGACGGAGCCGGCGAAGCGCTTGAAGCAGTATCCGCATGAACTCTCCGGCGGCATGCGCCAGCGGGTGATGATCGCCATGGCACTTTCCTGCCGTCCCAAGGTGCTGATCGCCGACGAACCGACCACCGCTCTTGATGTCACCGTACAGGCGCAGATCCTCAAACTGATGCGCGAACTCAAACACGAGTTCGGCACGTCGATCATCCTCATCACCCATGACATGGGCGTCGTCGCCGAAATGGCCGATCGCGTCATCATCATGCAGAATGGCAGGATCGTCGAACAGGGACCGTCGATCGAGGTCTTCGATCATCCCCGCGAGCTCTATACGCGTCAACTGCTCGCCGCCGTGCCGAGGCTCGGCGCGCATGCCGGCACCGATGGGCCGCCGCGTGTTACCGAGATCAGGAAAGAGCCGCCGAAGGACCGGACGCCGGTCCTGGAGGTCAGGGATCTCAGCGTCACCTATCGCGGCTCGATGAACTGGCTCGTCAAGGGCAAGCCGCCGGTCGCCACCGTCAGCGATGTGTCGTTCGAGATCCTGGCAGGCCAGACGCTCGGCCTCGTCGGCGAAAGTGGCTCCGGCAAATCCACCACTGGCAAGGCCGTGCTCGGACTTATCCCTTTTTCAGGCGCTGTAAGCATCGACGGGCGGAACATTGCCGGCCTCAGCCAGCGTGAAATGCAGCCGGTACGGCGCTCGGCACAGATGATTTTCCAGGACCCCTATGCCTCGCTCGATCCGCGCATGGCGGTGGGCAAGGCCGTCGCCGAGCCGCTCGTCATTCACAACATCGGCAACAAGACCGAACGACAGGATCGCGTCGCCGAACTGCTGCGTCGCGTCGGCCTGACGCCGGATGCCGCGAGCCGCTATCCGCACGAATTCTCCGGCGGTCAGCGGCAGCGAATCTGTATCGCGCGCGCGCTCACTCTGGAGCCCAAGCTGATCGTCGCCGACGAGAGCGTCGCCGCCCTCGATGTCTCCGTTCGCGCCCGCGTGCTCGACCTGCTGCTCGAACTGCAGGAAACGATGGGACTTGCCTATCTGTTCATCTCCCATGATATGGCGGTCATTGAACGGATGTCACATAATGTGGCTGTCATGCGTGGCGGCAGGATTGTCGAATCCGGCACCCGGCGTGCGATTTTCGAGGACCCGTGCGAGGCCTATACCCAGGCGCTGATGGCCGCCGTGCCGATCCCCGACCCGAAAGCCTATCGCCGCGTGGCTGGCTGACAATCTGCAGGTATTTGCGCACCGGCAAGCTTTCAGCAATCGACCAGGATATTTCACTCTTTTGTGAAGTTTTTTGCATTGCACCATTTGACTCGTCGGTATTGGTCCATTAACATTCACAAACGTTTGTAAATGCCGACATCAGTTTGTTGGGGTCTTGAGAGTTCCGGGGCACAAATTTCCATGAAAATCCATTATATTGCTTATTGTTTCGCATTTGCAGCGGTTGGCATCCTCGCCAGCTGCGAGGAAAAGAAAGCCCCTCAGCAGGCTATGGTATTCCCCCCCACTGCCGTTGCGGTGGTCACGACAGTCGCCGAAGCGCTACCGATTACCAATGACCTGCCGGGCCGCATTGCACCGACGCGGATCGCCGAAGTCCGGCCGCGGATCAGCGGCATCATCACACAGCGGGTGTTTGTACAGGGCTCGATCGTCAAGGAAGGCGATGTGCTCTACCGGATCGATCCGGAAGCGTTCAAGGTACAGGTCGCAAGCGCGGAAGCAACGCTGAGCCGGGCCAAGGCCGTGCAGATGCAGGCCGCGCAGCTGGCCGACAGACAGCGCGAGATGAAGAAGGCCAATGTCACCAGCACCCAGCAGGTTGAAGACGCGGTGGCAAATCTGGCAATTGCCGACGCGGACGTCGCCTCCGCCCAGGCCGGCCTCTCCTCCGCCAGGCTGAACCTGCAATATGCCAATGTCGCGGCGCCGATCGGCGGCCGGATCGGCCGCGCACTGATCACCGAAGGAGCACTGGTCAGCGCCACCGGCGTCGACAACCTCGCAACCATCCAGCAACTCGATCCGGTTTACGCCGACTTCACCCAGCCCGCCGCTGACCTGACACGTCTGCGCAAAGCGCTGGAATCCGGAGGCGTGATGTCGCCAAAGGGTGACGCGCCGGTGCGCCTGATCATGGACGACGGCACCGTTTACGGGCATGCTGGCAAGCTGCTGTTCTCCGAAGCGACGGTCGATGCCACGACCGGCCAGGTGACGCTGCGTTGTGAATTTCCCAATCCGGAGGGCGACCTGCTGCCAGGCATGTATGTCCGCGTGCTGATCGAGCAGGGCGTCGAAAAGAGCGCGATCGCCGTACCGCAACAGGCGGTGCAGCGCGACTCCGCCGGCAAGGCCCAGATCTATGTCGTCAAGGCCGACAATACGGCTGAACTTCGCCCCGTAACCACAGGGCGCGTCGTCGGCACGCGCTGGGTGATCTCGAAAGGCCTTCAGCCGGGTGAGAAGGTCATCGTCGAGGGCTTTCAGAAGATCCGACCTGGCGCCAAGGTCGATCCGTCCGAATGGAAGGCAGCCACCGACAAGACGGCCGCCGACACCAGCACAAATGCGAATTGAGGCCTGACCGATGCCAAGTTTTTTCATCGATCGTCCCATTTTCGCATGGGTTGTCGCGATCTTCATCCTGCTGGCGGGGATTATCGCCCTGCCGCTGCTGCCGGTGTCGCAGTATCCGAAAGTGGCCCCGCCGCAAATCTCCATCAACACCGCCTATCCGGGCGCGTCGCCTGAAGAGATCTATCAGAGCGTGACGCGGATCATCGAGGATGAGCTGAACGGCATTACCGGCCTGCTGTATTTTGAATCCACATCGGATTCCACCGGTTCGGTGAGCATCACCACGACCTTCGCACCGGGCACCGATCCCGGCCAGGCAGCCGTGGACGTGCAGAACCGGGTCCGCCGCGTCGAACCGCGCCTGCCGGATATCGTCACGCAGCAGGGCATCCAGGTCGAAGAAGCCGGCGCCGGCTTCCTGATGGTCGTGGCGCTGAGTTCCACCGACAATTCGATGGATGTCATCAGCCTCGGCGACTACATGACGCGCAACGTCATCAGTGAAATCCGCCGCGTGCCGGGCGTCGGCCGCGCGCAGGTCTTTGCGACCGAACGCTCGATGCGCATCTGGCTCGACCCCGACAAGATGGAAGGTCTCAATCTGACTGCAACCGACGTTCTGACGGCGATCAGGACCCAGAACGCCCAGATTGCGGCGGGTGCCATCGGCGGTCAACCCAATCCGCTGACGCAGCAGATCAACGCCACCGTGCTGGTCAAGGGACAGTTGTCCTCAACCGAGGAATTTGGCTCGATCATCCTGCGCGCCAACGCCGACGGCTCAGCCGTCCGGCTTCGCGATGTCGCACGCATCGAACTCGGCGGCCAGTCATACAGCTTCTCGACCCGCTTGAACGGTCAACCTTCCGCCGCCATCGGCGTGCAGCTCTCGCCATCGGCTAATGCCATGGCGACCTCGGAAGCCGTGCAGGCCCGCATGCAGGAACTGGCCAAATATTTCCCGCCCGGGGTCAAGTTCACCATTCCCTACGATACGAGCCCTTTCGTGAAGATCTCGATCGAGAAAGTGCTGCACACTCTGCTTGAAGCCGTGGCGCTGGTGTTCGTGGTGATGTTCCTGTTTCTGCAGAGCATTCGCTACACCCTTATCCCGACGATCGTCGTGCCGATCGCACTGCTCGGGACGTGCGCGGTGATGCTGGGACTGGGATTTTCAATCAACGTGCTGACGATGTTCGGGATGGTGCTGGCGATCGGCATCCTTGTCGACGACGCGATCATCGTCGTCGAGAATGTCGAGCGCATCATGTCCGAGGAGGGGTTAACGCCGCGAGAGGCGACGCGCAAGGCGATGAAGCAGATCACCGGCGCAGTCATCGGCATCACGCTGGTTCTGTCGTCCGTGTTCATTCCCATGGCGTTCTTCCCCGGCGCTGTCGGCGTCATCTACCGGCAGTTCTCGATTACCATGGTCGTCTCGATCCTGTTCTCGGCGCTACTGGCACTGTCGCTGACGCCGGCCCTCTGCGCTACCTTCCTGAAGCAGATCCCGAAAGGGCATCACATGACGAAGCGGGGCCCGTTCGGCTGGTTCAATCGCGGCTTCGATGCCAGTTCGCGCGGCTATAGCTGGGTTGTCGGCGGGCTCGTTCGCCGTGCCGGCCGCTTCATGATCATTTACCTCGCGCTGCTCGGCGGGCTTGGCTATCTCTTCCTGCAGCTCCCGTCCTCGTTCCTGCCGAATGAGGACCAGGGCTTCGTGATCGTCAACGTGCAGGCCCCGACGGAAGCCACGGCCAACCGCACGGACGAGGTTATCAAGCAGATCGAGGGCATTTTCTCCAAGGAGAAGGCCGTCGATCGCATCATCGCCATCAAGGGCTTCAGCTTCAACGGCCTCGGCCAGAACGCCGGCCTTGCCTTCGTAACGTTGAAGGACTGGAGCGAGCGCGACGACAGCAATTCCGCCGCCGCGATCGCCGGGCGCGCCAGCATGGCGATGTTCGGCATCAAGGACGCGATCAGCTTCGCGCTGTCGCCGCCGGCGATCCAGGGTCTCGGCACCACCAACGGCTTCTCCTTCCGCCTGCAGGACCGTGCAGGTCTTGGACAGGAGGCGCTGGCCGCGGCGCGTGACCAACTGCTCGGGGCCGCGGCCCAGAGTCCGGTCCTGTCCGGTCTCCGTGTCGAAGGCATGCCGGAAGCCGCCCAGGTCAACCTGCTCGTCGACCGAGAGAAAGCCAACACGTTCGGCGTTTCGTTCGCCGACATCAATGCCACGATCGCCACCAATCTTGGTTCGAGCTATGTCAATGACTTCCCGAATGCCGGCCGCCTGCAGCGCGTCACCGTGCAGGCCGACCAGGGCAAGCGCATGCAGACCGCCGACCTGCTGAACCTCTCCGTCCGCAATTCGAATGGCGGCATGGTTCCCATTTCGGCCTTTGCCACGGTCGAATGGAGCATGGGGCCGACACAGGTGGTGGGCTATAACGGCTACCCGTCCATCCGCATCGGCGGCGAGACGAAGCCGGGCTACTCATCCGGGGACGCGATCACCGAAATGGAGCGGCTTGCCAAGGAACTGCCGCCCGGCTTCGGCTTCGAATGGACAGGCCAGTCGCTGCAGGAAATCCAGTCCGGCTCCCAGGCGCCGATTCTCCTGGGCCTTTCATGCCTCCTCGTTTTCCTGGTGCTTGCAGCGCTCTATGAGAGCTGGTCGATTCCGGTGGCTGTGATGATGGTCGTGCCCCTGGGCGTCATCGGATCGGTGACGGCGGTCATTCTCCGGGACATGCCCAACGATGTCTACTTCAAGGTCGGCCTGATCGCCATCATCGGTCTGTCCGCCAAGAACGCCATCCTGATCATCGAGTTCGCCAAGGATCTGCACGCAGAAGGCAAGCCGCTGCTGGAGGCGACGATCGAGGCGGCGCATCTGCGTTTCCGGCCGATCCTGATGACGTCGCTTGCCTTCACGCTCGGCGTTCTGCCCCTGGCGATCGCCACCGGCGCCAGCGCTGGCAGCCAGCGTGCCATCGGCACCGGGGTGATGGGAGGCATGATCACGGCGACAGTGCTGGCGATCTTCTTCGTGCCAGTCTTCTTCGTGTTCATCGCGCGGATGTTCGTTCCCAAGAACCGGGCCGATGCCGACAAGGATACACCGGAGCAGCCGGAACCGACAGCGACACCGGCGGGATAGGAGCAGGTGAGACAAACGACGCCCGCATGAACACCAGGAGGTAGCGTGCGTAGAACCAAGGCCGAAGCCGAAGAAACCAGGCAGCGCATCATTTGCGCTGCCGAACGCGTGTTTTACGACAAGGGCGTTTCGGAGACGACGCTTGAAGATGTCGCGCGCGAGGCGGGCGTTACGCGCGGAGCGATTTACTGGCATTTCGTCAACAAGACCGAATTGCTGCTTGCGCTGCACGATTCGGTGCCGCTGCCGCAGGAGGACATGGTCGCGCGGGAATTGCAGGCCGACCCCGGCGATGCCCTCGCATTGATGCTAAAGGCAAGCGTCGATTGGCTTGCGGCGATATCGGGCGACGAGCGCCGGCAGCGGATCTATACGATCCTGTTTCGCTGCGACTACAGTCAGGACATGGCCGGCCTGCTGGAAAAACAGCGCGACATGGATTCGCTGAGCTGCACATCCGTCTGCCACGCATTCGAGACGGCACAGACAAAGGGCCAGCTCGCATCCGGCTGGACGCCCTATGCGGCGTCCCGTTGCTTCATCTGGATGTTGAAAGGACTTTACATCGACTGGCTGCGGTTCGGTATGAAATTCGATCTCGCAGCCGAAGGGGAGAAATGCCTGTCGCAACTCTTCGCCAGTTTCCGGTCCAAGAGGCCGCAGGCCTGATAGGAAACAACAGATCTTAGTCGCACTGTCCGATTATGGTGCAAGCCGACGCTGGCCGGGTGCTGAGTTCAAATGCCGACGCGCCGATGGTCATCGCGACCATGACAAACAGCAAACAAAAAATGCCCTTCACGATATTCTTCCTTACTTACAAGAGGTTTGCGACCCGCAGGCCGACGCAGTTGACGTGGCTATGGTGATCATCGACAGGCGTGTCGAAAATGTGACGATGGCAAGGAGGGAGATGGCGATTAGTCTGGTCATGGTTTACAACTGGTTTACGTCTTTTCGTTGCAGTGCCTATAACGCGACCGAAACCCGGCCGCTGTCTCCGAGGGAACACAGTCTGCGTCGGTTCTCGCTGCACGACGGATATGTGGGAGGGCTGCGTCGCCTTGCCAAGCATAATGGCTCGCACGCTGCGTTCACATTTTGTAACGACATTTGTTGAAAATGGACTGTGATGGACCGCTTCAAACCCAGTCCATCACCACCTTGCCGGAATTGCCCGAGCGCATCGCCTCGAAGCCGTCGCGGAATTCGTCGATCGGGATACGGTGGGTGATGATCTGCTTGAGATCAAGCCCGCCCTGGACGAAAGCGATCATCTTGTACCAGGTCTCGAACATTTCGCGGCCATAGATGCCCTTCAGCGTCAGCATCTTGAAGATCACCTTGTTCCAGTCGATGCCGAAGCCTTCCGGCGCGATGCCGAGGATGGCGATCTTGCCGCCGTTGTTCATGGCGTCGATCATCGAGCGGAAGGCAGGCGGCGCGCCGGACATTTCGAGCCCGACATCGAAGCCTTCCTTCATGCCGATCGACTTCATCACCTCGGCGAGGTTTTCCTTCGACGCATCGACGACGTGATCGATACCGCATTGGCGCGCCAGTTCCAGCCGTACCGGGTTGATATCGGTGATCACCACCTTGCGGGCCCCGGAGCGCCTGGCGACCATGGCGCCCATGATGCCGATCGGCCCGGCGCCGGTCACCAGCACGTCCTCGCCGACGAGATCGAAAGAAAGGGCCGTGTGGACCGCATTGCCGAATGGGTCGAAGATCGCCGCCACTTCGTCGGGCACGTCCTCGGGTATCCCCACGACATTGTGCTCCGGAATGCAGACATATTCACCGAACGAGCCTGGCCGGTTGACGCCGACGCCCTGAGTGTAGTGGCAGAGATGGCCTCTGCCCGCACGGCAATTGCGGCACTTGCCGCAGACGATATGCCCCTCGCCGGACACCCGCTCACCGACCTTGTACTTGGTCACCGACGATCCGATCTCGGCGATTTCGCCGACGAATTCATGGCCGACCACCATCGGCACCGGAATGGTCTTCTGGGCCCACTGGTCCCAATTCCAGATATGCACGTCCGTGCCGCAGATCGCCGATTTCCGCACCTTGATCAGCACGTCGTTCGGGCCGGGCTCCGGCACCGGAACATGTTCCATCCACAGCCCGACCTCGGGCTTTGCCTTCACCAGCGCGCGCATCATGTTCGACATCAGATCACACCCAGTTCCCTGCCGACCTCGGCAAACACCGAAATCGCTTTCTCGACATCTTCGCGGGAATGCGCCGCCGACATCTGCGTGCGGATGCGCGCCTGGCCCTTCGGCACCACGGGGAAGGAGAAGCCGACGACATAGACGCCCTTTTCCAGCATCCGCGCCGACATCTCCTGCGCCAGGGCGGCATCGCCCAGCATGACCGGAATGATCGCATGGCCCTCGCCGGCAAGCTTGAAGCCGAGCCGGGTCATTTCGCTGCGGAAGAAAGCCGCGTTTTCATAGAGCTGCTGGCGCAGGCCATCGCCATGCTCGATCAGGTCGAACACTTTGAGCGACGCGGCCGCGATCACCGGAGCCAGCGTGTTGGAAAAAAGATAGGGCCGCGAGCGCTGCCTTAGCCAGTCGATGACTTCGCGCCGGCCCGACGTATAGCCGCCCGATGCGCCACCCAGCGCCTTGCCGAGCGTGCCGGTCATGATATGGATCCGGCCTTCGACGCCGCAATGCTCCGCCGAGCCACGGCCATGCAGGCCAACGAAGCCGACTGCGTGGCTGTCATCGACCATCACCATCGCGCCGTACTTCTCCGCGAGATCGCAGACGCCGGCGAGATTGGCGATGATGCCGTCCATCGAGAACACGCCATCCGTGGCGATCAGCTTGAAGCGGCTGCCCTCCGCCTTCTTCAGCTCTTCTTCCAGCGCCTTCATGTCGTTGTTGGCATAGCGGAAACGCTTGGCCTTGGAGAGCCTGACGCCGTCGATGATCGAGGCGTGGTTGAGCGCATCGGAAATGATCGCGTCTTCCTCGCCGAGCAGCGTCTCGAACAATCCTCCATTGGCGTCGAAACAGGAGGAATAGAGGATCGTGTCCTCCATGCCGAGGAAGCCGGAGATCCGTTCCTCCAGTTGCTTGTGCTCCTCCTGCGTGCCGCAGATGAAGCGCACCGATGCCATGCCATAGCCATAGCGGTCGAGCGCACGCTTGGCTGTTTCTGCGAGTTCTTGGTTATTGGCAAGGCCGAGATAATTGTTGGCGCAGAAATTCAGAACCTTCTGGCCGGAGGCAACCTGGATCTCGCCTGCCTGCTTCGAGGTGATGACGCGTTCGGATTTATAGAGACCGGCGCTTTTCAGGCCATCGATCTCATTGCGCATGTGTTGGAGAAAAGCGTCCGTCATCCGTCATGTCCCGCAGCCATTGATATGCGAACCGATATAGCAGAAGGCAAACCGGAATGCTGCATTTACGACGCCGGAACATTGACGTTTTGGGGATACCTTTCCAGATCAGACTCTCGGTAATGCCAGCCCAAAAAGAAACTTGCGGCCATGCTTTTTTGCGTGCATGCAACCTGAGTCGTTTGTCCGACGATTTCCACACCGAATCACGAGCCATCCTCATAGGGGTCTTCCAAGATGAGCGCAGATACTTTTTTCTACCCTTCCGAAGGCGAGGATGCGTTCTTCGGAAAATTGAGAAGTATCACCGAGAAATATCCGCATGATATCAGGCACTACGTCGACCTGTTCCCCGTCTATGCCAGCCGCCGCAGCTTTATCCGGCAACTGGCCCATTACGAAATATTCAAGCTGACGACGGACTTGCCCGGGCATTACCTCGATTTCGGCGTTTATTTCGGCAAATCCTTTTTCAGCTGGCATAAGTTCCTTGAGGTTTTCACCCCGACGGCAACCCATAAGAAGGTTTTCGGTTTCGACACGTTCGCGGGTTTTCCGGAGATCGCGCTGGAAGACGGCACCGAGGACATCACCGTGCAGAAGAAGACTGGCGGATTGAGCGCAGAGGCATTTCTCGACGAATTCAAGCAGCTCCTGGCGCTTCATAACCAGGATTCCGTCCTCCCCGCCAACCGTGGGCAGATTATCGTCGGCGACATCACCAGGACCTTGCCGGAGTGGCTGGAAAACAATCCGGAGGCAAGGTTTTGTCTGGTCAATATCGATGTCGATATTTACGAGCCAACCTCTGCCATTTTGGCGCATTGCTGGGAGCGGATCGTACCGGGCGGCGTTCTGGTGCTGGACGAGTATGCAACCAGCAAATGGCCCGGAGAAACCCGGGCATGGGATGAATTTGCCCGCAGGAATGCCATCCACGCACCCATCAAGCGCTTCCCGTGGGCCAATGCGCCGGGCGGCTATGTAGTCAAGACATCCGCATAGAGGCTAGTACCGCTCGGGCCGGAACGGCTGCATATCGACCTGCGGCTTTTCTCCTGCCATCATCGACGCCAGCACATCGGCGGTTGCCGGTCCGAGCGTGAAGCCCTGATGGCCATGGCCGAAATTCATCCACAGGCCCTTGTGATGCTGCGACAGACCGATCACCGGCAGCATGTCGGGCATGCATGGCCGGGTGCCTTGCCATGGCTTGTCCTCGACGCGGGGGCCGAGATCAATCAACCGCCGCGCTGCCGCTTCGGCGCGCTCAAGCTGGCCATAGTCCGCAGGCGCCTCCGGCCGCGCCAGATGAGCGCCGGTGGTGATCCGCGTTCCCGCTGCCATCGGCAGCAAGAGATAGCCGTTCTCCGTGTCCATGACCGGCACCTGCAGAGGATGGGGCGATCGGTAGTGCGCATGATAGCCGCGCTTCTGGACCATGGGAAAGCTGTGGCCAAACGGCTTGAGCACGTCCGCGGACCACGGCCCGAGCGTGAAGACGGCTTGCTCTGCTTCCGCCACGCCGTCGTTGGTCACCACCGACCAGCCGGATCCCTTGCGCGCCAGCGTGGCGGCATCCCCGTGAACGAACCTGCCGCCGGATCGCTGGAAAAGCCCGGCATAGGAGGAGACCAGCCCGCCGGGATCACTCGCCGTCCACGGATCCAGCCAGTGGATTGCGCCGATGCCCGAATGGATCAACGAAGGCTCGGCCTGGCCCATCTCGGCGGATGACAATGCACGAAACGGCACGCCATAGGTCGTGGAAATCCGTTCTGCATTGCGCAGCGCGACGTCGAATTCGGACTGGCTGCGATAGAGCATCCGAAATCCATCCCGGCGAATGAGATTGTCGGCACCCGCCCGCTCGATCAGCGCGCCATGCGTCGCCGTGGCTCTTCCGATCAGGCTCGCCCAGGCGACGGAGGCCGCCCGGTGCCGCTTGCCTTCGGAATGCCACCAGTAGCGCGCGAGCGTAGCAAGATGGAACGGCAGTTCGCGAAAGGAATAATGCACGTCGTTTGTGCGGCCCAGCGCGATTTCGAACAGTTTCCCAATCGAACGCGGCATGGCGTAGGGCTCGACCGCCTCGCTCTGGATGATGCCGGCATTGCCGAAACTCGTCTCCAGCCCCGGCGCCTTGCGGTCGACAAGCGTCACATCCCAGCCGCGATCCCTGAGGGCAATTGCGGTGGACACGCCAACCATGCCCGCACCCAGAACGATCGCACTCTTCATCTCAGACCTTCCCGCACATTTCCGAAGGTTCTCAGTAGATTCGGACGCCCTGTCTTTCAAGCTCCGCCTGCACAGCGGTGATATCGACACGGTCGAATTCCGATCCGCTTTTCACCGACAGCGCCGCCGCCACGCCCGCACCCTGACCGGCCACCGCACAGCAGGCCATGTTGCGGGTGGCCGCATGGGCGATCTTGTCGCCGCCGATCGCCCGGCCCGCGACAACCAGGTTCCTGACGCCCCTGGGCAGCATGCTGCTATAGGGAATCTGCATGTAGCGCCCCGTGGTCGGCAGGATCAGCACGCCGTAGCCGTCGATGAATTCCGGATAGATGCCGATCGTGTCCTCGAACCGGCCCTGCTCCCGCGCATCGTTCTCGGTCATGTTGTAGACCGCGTCCAGCTTGCGCGTGTCGCGGATGCCGATCGACATGCCGAAATTCCTCAGCCGCGCGCCCTCGCAGCCCGGCGTATAGCGGCGCAGCGCCTCGATCGCCAGCATCGCCTGCTTGCGACCCTCGATCTCGAACTTCGTCAGGCTATCCGGATCCGTGCCGTCGCAACCGGCCAGATGCACGAGGTTCATATAGGTGAGTTCGCCCGAATCATGCATGGCGCCCCAGGTGCCGGCAATGGTGTTGAGGTGCTTGGGGATCACGCCATCCTTGATCGCCTGCGCGAAGGGCTTGGCAAGGAAAGGCGAGAACATCTGGTCCTCCTTGCCGGAAGTCTCGATCTGCCATTCGCCGGTCGACCAATCGGCATAGGTCTGGGGATCGCGCTTGATGCCTTCCATGAAGGCGCGCTTGTCGACACCGGCGAGATGGAACATCACCGACGCCGCCTGCATCTCCTCGATGGGGGTCTTGATCGTCGCCGCTCCGGCGCGATGGGCGACATCCGCATCGCCCGTTGCATCGATCACCCGTTTTGCGAGGATAGCCTCGCGTCCGGCCTTGGATTCGACGATGATGCCGACAATCGTATCGCCATCCAAGATCGGCGAGACGAACTGCCGGTGCAGCATCGGGTGAATGCCTGCCTCTTCGACCAAGCGGTCGGCGACCAGCTTGAAGCCTTCGGAATCAAGCTCGTAGGACAGCGACTGGCTCTCGGGCACAGCAGCACCCATGTCCTTGGCGCGCTCCTCGAATTCGCGACCGATGCCATTGGCCTCGACCGTCGCCTCATGCCGGTACCAGGCGAAGCCCTCGACCCCCACCACCGTGATGTTGCCGCCGAAACAGCCGAAGCGTTCGACCAGCGTCACTTCCACCCCGGCGCGCGCTGCCGCAAGCGCCGCCGCCAGCCCGCCCGGCCCGGAGCCGACGACAAGCACATCTGTCCGGTGGATGACTTCGATCTGGCGGGCGGGTTCGGTGATGAACGTGGAGGTTGTGGGCATGATAAAAGATCCAGCAAAAAGGGACATTACAATGATACAGAAATCTAGCTGACGTCGAACCTGCGCATCCGATCAGCCACGACAACGATCGTCTCATTTAGCTGCCGGATTGGTGGCCTCAAGCCGCTGAGGGCTTATGAGGTGAGACACTGAGATCGAATCCAAGCGCTTTGACGACCTTCAGGATGGTCCCGAATTCTGGATTGCCGTCCTCGCTCAGCGCCCTGTACAGATTTTCCCGCGACAGGCCTGCTTCTCTTGCGATCTGGGTCATGCCACGAGCCCTTGCAACTTCCCCAATTGCCGCCGTGATCGTGGCAGGATCCCCATCTTCAAATACAGCTTCCAGAAACAGCGCGATACGCTCTTCGGTGTCAAGATGCTCCGTCACATCCCACTTTTTCGTCTCGATCGTCATTTATTTAGAGCCTATTTCCCGTGACAGCTTCTTCGCCTCATCAATATCCTCTGCCTGCGAGCTTTTATCGCCTCCGCATAACAGAAGAATATAAACGTCGCCCCTGCGCATGAAGTAGATCCTGTATCCCGGACCATAATCTATCCGCAGTTCGCTAACGCCACCACCGACACCTTTGACATCACCGGCGTTCCCGATTGCCAACCGGATGATGCGCGCATTGATTCTCGATTTCGCACGTTCATCACGCAGACGTTTGAACCATTTGTCGTAGGCGCTGGTCGAACGAATTTCTATCATTTTGTACCTTATGCGCTACAAAATTTCAATGTCCGCCAGCCGGCCCCTTGATCCGTCCGGACATCACCCCGAACCCATCGATCAGCGCCTCCTGGGTTTCGAGCCGCGTCGTTTCAAGCTGGTTTTCATTGAGCGACAGCATCAGACGTTCGACTTCCTGCTCGACACCGCGCTCGGTCGCATCGGCGATCTCGCGCTCTATCTCATGCCGCTGGCGCACCAGTGCGCGCGCCCTGGTGTAAAGGGCGAGCGCCTGCCGGAAGCCTTCGCGCGCATCTTCGATCGCCGCGTGCTCGGTCGCCGTCCATAGCCTTGCAAAACGAATCTGCTTGTCGAGATTTGCGAGTTGCGCGTCGAACCCCTGGACTTCGAGCGCGGTTATCAGCTCATCTCGCGTCAGGCCCGAGCCGCTGGCGGCCACGACCGACAGCACCGCCTGCCAGAAACGCTGCATATCGCGATTGTCGAACTCGATATGGGCGATCTCGTCATACTCTTCGAAGAACAGCGCCGGATGATTGACGATGGTCAGCGCCAGCACGCTTTCGCGCAGCGACGGCAGCGAGCGATAACCGCTGACAAGGCCAGACTTCGCCAGGCGGTCGGACACCGGAGCTGAACTTGAAGGCGTGTTTGCCGCCTGCTGATTGCCGCGGCCCTGCCCCTGCCCTCGCCCCTGGAAATTCCCGCGCCGCTGCTGGCTCTGCGGAGACGCATTCTGGAAATAGGAATACAGCCGGTCGCGCATATCCTGCTGGTAATGCCGCCGGACACTCTCGTCGGCCACCACCTGGGTCACCGTCTTCAGCCTCGCCTCCAGCTCGGCGCGTTTTTCCGGCGTGTCGAACGCTGTGCCCGACGTCTCGCGCAGCCATACCATGTCGGCGAGCGGCCGCGCCTCCGCGATCACCTTGTCGAAGGGCATACGCCCCTCGATCTTGACAAGATCATCGGGGTCCTTGCCATCGGGCAGCAGCGCTATCCGGAGCGAAAACCCGGGCTTCAGGGCCGGCAGCGCGAGATCGACGGCACGCGATGCCGCGCGCATGCCGGCGCCGTCTCCATCGAAGCAGAGCACCGGAACCGATGTCATCTTCCAGAGCAAAGCGAGCTGGTTTTCCGTCAACGCCGTGCCGAGCGGCGCGACCGCATTCTCGATGCCAGCCTGGTGCAGTGCGATCACATCCATATAGCCTTCGACGGCGATCACCGTTCCCGTGCCATCGGGGCTTTGCAGTGCCTTGCGGGCACGGGCAAAATTATAGAGCACCTGCCCTTTCGAAAAGAGTTCGGTCTCGTTGGAGTTGAGGTATTTGGCCGGTGCATCAGCCGAAAGCGCCCGGCCGCCGAAGGCGATGACCTTCTCGCGCGACGATAGAATGGGGAACATGATCCTGTCGCGGAAACGATCGTAGGACACCGGAATATCCGGCCCGTGCACGACCAGTCCACAGGCTTCGATCTGGTCCTTGGCGACGCCCTTGGACGCCAGGAATTCCTTCAGCGCATTGCGGCTGTCGGAGGAATAGCCCAAGCGGAATGTCTCTATCGTCCGGCCGGAAAGCCCGCGATCCCGGAGATACGCACGCGCCTTGGCGCCGGCCGCCGTCTGCAACTGATCCTGGAAGAAGCGGGTCGCCATTTCCATCACGTCGAACAGGTTGTGGCGCTCGCGTTCTCGCCGTTCGGTTTCGGGATCGGGCGCAGGCAGAGGCACGCCGGCAATATCGGCCACCTGCTGCACGGCCTCGTTGAAGGCCATGCCGTCGAGCTCCATCAAGAAGCGGAAGTGATCGCCGGATACGCCGCAACCGAAACAGTGATAGCGGCCCTTGCGGTCCTCGCAATGGAAGCTCGGAGATTTTTCGCCGTGGAACGGGCAGTTGGCCCAGTAGTCGCCGCGCCCGGTATTGGTCTTCTTCCGATCCCAGGTCACGCGCCGGCCGATCACGTCCGATATCTGGACCCGATCCCGCAACTCATCGAGGAAGAGATTTGAAAAACGCATATCTGTGTGGGTCCTGTTGGGACCGATATAAGCACTTTGGAACCAAAGCGCCAGCGACATCGGCCTTTCGACCGACGTCGTCAACTGTTAGCTGAGCAACGCCTTGGTCTGTGCCGACGCCTTGCCGAAATCGAGCTGGCCCGGATAGCGCTCCTTGAGCAGAGCCATGCACTTGCCCATGTCCTTGACACTGGCCGAACCCGTCTCGGCGATGATGCCCTTGATGATTTCGGTGACTTCCGCTTCGGAGAACTGCTTCGGCATGAATTCGGAAATAATGCCGATCTCCTCACGCTCCTGGGCAGCGAGCTCCGGGCGGGCGCCCTCGTCGTACATCTTGGCCGATTCCTCGCGCTGCTTGACCAGCTTTGACATCAGCGAGGCGATCTCGCCATCCGATGTCGTCGGATCCGTGCGCGTGCGGTTGGCGATGTCGAGATCCTTGATGGCCGCCTGCACCATGCGGATTGTCGTGATTTTCCGCTGTTCCTTGGCTTTCATCGCCTCTTTCAAGGCATTCATCAGCTGTTCGCGCATCGACGGATTCTCCTAAAATATCCGGCGCTTATGCCGAGATATCCGGGGAAAAGCAATCACTCTTCGCGAAGCCTTTGATTCCCCTTCATATTTATTTCATATGTCGAGCCGCACGCGCATTGACCCGGACGGCGACCGCCACTATTTTCCGGCCAATATCAAAAAGGGGAAAAGTGTGCCGACGCGGAGACCATCCGTGCGCCTTTTCCTGCGAGCAAAGGGCAGCCAGGCTCCAGAGCCCCTGCCGGAACGGAGCGACATGAGCACGCCAGCCTGGACCATTGAAAAGCCGACCGCCCTTCTTGTTCTTGCCGATGGCACCGTCATCGAGGGCAAGGGGATCGGCGCCACGGGCCGAACACAGGCGGAAGTCTGCTTCAACACCGCGCTCACCGGCTATCAGGAAATCCTCACCGACCCTTCCTATCTCAGCCAGATCGTCACCTTCACCTTCCCGCATATCGGCAATATCGGCACCAATGACGAAGACATCGAGGATCTGAAGCCCGCAGCCCGCCACGGCGCGGTCGGCGTGATCTTCAAGGCCGACATCACCGATCCATCGAATTACCGGGCGCTCAAGCACCTCGATGCCTGGCTGAAAGCGCGCGGCATCATCGGCATGTGCGGCATCGACACCCGCGCGCTGACCGCGTGGATCCGCGAGAACGGCATGCCGAACGCGGTGATCGCCCATGACCTGAACGGCGTTTTCGACATCGACGTCCTGAAGGCCGAAGCCAAGGCATGGAGCGGTCTCGTCGACCTCGATCTCGCCAAGGTCGCCGCCTCCGGCCAGTCCTCGCATTGGGCCGAAAAGCCTTGGGTCTGGAACGAAGGCTATGCGGAACTCAAGCCGGAAGACGCCAGGTATCACGTCGTCTGCCTGGACTTCGGCGTCAAGCGCAACATCCTTCGCCTGTTTGCCGGTCTCGACTGCAAGGTCACGGTGATGCCGGCCAATACCAGTGCCGAGGAAGTGCTGGCGCAGAAGCCGGATGGCATCTTCCTCTCCAACGGCCCCGGCGATCCGGCCGCGACCGGCATCTATGCCGTGCCGACCATCAAGGCACTGCTCGGCGCCGAACTGCCGCTGTTCGGCATCTGCCTGGGACATCAGATGCTGGGACTGGCGCTGGGCGCCACGACCGAGAAAATGCATCAGGGCCACCATGGCGCCAACCATCCTGTCAAGGATCACACCACCGGCAAGGTTGAAATCGTCTCCATGAACCACGGCTTCGCGGTGGATTCGAAGTCGTTGCCCGATGGCGTCGAGGAAACACATATCTCCCTGTTCGACGGCACCAATTGCGGCCTGCGCGTCTCCGGCAAACCGGTCTTCTCGGTGCAGCATCATCCGGAAGCTTCCCCCGGCCCGCAGGACAGCCACTATCTGTTCCGCCGCTTCCTCAACCTGATCAAGGAACGCAAGGGCGAGCCGGCGCTCGCCGAGCGTTAAGGCAAGAAATCACAACACTTTCGAACGGATCAGGCGGCTCTCAAGCCGCCTTTTCCATGTCCAGTCTGCTGACCAGGATCGCATAACGCCAGAGCAGGAGCACCGCCGCAGCAATCAATCCGCAGAGAAAGCCGATCCAGACACCGATGCCGCCCATGCCGAAATGAAAGGCCAGGACATAGGCCAACAGGAAGCCCACGGGCCAATAGGCGATCAGCGCCAAAATCATCGGCCATGTCGTATCCTTGAGGCCCCGCAACAGTCCGGACGCCACGGCCTGAAGTCCATCCACAAGCTGGAAAATGCCGGCGATCACCACCAGCGTACCGGCATAGGCAAGAACGGCGGCGGCATCCGCCTTGGTTGGATCAAGATAGAGCGCGGCGAGTTCGTAGGGATAGAGGGCGAAGATCAATCCGCCGATGAACGAGCAGCCGACCGAAATCGCAACAATCACCCAGGAGGCGCGCACCAGCGCCAGATGGTCGCCGGAGCCGGCGGCAATACCGATGCGCACGGTCGCTGCCTGCGCCAGACCCAGTGGGATCATGAACGCCACAGACGCCCATTGCAGCGCAATGCCGTGGGCCGCGAGTTCAACGGTGCCGATCCACCCCATCAGCAAGGACGCCACGGTGAACAGGCTCACTTCAGCCAGGATGGTCAGGCTGATCGGCAATCCCAATTGCAGCACCTCGCGCAGCATGTGCCAGTCCATCCGCCAGAAACGCACGAAGACCTCGTAGGCGCGCAGGGCCTCCATCCGCTGGATGTAAAGGATGGTCAGCAGCAGGCCGAGGATATTGGCCGCAAGAGCCACGATCGACGCGCCGGACATGCCGAGCGCCGGCAGGCCGAAATGGCCAAGCACCAGTCCATAGGCAAACACCGCGTTGAACACCAGAATGACGATCGTGACATAGAGGATGAAGCGCGCATGCCCCACGGCGCTGAGGAATGAGCGCAGCACCATGAAAGCCAGCGCGGGGAACATGCCCCAGCCGGCAACCTGGAGATAATCGCCCGCCAGTTTGGAGACGTGCGGATCCTGGCCCGCGAACAGCAGCACATCCTCGGCATGCCAGATTGCCGGCCCTGACAGCGCCGAGAATGCGAACACCACCCAGAGCCCCATGCGCACGGCGCGCCGGACCATCATCCGGTCGCCCCGGGCGAATGCGTGCGCTGCCAGCGGCACGACCGCTGTCGAAAACCCGGAGCCGAAAATGAACAGGGTAAAGAAATACTGGCTCGCGAGCACCATCGCCGCAAGCTCGGGAGTCCCGAGCCTGCCCATGATGAAGACGTCGGTGACGTTGATACCGAGTTGGGCCAGCTGGGCGCCGATCAGCGGAATGCCAAGCGCCAATGTTGCGAAAAAATGGCTTTTCCAGCTATTTTCAGCATCGATGCCTGTTTTCGTGGCCGCAAAACCGGTCATTTCTCTAGCTTTCCATCAAAAAGAGAGCTGGTAGAGCAAATTCCTGCGAAATGCCAGCCAAGCCTCCCATGCGTTCGAACTATTCATCGCATCGATCAATGCCCGTGATGTGTGGCAAACGTCGACGTCGTTGCGAGCGGCTTGCGCACCCTGAAGACGAAGATGATCAATGCGGCCACGATCATGACAGCCGCCGCAGCATAGGGAGCGCCGGGAAACTCCGCAGGCGCCTGAGGGCCGGTGAATGTGCTGAACAGATATGAGAACAGGAATGGTCCGGCAATCGAGGTGATGCTCGCCAGACTGTTGAGCGTTCCCTGCAGTTCGCCCTGCATCGAGGACGGTACGCCCGCCGCCGAGATCGACCGCAGCGCCGGATCGGTCATGCCCTCGAGGCAGGCGACGAAGATGACCACGAACACCATCCAGCCTTCCCAGGCGACCGCATAGCCGACGAAACCGATGGCGCAGAACACCAGGCCGATAACCGCCGTCGCCCATTCGCCGTAGAGCTTGATGACGCGCGGCAGGATAAGCCCCATGACCACCGCGCTCAGGACGCCAAAGGCGCCCAGCGACAGGCCGATCATGCCCTGACTCCAGCCATAGCGATAGTCGGCCACGAACGGCCAGGCGATCGGATAGACCACATGCGCAAACCAGAACAGGAACATCACGCTGACGATCCAGCCGATACCCTTGTAGTTTCGCATCTGCAACAAGCCGCCGAGAGGATTGGCGCGCTTCCATTCGAACTTGCGGCGCTGAGACGACTCGAGCGTCTCCGGCAGCATGAAAAGAGCGACGGCGAAATTGATGAAAGCGATCAGGGCCGCGACATAGAAGGGAACGCGGGGGCCAAGTTCTCCCAGCAGGCCGCCGATGACCGGCCCGAGCGTGAATCCGACGCCGAACGAAATGCCGACCAGGCCGAAATTCTTGGCCCGCGTTTCGTCGGTCGAGATATCGGCGACATAGGCCGAGGCCGTCGCATAGCTGGCGCCCGAAATGCCGGCAAGCACGCGGCCGACAAACAGTACCCAATAGGTTCCGGCCACTGCGCAGATCAGATTGTCGACAGCAAAGGACAGCACGGAAGCCAACAATATCGGACGGCGCCCGAAACGGTCGCTGAGATTGCCGATGAAGGTGCCGAACATGAACTGCATCATCGAATAGACGATGAACAGCCAGCTGCCCTGCATGACCGCTTCGCTGGCGTCGGCACCCGTCAACTCCTTGAGATAGGCGGGCATCACCGGCATGATGATGGCAATGCCCATCATGTCCATGAGCAGAATAAAAAACACCAGCGCAAGCCCCCGGCGGGCGCGTTTCGGATCGATCATGGCAGATCTCGCGACGTTTTCCGGCTGCAGAATCCGGGAACATAAAAGGAACGAAACCTCTCTACTCGAAAAAAGTGTCCTCATCAACCCCAGCACGAGACTGTCCAATGCCGCCCGCTACGAAAAATTTTGATGCTTGCGATCAGAAAGCGTGATCGAGGCTCTACCCCAGGCATAACCAGCAGAACGACAAACGGCGGCATCAGCGCCGCCGTCGGTCGATGAACCGGATTCCGATGCTCAGATAGCGCCTGAGGCAGTATCGCAGGCCGCTGGTTTGCCGGTATCAAATCCCCTGCGGAACCATTTGGCCCGCTGCGCCGATGTGCCATGGGTAAAGCTGTCGGGAACGACGTAGCCCTGCGCCTGTTTCTGGAGATTGTCGTCGCCGATCTGGTGGGCGGCATTCAGGGCTTCTTCCAGATCTCCCTGCTGCATGTATCCCTTCTGGTCAGTAAATTTGGCCCAGATGCCAGCATAGCAATCCGCCTGCAGCTCGATTCGAACGGATGCCTCGTTGGCCTCGGTCTCGCTCATCGACTGACGGGCCCGATTGAAGCGCGGGAGAATGCCCGTGAGATTCTGCACATGATGGCCGACTTCATGCGCGACGACATAAGCATCGGCAAAATCACCAGCCGCCCCGAACTGACGCGCCATCTGATCGAAGAATTCCATATCGAGATAGATCTTCTGGTCTGTCGGGCAATAGAAAGGGCCGGTGGCCGAACTCGCCTGACCACAGGCCGAAGGGTAGGACTTCGAAAACAGCGTCAACTTCGGCTCGACATATTTCGCACCGGATGCCGCGAAGACGCCGCTCCAGACATCCTCGGTATCAGCCAGCACAGTCGCGATGAAGGCCTTGGCATCGTCATTGCGAGAACTGGTCTGGTTTGACGTGCTCTGGCTCTGATCGTGGCCCGGCGACTGCGTCGTCTGCCCACCGCCAAGAATTGATGAAACATCCACCCCCATGAATTGCAGCACGACGACGACAATGACGATTACCACGGCCATGCCGATGCCGCCGCCGCGCGCACCACCTATCGGGATATTGATGCCGCCGCGGCGACCGAAAGGGTCGCCGGGTGCCGGGCTTGGGCCGGTGCCGCGCGCATCTTCAACATTGCCCGACTGGCGGCGGCCTCTCCATTCCATCCTCGACTCCCGTTATTTGCTTGCAGGCTTCTGCAAGTCTAAGCAGATAACGGCTTCATGTCCAAATCCGTTCCCGAATTCACGCGCGCTTCGGCGTTGAAAACCGTGCGACCAGCACAAGAAGCAGGGTGGCGCCGGCGCTGCAAGCCACGAAGAACGCGAGCCTGCCGGCGTCAGGCCAGTTTTCGGGATAGGTGAAGATCACCTCGTTCATGATCCGGCCCGGCAGCAGCGTGAAGGCTCCGGCGCCGACAATCCCGCCGAAATACAGGCCCAGCACCTGGCGCTTGTGGGCTAATATCATGTGCTGGCGCGCGGAACGATAAGCAAGCCATACTCCCACCAGCACATAGGCGGAGATCAGATGGATGGGGCTGAAGCCCATCAGCAGGTTGATCTCGTGGATGAAAAAGGACGAGGCTGCGGCGATCACCATCAGGCCCAGCCACACCTTGCCCATGAGCCGATGCAGCGGCGTTGCCTTGCGCGCCAGGAACATGTAGGGGCCGATCGCGGCTGCGGGCAGCACCGTGGCGACATGGATCTGGATGGCCAGTGGAGCGTCAAGAAGTGGTGACAGGTTCATCGGCTGTTCTTTAAAGAGTTGAATTCATGGGCTCAATCGCTCAATTGTGGTTCCGGATCAAACTGATATGCGTGACTTGACTGGGGAAGTTCGTGAACAACGGCATATTGCATTCCACGCTTCGTCAATTGCAGGGCTTCGCTGGCTCCCGGAACCTCTGGCTGACATTTGCCGCCGTCGTCCTGCTGTTCGCCTTCACCGGCCCGTTCGGGACGATGGAGCAGTTGCGCTTCCTGCCGCGTCTTGGGTACTGGTTCATCCTGCATGCGGCGGCATGGTCGGTGGCGCTCATATTCTCGGTGCTCGGTGACGTGCTGCTGAAGGACCATCTCGCCAGCATGTTGTGGCGGATGATGATCGGATCGATCTTCGCCGCTATCCCCATCGGCGTGATCACGCAATCAATACAGTTCGCATCGTTCGGCCGCATTCCCGATCCCGCCAGCCTCGCCACCGAAATCATATTGACGGTGCCGCTCTGCATGATTTTCTGTGTCATCACTTTCATGACGATGTCGGCCGAGCGGTTTCCAGCCTTACCTGCATTAGAAACCGCTGATGCACCAACGACGGCAGCCGTACCGGTCGTGTCCCCTACCGCTGCGGCCCCGCTGCTTCAGCGTCTCAAGCCGGAGAATCGCGGGCCGTTGCTGCGTCTTGCCGTCGAGGATCATTACACGCTGGTCACGACCACAAAAGCGACGGAACTGATCCTGTTGCGGTTCTCCGATGCCGTGCGTGAGACTGGCAGCACCGCCGGACTGCAGGTGCACCGCTCGCATTGGGTTGCGGACGATTTTGTCGCCGGGCTGGACCGCGCGAATGGCAAGCTGACGCTGCTGCTCACCGACGGCTCGGGGATACCGGTGAGCCGGACCCATGCCGCCGAGGTGCGCGCGCGCTTCGGCTGAAGGCGGATGACAGCTTCTACGGCATATGCAACTATGTCGGCTCAATCATCTGGGAGGAGTGATTTCATGAAGGCTATGCGGCTGGAATCGATCGGCAATCTGTTTGTCCGCGATGTCAAAAAACCCGCTCCGGGGCCGGACGAGCTCCTGGTCCGGGTGGAGGCCTGCGGCATCTGCGGCACCGACCGGCACCTGCTGCACGGTGAGTTTCCCTCGACGCCGCCGGTGACGCTCGGCCACGAGTTCTGCGGCATCATCGAAGCGATGGGCGATGACGTGAAAGGTTTCCGGCTTGGCGACCGGATCACCGGCGACCCCAATATATCCTGCGGCCGCTGCCCGCAATGCATGGCAGGCAAAGTCAATCTCTGCCGCAACCTGCGCGCCATCGGCATTCACCGGGATGGCGGATTTGCGGAACACGTGATCGTGCCGCAGAAACAGGCCTTCGGCATCCCGCTCAGTCTCAAGCCCACGCATGGCGCCTTTTGCGAGCCGCTGGCCTGCTGCCTGCACGGCATCGATATGGCCGAAATCAAGGCAGGCTCATCGGTGGTGGTGCTCGGTGGCGGTGTCATCGGCCTGCTGACCGTGCAACTGGCAAGACTTGCAGGGGCCACGACCGTTATCCTTTCCACCCGTCAGGCGTCGAAGCGCAAGCTTGCGGAAGAGCTCGGCGCAACGTCCAGCGTCGATCCCAGCTCGTCGGATATCATTGAGGAAATCACCGGCCCTGATGGGCTCGTGCCGGGCGGCGTCGATGTGGTGATCGAGTGCGCGGGCGTCGCCGAAACCGTGCAGCAGACGACACGGCTGGCAAAGGCCGGCGGCACGGTCGTCATTCTCGGCGTCATGGCGCAGGGGGCCAAGGTCGAGCTTGAACCTTTCGACATTCTCTTCCGGGAACTGCGCGTGCTCGGTTCCTTCATCAACCCCTTCGTCCATCGTCGCGCTGCCGATCTCGTGGCCTCCGGTGTCATCGAACTCGACAAATTGATTTCGCGCGAAATTTCGCTTGATGAGGCTCCCGAGGTAGTCCGCAATCCGCCCGCTCCCGGCGAGGTGAAAGTGCTGGTCATTCCTCGCCAGCGATAACGACGCGTACTCAGAGCATGAACCGTTGAGCCGCCGACAGTTGAAGCTTTCGGCGGCAGCGATTCGGTTGGCGATTAGCACGAACAACCCACCGAATTGGTGTATTTTTCTTCAATTGATCATCGCGAAATTCGCCTGCGGAAAATAAATAATATATTAATTCAACCCCCGTATTTTGCATAAAGTTTAAGCAGTCTCTGCGGCCTCATCCGGCCGCCCGGGAATTGTTCGAGACATGGGATTCGGAGAAGCGATTGGGGTGATCGTTTTCCCGAAAGGGATCGACTAGGAGGGAATACGCATGCTGTTCAAATCGGCCACCAGCCGCAATATCTTTTCCGTTGCCGCATGCGGCGTCGTTGCGACAATCGCCGCAGCCGGTGTGCTGTTTACGATTGCCTACGACAACATTCGCGACGGCAGTCTCGGGCAAATGCGGCAGATCGCAAGCTCCAACGCCGCCGACATCGAGAAGTCGATGGAGCGTGGTGTCCAGATCGTCAAGAATCTTGAGACCGCGCTGGCGACGATGAAGAAAAGCGGTAGCCCCAGCCGGACGCAGGCGGACGCTCTCCTGAAAGCCATGCTTGAGGACAATCCGATGGCGCTCGGCCTGTGGACCGGCTGGGATCCCGATGCCTTCGATGGCAAGGACAAGGACTATGTCGGCAAGGAAGGTCACGACGCAACGGGACGCTACGTTCCCTACTGGGTCCGCACTGGTGACAAGATCGCTCATGAGGCGCTGGTGGACTATACGGTTCCGGGCGCGGGTGATTATTATATTCTTGCCCACGACACGCAGAAGACGGTCGTCGTCGAACCCTATGTCTATGCGGTCGGCGGCAAGGACGTATTGATGACCTCGATCGTCGTACCCGTCGAGATCGGCGGAAAGTCGGTCGGCGTGGCGGGTATGGACATTTCGCTTGCCGCTACAAACAAGGCGCTTTCCGCCGTCAAGCCAATGGACACGGGTTATCTCGGGCTCGTTACAGGAGCCGGCAACATCATCAGCCACCCGGACGCGACGCTGGCCGGCAAGACGTTGAAGAATGTCGGAGACAAGGCCAAGGGATGGGATCTGCTGATTGCCAATCCGGGAATCGAACAAGAAATCACCAGCGAGGATGGCGTTAAATCCTTTTCCATCGCCTATCCTGTGAAGCTGACATCCGATCTGACCTGGTACGCAATCATATCCGTGCCGAAATCCACGGTTTTCGCGCAGCTCTATAACATGGCCTGGAGCGCTGCCATCGTCACTGCGCTTGCAACCCTGCTGCTCGGCCTGGCCGGCTGGCTGATCGCCCGCAGGTTCATCAGCCGCATCTCCAACGTCATCGGCGAGACCGACCAGATCGCCAACGGCCGCCTGGACGTGGTTCTGAAGGACAAGGACACCAAGGACGAGATCGGCGATCTTTCCCGCTCGCTCGGCATTCTGCTTGAAAGCAACCGCCACAAGGTCGCACTGGAAAAGGATGCAGAAGCCAGCCGCGCAGCCCAGGATGCCGAACGCGCCGAACGCGCCCGCATGAGCAGCGCTCAGGAAGCGGATGTCAAATTTGCGGTCGGCGAACTGGCCGGTGGCCTCGCCCGACTATCCGATGGCGACATGACCGTGCGTCTCGAACGTCCGTTCACGTCGGCACTTGATGAGATCCGTTCCAACTTCAACGGCTCGATCGAGAAGCTGCAGGCCGCGATGGTCTCGTTTTCGGAGAACGCCGCCGCCATCCAGTCCGGTTCGGAAGAAATCCGTGTCGCCGCCGACAATCTTGCCCGCCGCACCGAGCAGCAGGCAGCCTCCGTGGAACAGACTGCGGCGGCACTGGAGCAGATCACCACATCGGTCAAGGATTCGACCAGCCGCGCCGAGGAAGCCGGCAACCTCGTCGGCCGTACCAAGCAGGGTGCGGAGAAATCCGGCGAGATCGTCCGCGATGCCGTGCAGGCGATGAGTGCGATCGAACAGTCCTCGCAGTCGATTTCCAACATCATCGGCGTGATCGACGAGATCGCCTTCCAGACCAACCTGCTGGCGCTGAATGCCGGCGTCGAAGCGGCGCGCGCCGGTGAAGCCGGCAAGGGCTTCGCGGTCGTCGCACAGGAAGTGCGCGAGCTTGCCCAGCGTTCTGCAAATGCCGCCAAGGAGATCAAGAGCCTGATCACCGCTTCCGGCGAACAGGTCAAGCGCGGTGTCGGCCTCGTCGGCCAGACGGGAACTGCGCTCGAAACCATCGTGGCGGAAGTGCAGGAGATCAACAGCAATGTCGTGGCGATCGTCCAGGCCGCCCGCGAGCAATCGACGGGCCTGCAGGAAATCAACTCGGCCGTCAACCAGATGGACCAGGCAACCCAGCAGAACGCCGCCATGGTCGAGGAATCCAACGCCGCCTCGCACACGCTGGTGAGCGAAGTCACGTCGCTGTCCGGGCGTCTCGGCCAGTTCAATCTCGGCAGCGGCGCCAAGAGCGCTTATCCGCCCCATACCGCCAGCGTCCGTTCCGCGCCGCGCCCGGCACCACAGCCAGCCGCAAGACCGATGGCCCGGACAAGCACCCCGGTCGCCGCTGCCACTCACGCACGGCCGGCGCCCTCGCCTGCCCGCGCGCTCGGCAACAAGGTTGCCGCCGCCTTCAACGCCAAACCCGCGGCCGCGCCCTCGGGTGGCGATTGGGAAGAATTCTGAAACCGGACCATTGGGTCGTCACATCGAGCGGCGGGGTTTTCCCCGCCGTTTCTGTTTGTGACCACCTGAGGCCGGCGAACTCCAGCGGACGCATGAGATACATGCGTTTTACACGTGCGATTTCTATTCCGAAATGCTACAACAATCTCGCGAGTATACCCGATAAAGCTGCCTGGGAGGGAAGCATGACGGCATACACTGTAGTCCGGTTCCGACCGAAAGAAGGCCGGCACGAGGAGTTCCAAACGCTTTTCTGCAACATTGTCCGCGAGTTTGAAGGGTTGAGACATTTCGCGCTGGCCAAGTCGGCAAGCGGCGACTACTTTTCCATAGGCGAATGGGACACGTTCGAGCACATCGTCGCTGCCCGGCCGAAAATGTTGGGCAATCTCGATAGCTTTCGTCACACCCTGGCCGAATTCGGACAAGACCTCGGTGTCACCGACGCCATATCCGGAGAGGCAATTCTGGACCTGACATACGATGGCAAGGTTCCCTAAGTAGGCCCAGTGCTGGACAGCGGCCGCCTCCGGCATCGCAAATCCGGCAAATTCTCCTACGTGGTGAATTCACCAAAAAACTTGGCCGAACGGGGTTCCGTTCGGCAAAACATTTCCCTATAAGCCGCTTCTAGCCTTAAGAGACCCAGAGCTTGCGCACCGGCCGGTATCAAACCGTGAGCCGGGCTTTGCCGCAGGCAAAAAGACGGAGCCCAAATGCCGAAGCGCCAGGATATCAAATCGATCCTCATCATTGGTGCCGGTCCGATCGTGATTGGACAGGCCTGCGAATTTGATTACTCCGGTACACAGGCCTGCAAGGCGCTGAAGGAAGAAGGCTACCGCGTCATCCTCGTCAATTCCAATCCGGCGACGATCATGACCGATCCGGATCTTGCCGACGCCACGTATGTCGAGCCGATCACGCCCGAGGTGGTCGCCAAGATCATCGCCAAGGAACGTCCGGATGCGCTGTTGCCGACCATGGGTGGCCAGACCGCTCTCAACACGGCCCTTTCGCTGCGTCGCATGGGCGTGCTCGATCGCTACAATGTCGAGATGATCGGCGCCAAGCCTGACGCGATCGACATGGCTGAAGACCGGGCCCTGTTCCGCGAGGCCATGAAGCGGATCGGCCTTGAGACGCCCAAGTCGATGCTCGCCAACGTCACCGACCTCAAGGACCTCGATCGCAAGAGCCATGAGGCCGAGCGCGCCAAGCTGAAGGCCGAACTGTCGGGCAATGCTTTGGACCAGGCGCTGGACGCGCTGGAAAACCAGTGGAACCTCGGCGAAAGCGACCGCAAACAGCGCTACATGAGCCACGCCATGGCGATTGCTGCGCAGGCGATCGAAGTCATCGGCCTGCCTGCCATTATTCGGCCGTCCTTCACGCTCGGCGGCACCGGCGGCGGCATTGCCTATAACCGTTCGGAATTCTTCGAGATCGTCTCGAGCGGTCTCGACGCTTCCCCCACCACGGAAGTGCTGATCGAGGAATCGGTGCTCGGCTGGAAGGAATATGAGATGGAAGTCGTCCGCGACACGGCGGACAATTGCATCATCATCTGCTCGATCGAAAATATCGACCCGATGGGCGTTCACACCGGCGATTCGATCACCGTGGCGCCCGCCTTGACCCTGACGGACAAGGAATACCAGATCATGCGCAACGCCTCGATCGCGGTGCTGCGCGAGATCGGAGTCGAGACCGGCGGCTCGAACGTGCAGTTCGCCGTCAACCCCGCCGATGGCCGCCTGGTCGTCATCGAGATGAACCCGCGCGTCTCGCGTTCCTCGGCACTTGCATCCAAGGCCACGGGCTTTCCGATCGCCAGAGTCGCTGCCAAGCTCGCGGTCGGCTATACGCTCGATGAACTCGACAACGACATCACCGGCGGCGCGACGCCTGCATCGTTCGAGCCGTCGATCGACTATGTCGTCACCAAGATCCCGCGTTTCGCCTTCGAGAAATTCCCGGGCGCATCGCCCCTGCTGACAACCGCCATGAAATCCGTCGGCGAGGTGATGGCGATCGGCCGAACTTTCGCCGAGTCGCTGCAGAAAGCCCTGCGCGGCCTGGAGACCGGCCTGACCGGCCTCGACGAGATCGAAATCCCCGGTATGGGCGACAATGACGACCACAATGCCATCCGCGCCGCGATCGGCACGCCGACGCCGGACCGCCTGCGGCAGGTCGCGCAGGCGCTGCGCCTCGGCATGAGCGAAGAAGAGGTCCATACCGGCTGCAAGATCGATCCGTGGTTCATTTCCCAGATCAAGGGAATCGTCGACATGGAGGCCCGTGTTCGCGAGCATGGCCTGCCGGAAGATGCGGAAAACCTGCGCATGCTGAAGGCCATGGGCTTCTCTGACGCCCGTCTGGCGACGCTGACCAACAAGCGCCCGAAAGAAGTTGCCGAAATCCGCAATCGGCTGAACGTCCGCCCTGTCTACAAGCGCATCGACACCTGCGCCGCCGAGTTTGCCTCGCCGACGGCCTATATGTATTCGACCTATGAGACGCCTTTCGTCGGCAGCGCGCGTTCAGAGGCCGAGGTTTCCGATCGCAAGAAAGTGGTGATCCTGGGGGGCGGCCCGAACCGCATCGGCCAGGGCATCGAGTTCGACTATTGCTGCTGCCATGCCGCCTTCGCGCTGAAGGATGCAGGCTTTGAAGCGATCATGATCAACTGCAATCCTGAAACGGTTTCGACCGACTACGACACCTCGGACCGGCTCTATTTCGAGCCGCTGACCGCAGAGGATGTCATCGAAATCCTGAAAATCGAGCAGGAACGCGGCGAACTTCTGGGCGTCATCGTCCAGTTCGGCGGCCAGACGCCGCTGAAGCTCGCCGAAGCGCTCGAACGCGCCGGCATTCCGATCCTTGGCACAGCGCCCGACATGATCGATCTTGCTGAAGACCGCGACCGGTTCCAGAAGCTGCTGATGAAGCTCGACCTGACCCAGCCGAACAATGGCATCGCCTATTCGGTCGAGCAGTCGCGCCTGGTCGCCACCGAAATCGGCTTCCCGCTGGTCGTCCGCCCGTCCTATGTGCTCGGCGGCCGCGCCATGCAGATCATCCATTCGGAAAGCATGCTGCAGACCTATCTTCTCGATACCGTGCCCGGCCTGGTGCCGGAGGATATCAAGCAGCGCTACCCGAACGACAAGACCGGCCAGATCAACACGCTGCTCGGCAAGAATCCGCTGCTGTTCGACAGCTACCTCACCAATGCCATCGAGGTTGATGTCGACTGCCTGTCCGACGGCCAGGATGTCTACATCTGCGGCATCATGGAACATATCGAGGAAGCCGGCATCCACTCGGGCGACTCCGCCTGTTCGTTGCCGCCGCGCACGCTCTCGAAGGATATCCTCGACGAACTCGAGCGCCAGACCAAGATGCTCGCCAAGGCGCTGCAGGTCGGCGGCTTCATGAATGTGCAATACGCCATCAAGGAAGGCGTCATCTACATTCTCGAAGTCAATCCGCGCGCCTCGCGCACCGTGCCGTTCGTCGCCAAGACCATCGGTGCGCCGATCGCCAAGATCGCCGCCCGCGTCATGGCCGGCGAGTCGCTGGATACCGCTTTCAAGGCCTATACGCCCGTGCGGCCCGATCCGCTCAATCTCAAGCATATCGCCGTCAAGGAAGCCGTGTTTCCGTTTGCACGTTTCCCCGGCGTCGACACGCTGCTCGGCCCGGAAATGCGTTCCACCGGCGAGGTCATCGGCCTCGATACCGATTTCGCGCTCGCCTTCGCCAAGGCGCAGCTCGGTGCCGGCGTCGAGCTTCCCCGTGACGGAACCGTATTCGTGTCGGTTCGCGAGGATGACAAGGCCCGCGTCCTGCCGGCGATCCGGATTCTCGCCGATCTCGGCTTCAAGGTTCTGGCAACAGGCGGCACCCAGCGCTTCCTGATCGACAAGGGCATCCCGTCGGCCAAGGTCAACAAAGTGCTTGAGGGCCGTCCGCATATCGAGGACGCGATCCGCAACCGCCAGGTCCAACTGGTGATCAACACCACGGACGGCAACAAGGCGATCTCGGATTCGAAATCGCTTCGCCGTGCGGCCTTGATGCAGAAAGTTCCCTACTACACGACGATGTCCGGTGCCCTATCGGCCGCCGAGGCCATCCGTGCGCTGAAGGCCGGCAGCCTCGAGGTCAAGCCGCTGCAAAGCTATTTCGCGTAAGCGAAATTGACCGGCGGGCGATACCCGCGGGTCGATCGCGGTGATTCTTCCCGCAATCAGGCCGGGGACGCCGGTTTCTCGGCTTCAGCCTTCATCGCCGCGAGTCCTTTTTCAAAATCGCGGCCGATCATCTTGTCCATGTTCATGACGATGCCCATGATCTTGAACATCAGGTTGTTGATCCCGCTCATCTCCCAGCTGACATTGGTGCCGTCGCCGGCCGGAACGAGGGTGAACAACGTCTTGTTTTCCGCCCGGAACGGCTTGAAGAAACTCAGCTTGATGTCGATACGCGACGGTGGCACCGCGTCAACGATCTCCATGCGACCGGCGCCGGCCTTCTTGTTGCCGTCCCATTCATAAACCGCGCCGCGGCCAATTTCTGCGCCGCTCAACGTCTTTCGCATGTCGGGATCGAGCTTTTCCCACGGCGACCATTTCGGCCATTCACGGAAATCCGCGATCAGGGAATAGACGCGCTCCGGCGCCGCATGGATGGAAATCGACCGGCGGACCGCGAACTCGTTCGGTTTGGTCATCGCGAAAATGACCAGCACGAGCACGAGAAGCAGCGCAATGACAAGAATATACAGGAAGACCGTCAGCATCGTGTACTCCGGGCTCTACAAGGGCATTTCCAGCCCGTTCGGCAGAATATTATGACCGGCTGTCGCGCGGGGCAAGCGAGCGCCTCAAAGAATTTTCTCGCAATTTGAAACTCAACTCTGCTATAACGCTTTTATTGGTTTGCGACGGTTCTGAAGTTCACACTTCTGGGACCGTTTTCTTTTTGTGCCCGGTTGGATTGGGCACCGAAATACTAAGGACGATGGAAATGGTAGAAAAAGTACCGATGACACAAAGTGGCTTTGTCAAGCTGAACGAGGAGCTTCGCTGGCGTCAGCAGGAAGAGCGTCCGCGGATCATCGAGGCGATCGCGGAAGCGCGCGCCCATGGCGACCTGTCGGAAAATGCCGAGTATCATGCCGCGAAGGAAGCCCAGAGCCATAATGAAGGCCGGGTCGGCGAGCTCGAGGATTATATCGCCCGGGCCGAAGTCATCGATCTCTCGAAGATGTCCGGAACCAAGATCAAGTTCGGCGCCCGCGTCAAACTGATCGACGAGGACACCGAGGAAGAGAGGAATTACCAGATTGTCGGCGACCAGGAAGCCGACGTCAAGGATGGCCGTATCTCGATCTCGTCTCCGATCGCCCGCGCGATGATCGGCAAGGAAGTCGGCGATTCCATCGAAGTCAACGCGCCCGGCGGCTCCAAAGCCTACGAAATCATCGGCGTCACCTGGGGCTGATGCCTTCCACAAGCGATATCGAGGTGATTGCGCCGCATTTCAAACAGCGGCTTTCAGGCGTCACCTCGACTGTCATCCAGCTTATTCCACGGCAGGCCAAAGCGGGGGTCAGGATCGCCACGCTCGGCCCGGGCCTGCCGGATCACCTGCCGAAGATGGCATTCCTCGATCTGCTCAAGTGCTGGAAACGGCCCGCAAGCGGTCGCCAGCGCATATGGCATGCACGGCGCAACAATGAAATGGTGGTGGGCGTCCTGCTTCGCGACGTGCTGCGCATGCCGTTGCGGCTGGTCTTCACATCGGCCGCTCAGCGCCGCCACACCCGTTACACCAAATGGCTGATAGGCCGGATGGATCAGGTCGTGGCGACCAGCGCGCGATCCGGTTCGTTCCTTGATGTACCGCATACGGTTGTCATGCACGGCATCGATACCGCATTGTTTCATCCGGCGGAAAGCGCCGATGACCGCTTCTCTGCCGCAGGGCTTCCGGGCCGCTATGCGATCGGCTGCTCCGGCCGCGTAAGGCATCAGAAGGGTACCGATCTCTTTGTCGATGCGATGATCGCGCTGCTGCCTCATTATGCCCCGTGGACCGCCATCATCGCTGGCCGGGTAACGCCGGAACATCAGGCCTTCGCCGACCAGCTCAAGTCGAAAATCGAAAAAGCCGGGCTCGCCGAGCGCATCCTTTTCCTGGGTGAGGTCGATGATATCAAGGTCTGGTATAGGCGTTTCTCTCTGTTCGTCGCCCCATCCCGCAACGAAGGGTTCGGCCTGACGCCGCTGGAGGCCATGGCATCGTCCACGGCAGTCGTCACCAGCGACGCCGGCGCCTATGCCGAAATGGTCGTGCCGGGCCGGACCGGCATGGTGGCACCCGCCGGCGATGGTGACGCACTGCGGAATGCGATCGAACCCTATCTCGCCGATCCCGACCGCGCCAAGCGGCATGGCCAGAACGCACTCGCACATGTCCGGCAGGCTTTCGACATCGGCAATGAGGTCGAAGGCTTGCGCCGGGTCTATGAAATGGCGAATGCGCCTTGAATCGCTGGATGCGCTGGCCTACAAGCCGGAAATCCTGAAGTGGAGCTGTCGGTATAAATGCCGGACGTAATCGATGACAAAAATGCCGTCAACGTGATCTGCATCAAGTGGGGATCGATGTATGGCGCGGAATATGTCAACAATCTGCGACGCGGCGTGGCCCGGCACTTGAAGCGCCCGCATCGCTTTGTCTGCTTTACCGACGATACCGCCGGCCTCGACAGCGCTGTCGAAACATTTCCACTTCCTGATCTCGATTTGCCCGCCGGCCATCGGGACAGACGCTGGCGCAAGCTGGGCCTATTCCGCCGCGATCTCGCCGATTTAAAGGGCACGACGCTGTTCCTGGATCTGGATCTTGTTATTGTCGATGACCTCGAACCTTTCTTCGAGCACCCCGGCACATTCCTGATTATCCGCGATGACGATCTGTTCAGGGCCAAACCGTTGCGCAAGCTCAATCCGGCGCGTGACCGCTTCCTTCATTCCGTCGGCAATAGTTCTGTCTTTCGGTATGAGGTCGGGCAACACAGCTATATTCTCGATGCCTATGTCGCCGATCCGGCCGCGGCAACGGCTGGCTACGAGATTTCCCAGCAGTTCCAGAGCGCCCAGCTCGCTTTGCATGGACATCTGCAATACTGGCCGCGGGAATGGTGCGTGAGTTTCAAGAACGCCTGCGTGCCGCGATATTTCAAGAGCTTTTTCCATGATCCCTCCCTGCCGAAGGGCGCCCGCATCGTGGTCTTTGCCGGCAATCCGAAGATGAGCGAAGTGCTCGAAGGTGGCGGCCAGAAATGGTATCGCCGGATCGGCAATACCGGTTGGCTCAGACAGGCGTGGACACGATAATCCCATGGCAAGACCCTCGGCCGCCATTCCGGAATTCGATGATGCGAGCCCCTGGGGCCGCTACAGGCCCTCGCCTGCGATAGCGGCGCGGCTGGCATTATCGCATCTCATGCCGCCAGCGCTGGCATGGGCGACGAAGGCACTCCGCAAAGCGGTGAAATACCAGGTCATGACCCCGCTGGACCTGACGATCTGGGGGTTGAAGCTGCGACTTCTGCCGCGCGGGAATATTTCCGAAGAGAAGCTCTACACAGCACCGCAGCTTTTCGACCGGGAAGAATTCGCAACGATTGCCAGGTTATTGCAACCCGGCGGCGTATTCGTGGATGTCGGCGCCAATGCCGGTGTCTACAGTTTCTGGGCCCATCATTGCATGCGCGGCCAAGGGCGGATCATTGCCGTGGAGCCGGATCCGGAAATGGCCCGCCGCATCACCTTCAATCAGCGCTCGAACGCGCTTGTGGACATCGATCTCTGCCAGATTGCGTTGAGCGATCACGAAGGCATGGCCGAGTTCTATATCAATCCCCAGCAGCGCGGCACCAATACGCTCGAAGTGACAGAAGCAAAGCAAACCGGCGGCGGAAGGATTGCCACCCAGGTCCAGCTCACGACACTGCTGGCGCTGTTGCAATCCCGCGGCATTGCCAGTGTCGATGTGTTGAAAATGGATATCGAGGGCCACGAGCAGACTGTGCTGCGCCACTTTCTCGAATTTGCGCCAGAAGCCCTCTGGCCGCGTGCGGTTATCAGCGAGTTCAAGGATTCGACCCAGGATGGCATTCTTGCCCTTCTGACAGCGCGCGGCTATCGGCGCAACGAGACGACCAAACTTAACTTCATCTTCGAGCGCGGCTGACGCCGAGCACAGCGCGAGAGGGCAAATCAGATGGTGCGCAGGAAAAGCAGACTGGAAGCTCTCTTCTCGCTCAGCCGCTACCAGAAGCGCTGGGGCGCGGCCAGGCATACGAAAGCTATCGATGACTTTGGCCCCCTGAAAACCAGTCTTGTCGAGCCGAGCGATGGCAAGGCGAAGACCGGTCATATCAAGGCGATTGACGACCATCTCGCCAATCTCAGGGTCGAGTTTCAGGGCAGGCCCGAGATCCTCTACCACCACGCCATGCTGATCGTGCTGATCCGGCGCGAATACAAGGTGGAGGAGACCTATGCCCGGTTCAGGACGCTCTGGGAACAGGAAGCCGACTTCCTGTGTGAAAATCTCAATCTGCGCTGGCTGATTTCCGCGACCGACACATTTGCGGATCACGATCCAGACATGGCGGCACGCGCCATCGCCATGATGGTCTCGGTGTTTGCCACGACAATCAAGATCTACGAGACCGAGCGGTTCGTCTCAGGGAGCGATGCCTTGCCCGCGCTGCCCGAAAAGATCGAACAATTGCAGCCGGCACAGGTGCCGCTGTTCGAAGGCATGTGCCTCTTTCGTGTCGGCTCCGACGACACGCTGCGCAACATGCGCTGGCGGCTGGAACCGTTCTTCAAGCACGGCGCCACCGGCCGGATTGCAGCAACCGTCTATGACCGGATGCAGGACAATGACACCGCCTATGCCCGTTTCCGGGCGCTCCATCATCGTGATCGCACCGGCTGGTGGTAATGGTAATGGCGGGCATTATTTCACCGGCGGCGGCATTTCGAGCGTCGGCAAATTGAGACCGTTACTATTATCGCCAAGGTTCGGCAAATCGATCTTGATCTCTATTTTGCTGGGGTCGATCTTCGGACCGCTGTCGATCCAGTAAGTCACCGATTCCGGCCAGAAGATCACGATGGCCACGAGAATCAGCTGCATGCCCACCCAGGGCAGTGCCCCGAGATAGATATCGGACGTCCTGATCGACGGCGGCGCGATCCCCCTGAGATAGAACAGCGCGAAGCCGAACGGCGGATGCATGAAACTCGTCTGCATGTTGACGCAGATCAGCACGCCGAACCAGACGAGATCGATGCCGAGGGCTGTGGCCACCGGCACCAGCATGGGTACGATGATGAAGGCGATTTCGAAGAAGTCGAGGAAGAAGGCGAGCACGAAGATGAAGATGTTGACGAAGATCAGGAAGCCGACAGCGCCGCCCGGCATGCCGGTCAGCATATGCTCGATCCAGCGCGAGCCATCCATGCCCTGGAACACAAGGCTGAACACGGTTGAGCCGATCAGGATGAACACCACCATCGACGTGATGCGCGTCGTGGTTTCCATGCTCTGCTTGATCAGCGGCCATGTCAGACGACGATTGATGGCTGCAAGCACCATCGCGCCGACCACACCCATCGCGCCGGCTTCCGTCGGGGTCGCCAGTCCCCAGAAGATCGTCCCGAGCACCAGGAAGATCAGCACGATCGACGGGATCATGCCCATCAGCACCCGGCCGATCAGCTTCATGTCGAGATCGCCGCGCTCCTCCTTCGGAATCGGCGGCATCATCTTCGGCCTGACCACCGCGATGATGGCGATATAAAGCAGAAAGATCAGCACCTGCAGCATCGAGGGGCCGATCGCGCCGGCATACATGTCGCCAACCGAACGGCCAAGCTGGTCGGCGAGCACGACGAGGACGAGCGACGGCGGGATAAGCTGGGTGATTGTGCCGGAGGCGGCGATGACGCCGGTCGCGAGCTTCATGTTGTAGCCGTAGCGCTGCATGATCGGCAGCGAGATCATGCCCATGGTAATGACGGACGCGGCCACCGTGCCGGTGATCGCGCCGAGAATCGCCCCGACCAGGATGACGGCGAAGGCCAGGCCGCCGGGGACGGCCCCGAACAGCTTGCCGGTCCCTTCCAGCAGGTCCTCGGCAAGGCCACATCGTTCGAGTATCGCGCCCATGAGGGTGAAGAACGGGATTGCCAGAAGCAGCTCGTTGGAAATGATGCCGTAGAACCGGTACGGCAACGATTCCAGGAATATCGCCTGGAAATGGCCGGTGGCGATGCCGATCAGGCCGAAGAACATGCCGACGGCGGCAAGCGAGAACGCTACCGGAAATCCATATAGCATGAAAACGACCATGCCGAAGAACATCAGCGGCGGAATGATACCGAACTCAAACATGCATGGCCTCGCAAATTCGGATCACTGCAGCGGCTTCTCGTAGGTCGTATCGATCTTGACGATACCCACGAGCGCAGCGACGCGCTTGATGAGTTCTGAAATGCCTTGCAGCGTGAGAAGGGCAAAGCCGAGAACGAGCAGGAGTTTGACCGGCCAGCGGGTCAGACCTCCGGCATTCAGCGACTGCTCGCCTTCCTTCCACGAGGAATAGAAAAATGGCCAGCTGAGCCAGGCGAAATAGATGCAGATCGGCAGGAGGAAAACGACGATGCCGATCGTATCGATCCACAACCTTGTCCGGTCGCTGACCGCACCATAGAACAGGTCGACCCGAACATGCTCGTTCATCCGCAGCGTATGCGATGCGCCAAGCAGCACGATGGCGCCGAACATATACCACTGGATTTCGAGCCAGCCGTTCGAACTCATCGAAAAAAGGTAGCGGACCATGGCATTGCCGGCACTGATCAATGCGCAGAACAGGACCAGATAATCGCACAACTGCCCGAACTTCTTCGAGACCGCATCGATGCCATAGCTGAGGGATAGCAGAACCTGCACGCTTCCTCCCAATTCCTCCGCACCGTGTTTTTGTTGGCGCGATTTCCCGTTCGACTCCTTAGCCCAAGAATGAATGAATGAAAAGGCTTGTACGTGCGGGACAGGCTGCGAAGGAGTTGCACCCGCGCTGGTCACAAATTTAACACCAGTTATGCATAAATGGCATAAACGCTCCGGTAATCAGTGGAAAACGAATTGCATACTTGAATATCACCCCCATCCATTCATAGATAAGTCCCAAGATTTTCACCGCGGGGCGCGGTGTGTTTTCCAAGGTAAATGTTATGTCTGCACGCCACACCAAAGTCTTGATCATCGGTTCGGGCCCGGCCGGTTACACCGCTGCGATCTATGCGGCTCGCGCAATGCTGCAGCCTGTGCTGATCGCCGGGCTCGAGCAGGGCGGCCAGCTGATGATCACCACCGATGTCGAGAATTATCCGGGCTACGCCGATCCCATCCAGGGTCCGTGGCTGATGGAGCAGATGCTCGGCCAGGCAAAGCATGTCGGCGCCGAGATCGTCAACGATATCGTCACATCCGTCGACCTGTCGAACCGGCCTTTCCATGTGAAGACCGATTCCGGCCAGGACTGGATCGCCGATACCGTGGTGATTTCGACGGGTGCCAAGGCCAAGTGGCTGGGGATCGATTCCGAAAAGGCCTACCAGGGCTTCGGCGTATCGGCCTGCGCCACCTGCGATGGTTTCTTCTACCGCAACAAGGATGTGATCGTGGTCGGCGGCGGCAATTCGGCCGTCGAGGAAGCGCTGTATCTGTCCAACATCGCCAAGTCCGTCACCGTCATTCATCGGCGTGAATCCTTTCGCTCGGAAAAGATCCTGCAGGAGCGGCTGTTTCAGCGCGCCAATGTCTCGATCCTCTGGAACAGCGAGATCGCCGAGATCACCGGCGAACAATTGCACCCGCCGATGCCGGCCTCGGTCACGGGCGTCAAGATCAGGAATACAAGGACGGGCGAGATCAGCGAGCGGCCGATTGATGGCCTGTTCGTGGCGATCGGCCATGCGCCTGCCACCGAATTGTTTGCCAGCCAGCTGCGGATGAAGCCGAACGGCTATCTCTGGACGGCGCCGGATTCGACTGCGACGAACATCGAGGGCGTGTTTGCTGCGGGCGACGTCACCGACGATACCTTCCGGCAGGCGATCACTGCCGCCGGAATGGGCTGCATGGCGGCGCTCGAGGCAGAGCGCTACCTGGCGGGGCATTTGCATGTCGCACAGGCGGCGGAATAATCTGCTGGCCGTCAGGGCTGCATTGGGGGGACTGAAGCGTGTCGCTTGACTGGGACAAACTGCGCATTTTTCACGCGGCCGCGGAGGCCGGGTCCTTTACCCATGCCGCTGATAAACTGCACCTTTCCCAGTCCGCGATCAGCCGCCAGGTTAGCGCGCTGGAAGCGGAGATCAACACCAAGCTATTCCATCGGCATGCCCGCGGCCTGATCCTTACCGAACAGGGCGAGCTGCTCTACCGCACCGCCCACGACGTCTTGATGAAGCTTGAGACGGTCAAGATACAGCTGACGGAAACCACCGAGAAGCCGACTGGCCGGCTTCGCATCACCACCACGGTCGGACTCGGCCAGGGATGGCTGACAGACAAGGTGCAGGAGTTCCTCAGCCTCTATCCCGACATGCAGGTGCAGCTTATCCTCGACAACGAGGAAGTCGATATCAACATGCGGCATGCCGATTGCGCGATCCGGTTGCGCGAACCGCAGCAATCGGACCTCATCCAGCGCAAGCTGTTCACCGTGCACATGCATGTGTATGCCGCGCCATCCTACATCAGCCGCCATGGCGAACCGCAGACGCTGGAGGAACTCGACGGCCACCGTATCATCTCCTTTGGCGAACCGGCGCCGAATTACCTGCTGGATGTCAACTGGCTGGAAATCGCCGGTCGGTCCGATGACAATCCGCGCACACCTGTGCTGCAGATCAACAGCCTGACCTCGATCAAGCGCGCCTGCCTTCTGGGCATTGGCATAGCCATGCTGCCGGACTATATCGTTGGCCGCGATCCGGGACTGGTTCAGCTCGTCACCAATGCCGACGTTCCGTCCTTCGACACCTATTTCTGCTATCCCAGCGAATTGAAGAACGCCGCCAAGCTGAAGGTTTTCCGAGACTTCATCGTCGCCAAGGCTCGCAACTGGAATTTCTGATCACGGCAAAAGGAAACAGCGACTTCGGCGCCGCCGCCCGAATTCGTGCGTATACGAATAAAATATCCTTCGCTGAACTTTTGTACGGGATTAGCAGATGTAAATTCCCGTTTAGATTTAGTGACTTAGGCCGAAGCACCAAACAGTATGCGGCATTTGCATACCAGTCATGCACCGAGGCTTCTTGCGCGATGCACAAAAAACCACCATATCGCCTGTAGTTAATGCACATGGCGGTTTTCCTCCCAGTGCCGCCGCATTAGCTGTTCCCCTCTGGAGGTATAACTTACCTTCACACTTATAAGGGCCCGAGTTTTCTCGAGGCCCTCTTTTTTTGCCCGGAATTCCCACTGCTGCGACATCCCCGGACCAACGCCCCAATTGCATAGCTGGCATGCGCCGTCCCCTCTTGTGCAACGCACAAAAAACCGCCATATCGCCTGTAGTTGATGCACATGGCGGTTTTCCTCCCAGTGCCGCCGCATTAGCTGTTCCCCTCTGGAGGTATAAATTACCTTCACACTTATAAGGGCCCGAGTTTACTCGTGGCCCTCTTTTTTTGCCCGGAATTCCGCTGCGTCGGCATCGCGGGACCAACGCCCCAATTGCATAGTCGGCATCGCGGGACCAACGCCCCAATTGCATAGCTGGCATGCGCCGTCCCTTCTTGCGCACTGCACAAAAAACCCCCATATCAACCTCAGTTAATGCGCATGGCGGTTTTCCTCCCAGTGCCGCCGCATTAGCTGTTCCCCTCTGGAGGTATAAATTACCTTCACACTTATAAGGGCCCGAGTTTACTCGTGGCCCTCTTTTTTTGCCGAAATAATGCTGACAAAAGCAGCATCACTGGCGAATGCGCCGCGTCGGCGTTTCATAGCCCCGCACAAGCAAAACGGGGCAGGTTTGCACCCGCCCCGTCTTAGACTGTTTTGCCAGATATTGGTCAGGCGGCGGATGTCGTCGCTTCTTGAGACCCGACGTCGAGAAGATCGAACAATCCATATGCATCGTTAAAAGTTGCCGCCATTGCGTCCTGCGGCACCATGAGACGCGGTGGCATGGAAACATCCGCCGCGGCATCGAACTCTTGCTTGCTGATCCCGTCAGTCCGGTCTGTATCGAGGCTCTCGAATAGCTTCTTCGCTTCCGCTTCTGTCTCCGCGGTCTGATCCGGATTGGCAGCTAGGAACTCTTCTTCGGAGACGACCCCGTCCTTGTTGATGTCAAGAGCGTCATAGCCCGCATCGCTGCCAGCGCTCGAGCCGCCGCCAGTGTTCGCCATCGCTCCACCTTGCTGTTGCAATTGCATAAGCACATCGAGCGCATCGCTCGAGAGTTGGCTGATTGGCCCCATTCCGGCTACGGATTGGGTGCCCGCAGCAAACTCGGCCATCGTTATGCTGCCGGACCTGTTGGTGTCCAGGGCATCGTAAACTTCCGATGCCTTGTCCTTGCTCGTGCTTTTCGGCTTGCCGGCGAGAAATTCCTTCTCGTCCAGATTGCCATTTTCGTCGGAATCCAGCTTGTCGAACATCTTTTTCTGCATCGCATAGTAGGCTGCATTGCTGTTCGAAGTCGATGATACGCTGCTCATCATAACCCTCCTTCACGGGGTCGAAACATTTCGCCGCTTTTGACAATGCTTGATGAAAGGTCCCGGAAAACTACCCGGACTGTCGGCATCAGCGGAACGTCCATTCGGACGTCCTGCTGCCCATAACCGAAAGAACCGATGCGCTTCCCTTGCGGGTTTCTGTCTCAAGCGATGGTCACTGTTCCGGTTACTCTCTACAGGAGGAACAATTTGAAGCCTAAGGTGATTTGCGCCATCCGTCAAAACTGCCAAGCGCTAATATACTGTTATCCAACGTTAAAAACTGCCGTCTTCACCCGGGAACAGCGACCTGGAGGTTGATTGCCGCGCAATTCCCCTTTCGAGGGGTCGATCTTGTTGTGCAATTTACCAATGATATATGCGGCTGTTCCATCAATATAAGCGAAATCAACCGCCGGCCATTCAAGAGCAAAACCACCGCCAGATTGAAGGCCAAGTTGATCGCTCGAGAGAGAGCGCAATGACTACTTGTCGCAACTTGCAAGGCAGGCAACTCTGCAATCTGGATTGCTAACGTTTCGTTAACGATTTCTCGGGTTGCTGGAGAAGCGCGCCATCTGGAACTGCTCTGTTGTCGAGAACTAGAAAAGCCGCCACCGAATGAACGGCAGCGGCTACAGATTGTCGCAGTCCAGTATTTTTTTAGCGACAAGCGGCGCAGAAGCGCTGAATGCGCGAGCAGGCCTCTTCCAGCAGTTTTTCCGAGGTCGCATACGAGATTCGGAAATTCGGACCGAGGCCAAATGCCGATCCATGCACGACCGCAACGCCTTCCGCTTCCAGCAGTTCGGTAACGAAATCCTCGTCGGTTTCGATCACCTTGCCGGACGGCGCGGTCTTGCCGATCAGACCGGCGCAGGACGGGTAGACATAGAAGGCGCCTTCCGGCATCGGACAATTGATGCCGCTGGCCTGGTTCAGCATCGACACGACAAGATCACGGCGGCCCTGGAAGACCTTCTTGTTGTTCTCGATGAAATCCTGCGGCCCGTTCAGCGCCTCGACGGCGGCCCACTGCGCGATGGAATTGGTGCCGGATGTCTGCTGGCCCTGGATCATGTCCATTGCCTTGATGAGCTGGATCGGACCCGCGGCATAGCCGATCCGCCATCCGGTCATCGCATAGGCCTTGGAGACACCGTTCATCGTCAGCGTGCGGTCATAGAGGCCAGGCTCGATTTCTGCGGGCGTCGCGAACTTGAAATCGTCGAAGGTCAGATGCTCGTACATGTCGTCGGTCAGGATCCAGACATGCGGATGGCGCATCAGCACATCCGTCAGCTTTTTGAGTTCTTCTTCGGAATAGGCCGCACCCGATGGATTGGACGGCGAGTTGAAGATCAGCCACTTGGTCTTCGGTGTGATCGCCTTGTCCAGATCTTCAGGCTGCAACTTGAACTTGTTGTCGATCGTCGTCGGAACGAATACCGGCGTTCCGCCGCAGATCGCCACCATTTCCGGATAGGACACCCAATAGGGCGCGGGAATGACGACCTCGTCGCCGGAGTTCAGCGTCGCCATCAGCGCGTTGAACAGGATCTGTTTGCCTCCGGTGCCGACGATCACCTGGTTTGCGGTATAATCGAGATTGTTTTCGCGCTTGAACTTCCGGGCGATCGCCTCGCGCAACTCGATGATCCCGGCAACCGCCGTATATTTTGTCTCGCCGCGGTTGATGGCGTCGATTGCCGCCTTCTTGATATTGTCGGGCGTATCGAAGTCCGGCTCTCCCGCACCGAGGCTGATGACATCCCTGCCTTTCGCCTTCAATTCGCGGGCTTTCTGCGAAACGGCGATCGTTGCGGAGGGCTTCACGCGGGAAAGGACGTCGGCGAGGAAGGCCATATTAATATTCCTTTAATGAACTGTCATGATTGGGCGTGCGCCTTATAGGAGATCACCCTTTTGGGATCAAGCCGTTCCGGTCGCTTGCGACCTTTCTGAGACCACACATTGCTGTTTTGCATGACATTAACAATTGGCAGTTCTGATTTAAGCCACCGGTAAGATTTTCTCGCTATCGTTGCGCATCTTTGTAAGTGTTTATCGAGTTGGACAACATGGCCGGAAACAGCGTTTTCTCCAATCTCCGCAATGAGGAAGACGGCTCCTGGACCGCCACCTATGGAGCGTTCACCCTGCATTCCGCATTGCAGCCCATCTTCAGTCAGGATGAAGAAGGCTATCTGGAGATACAGGCGTTCGAAGGCCTGATTCGTCCGACCCGCGCCGGCGAACCCGTGCGCCCCGCCGAATTCTTCCCGCAGGTCGCCGGCCAGGATTCGGCGCTGATCGACAGCCTCTGCCGCACGCTGCACATCTTCAACACCGGTGCGCTCAGGCGTTCGAATGCCAAGCTATTCATGAATTTTCATCCCGGCCTGTTCGTGACCGACGCGGATATCCACCGCGAGGTCGAAATGATCAAGCTGGCGACGCGTGAGGCCGGCATGACCGCCGACCGCATCGTCTGCGAAATCACTCATAAGGAGAACGACACCGCCGACATGCTGGCCCATTTCGTGGTCGAATTGCGCAAGCATGGGTTCCGCATCGCCATCGACGAATATGGCGCAGACGAGCGCGACCTCGACCGTCTGCAACTGATGCGACCGGACTATGTGAAGTTCGAAGCCGACTGGGTGAAGGACTTCCTCGAAAACTCGGCCGGTTCCGCGCTTCTGCGACATATGGTCAAACAACTGCTCGAACAGGGCATCCTGACGATCTTCGAGGGCCTTGAAGATCAACGCCAGGTCGATATCTGCCGCAATCTCGAAGTGCCGCTGCTGCAGGGCTACGCTTTGGCCCGCCCGCAACTGGCGCCGACCAGCTTCAATGACGATTTTCCGGAAGCCGACGCCCCGGTGCGGGCGGCCCTAAGACCCACGGCCGACCTTGAACGATACAACCCTGAGATGCATATGCCCAGAGCGGCGACAGCCACCTACAGCCCGGTCGCCCGGAAGACCACCGCGTTCGGCAAAAGAATGCGCTAAAACGTCGACAACCACCGCATTATTCATGGAAAACCACGTGACCGGGCGGATTTTTGATTTGCCGCAATCATGCCACAATGATTACCGGTCGCCGCCGCAATTCAGACGATAAGCAGTCCAGATCGGCGCGGACTCTACCCTGATAGACATCATCATTGATGACCAGGGGGAATACAATGTTTCTGAACGACGAAATTTCAACCAGCACGATACGGGCCAGACGCCATTTCGGCGTGTTCTGGATCGCCGTGACGGCCTTGGCCGCATTCCTGCTGCTCACGGTTGGGCTTTTGGCATCGGCATTCGCCGCAGCCAATCCATCCAGCCAGGGGCTTGTGACACCGAACGACGTCAACATGGGATCGCTGCTGTTTCCGTCCAAGCAGGCGGGCTATTATGTCGAGGCGCCGCGTCTTGCGACCGACGTCAGGTTCGATGTTTCCGGACCGATCCTGCGCGCCCGGGTCACCCAACGCTTCACCAACCCGTCCAAGGGCTGGGTCGAGGGCACCTATGTCTTCCCGTTGCCCGAAGATTCCGCCGTCGATGTCCTGAAAATGCAGATCGGCGACCGCTTCATCGAAGGCAAGGTCAAGCCGCGCCTCGAAGCCCAGAAGATCTATGAGGAGGCAAAAGCCCAAGGAAAAAAAGCTGCGCTGCTCGAGGAGCAGCGCCCGAACATCTTCACCAACCAGGTCGCAAATATCGGACCTGGCGAAACGATCGTCATCCAGATCGAGTACCAGCAGGCCGTACACCAGTCCTCCGGTGTTTTTTCGTTCCGCTTTCCAATGGTGGTGGCCCCGCGCTATAACCCACAGCCGGTGGTCCAGACCGTCGACCTCAATTCGAACACCGGCTATGCGGTCTCTGACGACGCCGTCGTGCCCAACCGCGAGAAGATCGGGGCACCGGTGCTCGATCCGCGCGAGAATGCCAGAATCAATCCGGTGACGCTGACTGTCGATCTGAAGGCCGGCTTCCCGCTTTCCGAGGTCACCTCGCCGTTCCACAAGATCAACATTACCAAGGCCAGCGATGACATCGCTTCGGTTTCGCTGTCGACCGATGCGGTCCCCGCAGACAAGGATTTCGAACTTTCGTGGAAGGCCGCCAATGGCGCGGCACCAAAGGCCGGACTATTCAAGGAGAGCCTGGCTGGCAAGACCTATCTGATGGCCTTCGTCACCCCACCATCGGTGGCCCAGTCGAACGTTCCTAAGCCGAAACGCGAGGTGGTTTTCGTACTCGACAATTCCGGCTCGATGGGGGGTGAATCGATCAAGCAGGCGAAGGCCTCGCTGGCGCTGGCGATCTCCAAGCTGCAGCCCGGCGACCGGTTCAACGTCATCCGCTTCGATGACACGATGACCATATTCTTCCCGGGACTTGTCGACGGTTCCAAGGAAAACGTCGATCGCGCCATGGCCTATGTCAACGGCCTGACCGCCGATGGCGGCACCGAGATGCTGCCCGCCCTGCAGGCTGCCCTGCGGGATCAGGGACCGGTTGCGACCGGCGCGATCCGGCAGGTGGTGTTCCTGACCGATGGTGCGATCGGCAATGAGGAGCAGTTGTTCAAGGCGATCGAAGCGAACCGAGGCAATGCCCGGGTTTTCACCGTCGGCATCGGCTCGGCCCCGAACTCCTTCTTCATGGCCAAGGCCGCCGAGATCGGCCGCGGCACCTATACCCATATCGGCTCGGAAACGCAGGTCGCCGAGCGCATGGGCGAGCTCTTCGACAAGCTCGAAAGCCCGGTCATGACCGACATTGCCGCAACCTTCGAGAATGCCAAGGCGGAAGACATCACCCCCAACCCGATCCCCGATCTCTATGCCGGCGAACCGGTGCTGCTGACCGCGGAGATCGATGGCGCCCCGACCGGCAAACTGCTGATCATGGGCAAGACCGGCGACCAGCCATGGCGCGTCGAAATGAATGTTGGCGATGCCGCTACGGGCGAAGGCCTTTCCAAGCTCTGGGCGCGCCGCAAGATCAGCGACCTGGAAGCCCAGGGCTGGAAGATCGGCGATCCGGCGGTGCTCGACAAGCAGATCGAGACTGTGGCAATGGCCCATCACCTCGTATCGAGCGTCACCTCGCTGGTCGCCGTCGATGTCACCCCGTCCCGCCCCACGAACGAAGGTCTTGACAAGACCAGGCTGCCGCTCAACCTGCCCGACGGCTGGGATTTCGACAAGGTGTTCGGCGAACAGGCCCCAGTCGACATGCCCGTGCGGGAGCGTGAGGCGATGAAGGCCAAGCAGGATCAGTTTGCTTCGCTGACGGCCGCAAGGATGGCCGCCGCACCGACCGCCAAGGCAGCGGGTCTGGTCGCCGCAGATGTCAAGGCTGTCGACCTGCCGGGCGCTGCGACACTCGCCGACCTGCAGATCTGGATTGGCCTGATACTGTCGGCGCTCGCGGGCCTCGGCTTGGTCCTCGCTGGCTGGTGGCAGCGGTACCGGCCTGTTGTTCTCCGGGGACAGAATTGAATTCCGGCGTGCAAGGCCTGGGGGGTAACACCCCCCAGGCGACAGGGGCCGGCAACCCATTTCTCAAAATTGCAAAAGCCCTCCTCGCCCTGATCATGCTGACCGGCGTCATTCTCGCCAGTCACGGCGTCTATATGAAAGCCAAGTCCGCCCTGTCGCAGGTGTTGCTGGCCCGCGCCTTCGACGAGCGGCTGAAAGGCGACGTGAATGCCAAGCCCTGGCCGTGGGCGGATTTCACCATCGCCGCCAGGATCGAAGCGCCACGCATCGCCCGATCGGCCATCGTCATTGCCGGCGCCAGTGGCGAAGCCATGGCGTTCGGACCCGGCCATATGCTGGATACGCCCAATCCGGGCGAGGAAGGCACCGCAGTGATCGCCGCCCATCGCGACACGCATTTTGCCTGGCTGAAGGATCTCGCGACCGGCGACGCCATCCGTGTCACCAATCCCGACGGCAAGGTTCTGGAGTTCCAGGTGACCGGCATGCGCATCGCCAAATGGAACGACAGCGGCATCAACGCCCATGCCTATGGCAAGCATATGGCACTGATCACCTGCTGGCCATTCGACTCAAAATTTCACGGCGATCTGCGCTACATCGTCGAAACAGAACTCCGGAAGACGGACACGGCCGCGTCGCTTAGAGGCGTGTGACGGACAATGATTGTGGTCGACCAAGCGGATTTCAGGAATGCATCGACAGGCGGTCTCTGGCAGTCGTCGATAATGATAACGCATTGTTGATCAGGATATTCCGCCAGGAGAAGCCGTTTATCCGCGTACTTTCCGTAAAGACATGTTCTCGCCACCTTCTTTCCGACGATCGGAAATCCGGAATCAAGAAGGAGACGAAAATGCCCCTCCCCGTTCTCAAGCGGAAAGCCGCGGCTGCAATCATCCTCGCCGGCTTTGCGACTTTCAGCGGAACCTCGGCCGTCGCCGCGCAAGCGCAGTACTTCGCCACGCAGAAGGTCAGCATCGCCGTCGAGCCGGTTGCCGAGGGCCTGGAGAGCCCGTGGGGTGTCGAAGTGTTGCCGGATGGCGCCTTCATCGTCACCGAAAAGCCCGGCCGGCTCCGGATCATACGCGACGGCAAGCTCTCCAAGCCCATTACCGGCTTGCCCAAGGTCGCGGCGAACGGCCAGGGCGGTCTGCTGGATGTGGCGCTGAGCCCGAAATTCGTGGATGACCGGACGATCTTCCTGACGGCTTCGCTCGCCTACGACGGTGGTGCAGGCACGGCGGTGATCCGAGGCAAATTGTCCGCCGACGAGCGTTCTCTGAGCGACGTCAGGACAATTTTCCGCATGAAGAAAATCGGCACGACCGAACGGCACTTCGGGTCGCGCATCGCATTTGGCACGGACGGCACGCTCTACTTCACCATCGGCGATCGTGGCCGGATGAAGCGCGCCCAGGATTTCTTCGACCATGCCGCCAGCATCCTGCGCATCAACACGGATGGGTCCGTGCCTGCGGACAACCCTTTTGCAGATGGCAAAAGGGCGTTGCCGGAGATCTTTTCGAAAGGGCACCGCAATGCCCAGGGCATTACATTCGACCCCCTGACATCCGCGATCGTCACTGCGGAACATGGCGACCGGGGCGGCGATGAAATCAACATGCCCAAGCCCAGCCTGAATTACGGCTGGCCGGTGATAAGCTATGGCGTCCATTACAGCGGCAAGAAAATCGGCAAGGGCGTTTCGGCCCCCGGCTTTGAACAACCCGCCCATTATTGGGATCCGTCGATCGCGCCCGGAGCGCTGACGGTCTATCGCGGCGCAATGTTTCCCGAGTGGAAGGACGACATTCTGGTCACGTCGCTGAAGTTCGGACTGATCTCCCGGATCGCGCGAGATGAAAATAACAAGATCACCGGTGAGGAACGCTTCATCGATGGCGCGTTCGGGCGACTGCGCGATATCATCACCGCCCCCGATGGCTCTCTTCTGGTCCTGACCGATGACGATGACGGCAAACTGTTGAGGATCACGCGCGGCACCAATCCGTCATAGCGCCACCTGCTTTGACAACCAATATTGCTCGAAATCAATTGAAAGCATCAAAATTATTCAAGCGTGCAATTATTGTCGGCTAAGGCGCGGAATGATAACTGGTCAATAACGTATCCTCAGCCAAGAAATCCCCAAATGACGCGCATACAGGCCAATCTGCTTCTCCTCCTTACTGCCGCACTCTGGGGCGCTGCCTTTGTCAGCCAGAATCTGGCGATGGCGCATATGGGGCCGCTCTGGTTCGTGGCCGTTCGGTTCCTCATCGGTTTTTTCGTGGTGCTGCCATTTGCCATCCGGGAAGACCGCAAGGCAGCAAAGTCTCTGACACAAAAAGAGATTATTGCCTTCTGCTTCATCGGCCTCACACTGCTGAGCGGGGCAATCACCCAGCAGATCGGCATGTTGACCACGACGGTCACCAATGCCAGCTTCCTCACCGGTCTCTACGTGATCATCGTGCCGGTGCTCAGCGTCGTCGTGCTGAGGAAAATGCCGCACTGGATCATCTGGCCGGCGGCGATCATGGCCCTGGCCGGGATCTTCTACCTCAGCGGCGGCGCGCTGTCGCGGCTGGCGGTCGGTGATTTCTGGATGATCGTCTGCGCTGCCTGCTTCGGAACGCAGGTGTTGCTGGTGGGTATCTTCGTGTCCGGCAGCAACCGCCCGATGGGCCTTTCGGCGATCCAGTTTCTGGTGACCGGCCTCGGCGCATTGTTGATTGCCGTCGTGATCGAGCCGATCACCTGGGATGGGGTTGTGGCCGCCGCGCCGCATATTCTTTATGCTGGGATCATTTCCTCCGGCATCGCCTATACGTTGCAGGTCGTCGGCCAGCGCTGGACGACGGCACCTCAGGCGGCGATCTTCCTTTCCAGTGAATCTCTTTTCGGCGCCATGTTCGGCGCGGTGATGCTCGGAGAGCGGATCGGGTTCGTCGGCTATGTGGGCTGCGCGCTGATCTTTGCAGCAATGATCCTGGTCGAAATTGTACCAGAGATTACAAGATCCAAGCTAAGAGGTACATGATCTGTAACAAAGCGCCAATAATTTGTAAGTAAGCCAAACTTTTTTGCGTTTTTTTGCAGTTTCGACGATCACGTTTCGTGATAATTTTGTATCACTCGTGAAAGTTTCTCTTGCCAAACTGCGGGATTGCCCTCAATCTACCAGCGTTCGGGCAATTTACGAACAACGGGAAGACCTGAGAATAGCGCGCCGGAGGCGCAATAAGCTCCGGGTGACAGAAAGACGGGAAACCGCCGGGCTGGCACGATAGTAGGACCTTTCCTTAGACTCGAAATCTGCCTGCAAGCGAGGATGCTGTCCGATGATTGGACGGCAAGGAAAGGGAATTACTCCATGGATACAGGCACCGTTAAATTCTTTAACGCTGACAAAGGCTTCGGCTTTATTAAGCCGGACAAGGGTGGCTCGGATATCTTCGTCCACATTACTGCCGTTCAGGCATCGGGCCTCACAGGCCTGACCGAGAACCAGAAAGTTTCCTACGACACCGAGCCGGATCGCCGTGGCAAAGGCCCGAAGGCCGTAAATCTTCAGGTCACCGGCTGATCTCAGTCTAACAGCATGGAGTTCACGCACCGCTGCCGGATCACCGGTTGGCGGTGTTTTCCTTTTCCGCAGGCGGAATCAGCAATAAAGCCTTTCGTTGTTAGATGGAAATAGTTCTGTTGGCTCAAGCAGAGTCGGCTGTTGGAGCGGCCGTCACAAAGTTGCCCTTTTCCGTTCAGCCGGCGTTCATCCGCCCAGCCATAGATTTTCCATCAAAGCCAGACAGACCAAGGCTTGGCAAATGCAGGGAAAATCACCATGAATAGAGTAACCAGAGCCGTTGTTCTCGGAACCGTTGCACTCGCGACGCTCGCGTCGACGCTGGAATTCGCATCCGCCCGAGACCGCTACTGGCGCAACCATCACAACGGTCGCTATTTCCACAATCGTGCCGTCGCTGCCGGCGTGCTTGGCCTGACGGCCGGCGTCGTCGTCGGTTCGATGCTCACGCAGCCCCGCGTGGTCTATCGCGAACGGCCAATCTATCGCTCGGACGTCGTGGTCGATGAAGGGCCCGTCTATGCCGATCCGGATGCGGTCTATTCCGAGCCCGGAGCCGAGTACATTGGCCCGGTCGATGAATATGCCCAGCCGGACGACCAGGAAGATGCTCGCCCGCCGCGCGATCACCGCCGCATGGGTCGCAGCGATACGGACAACCAAGACCAGGGCTACGACCAAAGCCAGCAGGATGACCAGCGCCAGATGGATGAACAGGCTCAGGACGATGGCTATTTTCCGAACCGTCCGGAAAAGCAGACCCAGCGCAAGGACCGCAATGACGATGTTGCGCAAGGCGCGCTTGAACCCTGGACCGCTCAATGGCGCTCCTATTGCAAACAGCGCTTCTCGTCCTTCAATGCCACGACCGGCACATACAAGGGCTATGACGGAAAGAGCCATTTCTGCACCTCCGGCTGAACCGGTATAGTGGCGAAATGCAAAAAGCCCTGCCCGCGCGGCAGGGCTTTTGTGCTTAGAGTCCCTGCAGATATGGGTTGGTGCGACGCTCGTCGCCGATCTTGCTGCCCGGACCGTGGCCGCAGATGAAGCCGACATCGTCGCCAAGCGGCAGGACCTTGGTCCTGATCGACTGCAGCAACTGCTCATGATTACCGCCCGGCAGATCCGTCCGGCCGATCGAACCGTTGAACAGCACATCGCCGAGATGGGCGAAATTCTGCTCTCGATTGAAATAGATCACGTGGCCCGGTGCATGTCCCGGGCAGTGATAGACCTCGAACACGTGGCTGCCGAAGGAGACTGTCTCTCCCTCTTCCAGAAAGCGATCCGGCGTCATGTTCCGCACCTTGAAATCGACGCCGAACCGCTTGGCGCTGGTTTCCATCGATTGCAACAGCGGCAGGTCGTCCTTGTGCGGGCCGATGACCTTGATACCGAGCGCCTCCTTTAGGTCAAGCGCTCCCCCAGCGTGATCCAGGTGACCATGAGTCAACCAGATCTCCTTGAGTCTGATGTCGTTTTCCTGGATCGTCTGCAGGATGATTTCGACATCGCCGCCGGGATCAACAATCACGCCGTCCATCGTATCGGGGTCGAACAACACGGTGCAGTTCTGTTCGAAGGGGGTAACGGGAATGATCCCGGCCTGGAGTTGTGACATATCTGGAAATCCTGAAGTCTGACTGCGCGAAGGCCCAGATATAGGCATTCATTTGCGTTTGTCACCCCGGCCGATATCTTGTCAATGAAGGCATCGGCGCTTCGGGCGGCCGACGAAGGGCGTGGAGGGATTTCTGTACACCGTGCGTGCTTCCCTGACGGAAGTGCCAAACGGCGCGGCCACTGAAGTGGTCGCGCCGCTCAGGATACGAGCTCAGTCGAGGCTCGCCACTTCCATGGAATTGATCGGCGAGGCGCCAAGGGTTGCAGTCGTGATCAGAAGCATCGCGACGCTGATGCTGACCGCAGCGACCAGAAGCACGATTGGGCGGAGTTGCGTGGAAACCGATGTTTCGGTAGCGGCGTTTTGCATGTTCATTTTTTTCTGTCCCTGATCCGATGAAGTGGCGCTTCTCATCACCAAACTTGCATCCCTTTTTTAAATCGGTTTGCAGCGCAACGGTGTAACCGGCGGAACAGTTCCGAATTTCAGGCAACAAAAAAGCGGCCCGAAAAGGCCGCTTCTGATCATTGTATTTATGCAACAATCTTATTCGGCAGCCTGTGCGGCAGCCGGATAGACTTCCTTCATGTAGTCGTTCATCAGCATTTCGGAGATCCTGCCCGGCGTGAAAGTCCACTTTCCGCCGATCTCGGAGACCGGCGTGACTTCCGCGGCCGAGCCGGTCAGGAAGCATTCGCTGAAGGTGGAAAGCTCTTCCGGCATGATCGCGCGTTCGACAACTTCCAGGCCCCGGCGCCCGGCAAGCTCGATCACCGTCTGGCGGGTGATTCCATTCAGGAAGCAGTCCGGATCAGGCGTGTGGATGACTCCATCCCTGACGAAGAAGACGTTGGCACCGGTGGCTTCGGCCACGCGGCCGCGATAGTCGAGCATCATCGCATCGGCATAGCCCTTGGCTTCGGCAGCATGCTTGGAGATCGTGCAGATCATGTAGAGACCGGCAGCCTTCGCCTTGCTCGGCGCGGTCATCGGATCCGGACGGCGATATTCGGCAAGATCGAGTTTGATCCCCTTGAGCTTCTCGGCCGGGTTGAAATAGCTGCCCCATTGCCAGATGGCGATTGCCACATTGATGCGGTTGGCCTGGGCCGATACGCCCATCATTTCCGAACCGCGCCAGGCGATCGGCCGGACATAGGCGTCGGAAAAGCCCTGACGCTTAAGAAGCTCGATCGTCGCTGCATCGAGTTCCTCGACCGTATACGGGATCTTGAATCCCATCAGGTCAGCCGAAACATGCAGCCTCTGGTTATGTTCGGTGAGCTTGAATACCCGCCCGCCATAGGCACGCTCACCCTCGAAAACGGCACTGGCATAGTGCAGGCCATGGGTAAGCACATGGACTTTTGCATCTTTCCACGGCACGAATTCGCCGTTCATCCAGATTTGCCCGTCCAACTGGTCAAAAGGAACTGCCATGGTATAACCTCCGCGGCGATAACGCCTGATCTCTGATTGTTTTTTACGCCCGCCCGGACCGCTCGACAAGAACCGACGTCAAAGGCCTGCGGGTTTGAAGAAAATTCACCGGAGCGAAATGTAACAAAATACCGGTGGGTGAACTTTCTGTGTCTTCAAAATCGGTTTCAGGCTATCAGGGGCTGGAATTTAAGTCAACAAAACTGACATATTTCCGATGCGTTTGAAAAAGGAAGCCAGAGTGGCGAAAAAGCCGGATGGGATGAAGAACGGGGACGATGCGGTTTGCGACCGGATGAGCGGCGATGGCGAGATCGATTTCGAGATGATCGAACTGCTGTTCTTCGCCTATCGTGATTTCATCTCGGATCCCGACGCCATCCTCGCAAAGAGCGGTTTTGGCCGTGCTCACCACCGCGTCGTGCACTTTGTCAACCGCGACCCCGGCATGACTGTGGCCGATCTTCTCGAGACCTTGAAAATTACCAAGCAATCGTTGGCGCGGGTTCTTAAGCAATTGATCGATTCGGACTACATTACCCAGCGGGAAGGTCCCGACGATCGCCGGCAGCGCCGGCTGTATCCGACAAAAGCCGGCCGCGAACTGGCACTGGAACTCGCAAGGCCGCAATCGCGCCGCATTGCCAATGCATTCGGCGGAAAAGAAGATGATATGCGCGCCGCAGCCGTCCGTTTTCTCAGGGGCATGCGAAATGCGCGCGACACGGGAGGCGAGCAATGATGGAGGATCCCTCGGTTCTGGACGACGCACCGCATCTGCTGATCGTCGATGACGACAAGCGGATCCGCGAGCTCCTTCAGAAATTCCTCAACGGCAAGGGTTTTCGCGTCACGGTCGCCGCCGATGCCGCCGAAGCCCGCCGCAGGCTGGAGGGACTGGATTTCGATCTTCTGGTGCTCGATGTTATGATGCCCGGCGAAACCGGCATCGCGCTGACGGCGGCGCTCAGGGAAATACGCAATATTCCGGTCATCCTGCTGACGGCGCTCGGCGAAGCGGAATCGCGCGTCGCGGGTCTGGAGGCCGGCGCCGACGATTACCTTGCAAAGCCCTTCGACCCGCGGGAACTGGTGCTGCGAATCAACAACATCCTCAAGCGCTCGAGCAATCCGCTGAAGCCGAAAATCGACCAGCTGATCTTCGGGCCGTTCAATTTTTCGCTTGTCAAACGCGAGCTCCGCAAGGGCGCCAGCCTGATCGGACTGACGGGCCGCGAGCAGGAGATCATGATGATCTTCGCCGCCAGCGCCGGCCAGACCATTGCCCGCCATGAACTGGCCGGCAACGGCGTCGATGTCGGCGAGCGCACGATCGATGTGCAGATCAACCGCCTGCGGCGCAAGATCGAGGACGACCCGGCAAACCCGGTCTGGCTGCAGACCGTGCGCGGTATCGGCTACAAGCTCTGCCTGGACCAGAATGGATGACGACCGAGATCGAAGGCACAAGCGTTAGCACGGAAGAGCAGCGTCCGGTCCACAAGGACAACGCGGTGAGCCGCTTTCTGCGCCGCAACCTGCCTCGAAGCCTGTTCACCCGGTCGCTGCTGATCGTCATCATCCCGATGGTGCTGCTGCAGATCGTCGTCGCCTCCGTTTTCATGGAACGCCATTGGCAAATGGTCACCACCCGGCTTTCGGCGGCCGTCACGCGCGACATAGCAGCCATCATCGATCTCATCGACACGTTCCCCAAGAGCGCGCGCGACGATCAACTGGTGCGGATTGCCCGGGACCGGCTCGGCCTGCAGATTGCCATTACCCCAGGCAAGGCGCTGCCGCCGCCTCGGCCAATTCCGTTGTTCTCGATTCTGGACCGCACCCTGTCGCGGCAGATCAACACGCAGATCAGCCGTCCTTTCTGGCTGAATACGAGCGACGACAGCAAGACCGTCGAGATCCGCATCAAGCTAGACGATGACAGGATCCTGAGCGTCATCACCCGCCGTGATCGCACCTATGCATCGAACACCCAGATCTTCCTGATGTGGATGGCGGGTACCTCGCTGGTGCTGATCATCATCTCCATTCTATTCCTGCGTGGACAGATACGGCCGATCGTGGCGCTGACCCGGGCAGCGGAGGGTTTCGGCAAGGGTCAGAAGCAGGGTCCGGCCTTCATTCCGCGCGGTGCCGACGAAGTGCGGCGCGCCGGACTTGCCTTTCTGCAGATGCGCGAACGCATCGAACGGCAGATCGAGCAGCGCACGATGATGCTGAGCGGCGTCAGCCACGACCTCAGGACCATCCTGACGCGCTTCCGCCTGCAGCTTGCCATCGCCGAAAGTCCCAAGGATCTCGAGGGAATGAACCGGGACGTCGACGACATGAATACGATGCTCGACGGCTACCTCGACTTTGCCCGCGGTCAGAGCGAGGAGCAGCAGGGAGACCTGGATCTCTACAAGCTGTTCAGCCAGCTCGAGGAAAGCGCCACCCTGCACGGCAAGACACTGACGTCCTCGATCGATGGCGCCAGTCATGTCGTGGTGAGGCCGATTTCATTTACGCGACTGCTGACAAACCTGACCGCAAATGCATGGCGGCACGCCGACAACATTCGCATCGAGGCTAAGAACTCCCGCCGCTTCCTTACCATCATCATCGACGACGACGGTCCTGGCATACCGGAAAACATGCGCGAGGATGTTTTCAAGCCGTTCTACCGCCTGGACGAAGCCCGTAATCTCGATGCTTCGGGCACCGGCCTGGGACTGGCGATCGTGCGCGATATCGCCCGTGGCCATGGCGGTAATGTCACACTGGGCGATAGCCCCATGGGCGGTTTGAGGGCAACCGTGAGATTGCCGGTGTAGGGATTCGTATGCTTGACGTCATGCGTCAAAGTGACATGATCCCTCGTGATCCAGAGCTATCGCGACAAGCAGACGGAAAGCTTTGCCGGGGGACAGTTCATTCGCCAGTTTCAGGGATTTTCACAGCAAGCCTATAAGCGCCTGGAAATTCTCGATACAGCAACAAACTTGGTGGACCTGAGACAATTGCCGAGCAATCGCCTTGAAGGGCTTAGAGGTGATCGGGCAGGTCAGTATAGCATCCGAATTGTGGCCAACGGACGGAGTTGGTCCACAAAATGTGGAAATAGTCGATTATCCCTAAGGAAATCAGAATGTCGCGGCCCGCAATCCATCTCGGTGAAATACTGCAGGGCGAACTGTTGGAACTCGATATTTCGCCCAGCCGAACTAGCGCGTCAATTGGATGTACCGCCCAATCGCATCAGCCAGATCATCAATGGTCGTCGCAGCATTACAGGCAATACCGCCCTTCGGCTTGGCCATTGGTTCGGCATGTCAGCCCAATTCTGGCTCAATCTGCAAAGTGCCTACGAATTGCGTCTTGCCTCGGAAAAAGCCGGCGCCGATATTGCCAAACTACCGACACGGGCGGCATGACACTATCGACCATAAACCTCATGCGGCACCAGTTCGAAGAATTTCCGCCTGATGTTGAATTTATGCAGGGCGTCGATGCGCCTGGGATAGCGTTCGCGCATGGCATCGAGCGGCTTCAGCAATGCGCCGCCCCTGCGCCAGCGCGCATCGAGGATCTCTATGATCCGGCGGTTCGGCCACGGCTTGTTAACGATCGAGAGAAACGCGCCGAATGCCTGCTCCTCCAATCCTGGACCGGCACGATGGGCGATCATCGCATAGGCAAACGCCGTGGAGCGGGACACGCCCGCATGGCAATGCACGAGGATACGGGACCTGGGGCTATCGATCGCCGGCCTGATCGTCTCGAACAGGCTTTCGACCAGATCCGGAAAATGGCCGGTTTCGAGCGGATTCTCCTGGTCGCGCAGCCGCGCCACGACATGTTCGGCTCCGCGAATGACCGGCACATGCTCGTCACCGATACCGGGATCGAGAAGCGAGATCACATGCGTCGCCCGCCATTGCGTCGCCACTTCGGCGGCACGCGGCAGGCACGACACCCGAAAACGCTCATGAATTGAACTGAGCGGCATTGAACGATTCCCCAAAATCATTGACGCTGCGACAACCTAAAAGGTAAATTCGGGCAAATTGAGTCAGAGCAGTTTGCTGCCGTTCGGAACGGCAAGCGCCGGCGCCGCGAGAACGATGGCGCCGGCCTCATCCGCGAAGCCGAGTGTCAGAACTTCGGAGCGGAACGGCCCGATCTGTCGCGGCGGAAAGTTGACGACGCCGAGAACCTGCCGGCCGACGAGGCTCTCCGGCGTATAATGTACCGTGATTTGCGCCGAGGATTTCCTCATACCGATATCCGGCCCGAAATCGATCAACAGCTTGATGGCCGGCTTGCGTGCTTCCGGAAAAGGATGCGCCTCGATGATCGTGCCGACACGGATATCGACACGTTCGAAATCGGCATATGTGATTGTCTCTGACATCGGTTTACTTGGCGAGTTCTTCGGCGCGATCGCGCGCGGCCCTGATGGCGGTGTCGAACAAGGGCTGCATGCCGTCTTCGGCCATCAATACGGAAAGAGCGGCGGCCGTGGTGCCGCCCGGCGAGGTGACGTTCTTGCGCAATTCGGACGGTGCGCCGGGCGACTGATGAAGGAGCTCACCAGCGCCCGCCACTGTAGCTCGCGCGAGCCGCATGGCAAGGTCCGCCGGCAGACCGAGTTTACGACCTGCCTCTGCCATGCACTCGACGAGGTAAAACACATAGGCTGGACCCGAACCGGAAACGGCAGTCACAGCATCGATCAGGGCTTCAGTTTCGACCCATTCGACCGGGCCGGATACATTCAACAGTGAATCAACAAGCTTGCGCTGGGCTGGTGTGACGCGGCTGTTGGCGAACGCGCCGGTCACGCCACGGCCGATCATCGCCGGCGTGTTGGGCATGGCGCGCACCATGGACGCTTCACCCAGATGCTCATCGAGGAAAGCCAGCGTCTTGCCGGCGGCCACTGAGACCACGATCGTCTCGGGGCCGACGACTTTCCTGTAATCGGGAAGGACCTGATCCATGACCTGCGGCTTGACGGCAACGAACAGTACGCCGGCAGTCAGATCCTCAGGGGCGGCGCTGACAAAACCTATGCCTGCATCGGACAGCCTGATCTTCATGGCTTCCGGCGGATTGGGATCGGCCGCGATAATGGACGATGCGTCAATGCCGCTCCTGACCCAGCCAAGCGCCATGGCGCCACCCATGTTCCCCGCACCAATCAGGATGATCGGGCCAGAAACCGGTAGGCTCATGCTTCACCCACGGTTTCGAACATCACGGCGCTAACGGCGTCCTGGGCTATCATCCCCGACCACACGACGAACTGGAACGCCTGGTAATAGGCTTCGCAGGTATCGAGAGCCGACGACAGCAAGGTTTCGACCTGTCGGCCGGTGGGCTCCAGGCCGCCCGAAAGCAGCAGCGACTGGCGGAAGATCACCATATCGGCGCGCTGCCAGACATCGAAATGTCCCATCAGCACATCGCCATTGATATGGGTTACCAGCTTATGGACTTCGGCAAGCCGCGCATCCGGAATCTTGAGATCGAACGCGCAGGAGAAGTGCAGCGCCTCGAACGCTTCCATCCACGAAAACGAGATGTTGTAATCGGTCCATTTGCCTTCGACCACCATGGCGATCTCGTCATCGGCCGAACGCTCGAAAGACCAGTCGTTGCTGTCGGCAACGAACTCGATCATGTCCACCGGATGGGACTGTCGTTCAGCTTTGATATCGAAGAGGCTCATGCAGCACCTGACTTGAAGGAATCCCCATAGGCTCGCGCAGCCGAACATGGCTTGCACGACCGGCAGGGACCGGGAACTTTAACTGGAATGATCCGCGAACCGATATGGACAGACTACTTTGCCAAACCTGCCCGGAACTTGCGTTATTCACTTCGAATCATCTTGCAAAATCAGTGTATAACGACGGAATCCTGATACCAGCCCCATAGCGTCAGATTTCCTTGGATGACAATTCAGGAAGACTGATAATTCGATTCAAAAGACAAACTTAACTGACTCTCTGGAAAAGGTTTTTTGCTCCTGTCCACAGGCTGTAATTTTTCTGTTGAACATATGACGGCGGGCTGTGGATAAGCTCCCGAGCCCGCCCTGGATCGATATTACATCGATATTACTTTGAAAGGCCGGCGATTTTTGCCTCGAGTTCGGCAATTCTGGCAGTGAGAGCATCGTTTTCCTCGCGTGCCTTCACAGCCATTTCGCGCACCGCCTCGAACTCCTCGCGCTTGACGATATCCATGCTGTTGAGCCAGCGCTCTGCCTGCGCCTTGAACGCAGTCTCGACTTCCTTGCCGACGCCCTGCACGGCACCGGCGGCGTCGGTCATGAGCTTGGCGAAATCGTCGAGAATACGATTGGGTCCGGTGGTCATGTCTGGTGTCTCCGAATGGTGTTCAATTGAAATTGAGGTAGGATTTCGCCCCGGCCCTTGCAACAAAAAATCCCGATATCCGCGTCGTTTTTCCGGATCGCTCATTGCAAACCTCTTCTTCAAGCAAGATATCATGCTATAGGACGCCCGCCAAACGACCATAAAGAAAAGCCCTTTGACCGACGCTCTCAACTACCTCGCCATCATGCCCTTCCCCTATATCGATCCTGTGGCGTTTTCGATCGGCCCGGTTTCGGTAAAGTGGTACGGCATATCCTATGTCGTCAGCATTCTGCTCGGCTGGCTCTATGCCCGGCAGATCGTCAGCAGGCCACGGCTCTGGCGGAACGACACACCCGGGATGACCGTGACCGATCTCGACGATTTCGTCTTCTGGGCCGCGATCGGCATCGTTGCGGGTGGCCGCATCGGCTATATCCTGTTCTACGATTTCGCCACCATCGTTGCCGATCCCGTTCGTGCGCTCGAAATCTGGAACGGCGGCATGTCTTTCCACGGTGGCATAACCGGCACGACGATTGCCATGATCCTGTTTGCCCGCAAGCGTGGCATCAGCGTCTGGTCGCTGTTCGATGTCGTCGCCACCGTCTGCGTCACCGGGCTGTTCCTCGTCCGTATCGCCAATTTCATCAATGGCGAACTCTGGGGCAAATTGAGCACCCTGCCCTGGGCGGTGGTGTTTCCGGGACAGGAGCCTTTCGCCCGTCATCCGAGCCAGCTCTATGAAGCCGGGCTCGAAGGCCTGCTGACCGGTCTGGTCCTGGCTTTCCTGGTGTTCTATCGCGGCGGGCTGAAGACGCCGGGCTTCGTCGCCGGTGCCTTCGTCAGCCTCTACGCCCTGTCACGAATCTCGGTTGAATTCGTCCGCGAACCTGATGCCCAGCTCGGTTATCTGCTGGGCGGCTGGCTGACCATGGGCATGCTGCTGTCGATCCCGATGCTGCTGCTTGGGATCTGGGCGATGTGGCGCGCCAAATCTGCTACTCCCAAGCTGGCATAGCCGCGCATGACGCCACTGGCTGAGAAAATCAAGGCTATCATCCGTGTCAACGGACCGATCAGCGTTACCGACTATTTCGCACTTTGCCTCGCCGACCCGGAATATGGCTACTACCGGACTCGCGACCCGTTTGGCCGCGGCGGTGATTTCATCACCGCGCCCGAGGTCAGCCAGTTGTTCGGCGAGATGGTCGGCATTTTTCTCGTCCAGGCCTGGCAGAAACACCTGAAACCAAAACGTGCGGTTCGCATCGCCGAAATCGGCCCCGGGCGCGGTACGATGATGGCAGATATGCTGCGGGTGTTCTCAAAGCTCGCGCCTGAACTCTATGAAAGTGCGACCATCCATCTCATCGAAACCAGCCCGGCCCTGGCCGGCATCCAGGCGCAGACGCTGGCGGGTCATCGCGACAGGATCCACTGGCACCAGACATTCGACGAGATCCCCGATGGTTTCCTGCTGCTGGTCGGCAATGAGTTCTTCGACGCCGTGCCGATCCGGCAATTCGTCAAGACCGCATCCGGTTTTCGCGAGCGGCTGGTGGGCCTCGATGAGAATGACGCGCTGACGTTCGCCGCCGGCATCAGTGGCCTCGATGCAGCGCTGCTGCCGTCGGGTCATCGCGACGCGCCAGTGGGTACGATCGTGGAAATCGCGCCCGCCCGCAGTGCCATCATGCAGGCCATCGCCGATCGGCTGTTCAACTCGGGGGGCACCGCGCTGTTCATCGATTACGGCCATCTCGAAGCCGGTTTCGGCGATACGCTGCAGGCGGTACTAGATCACCGCTTCGATCCGCCGCTTGCCAATCCCGGCGAGGCCGATCTTACAAGCCATGTCGATTTCTCGGCACTTGCCGAAATGGCCCAGGTTCGTTCGGTGCATGTCAACGGCATGATGACGCAGGGTGATTTTCTGTTGGCGCTCGGGACTGCCGAACGTGCCGGCACGCTCGGAGCCGGCAAGGATCCGGTTCAGCAGGCGGCGATACGCAGTGCCGTCGAGCGGCTGGTCGGCACTGAGACAAACGAAATGGGCGTGCTTTTCAAAGTTCTCGCCGTATCAAGTCCGCAAGTGGCCCTGGCGCCCTTTGAGACGAGAAGCCAAACCTGATCGCCAGCGGCGATGCGCCTATGACGACAATGTCGCATTTGGTGCTCGCGCAGATCGGGAATTTTCGTCTATACCTTCGAATCATGAGCGACAGGGGCTTCAAACCATCCATGACCGTGGTCTCTTCATCCGGATTGTCACCGATCCAGAGTCCGCTGCTGGCGGAAACCTCGAATGGCCGGATCGCGCATGGCTTCTTCGGCCGTGCCGGGGGTGTATCCGGTGGGTTGTATCGTGGTCTGAATGTCGGCCTCGGTTCGAAAGACAAGCCCGAGCATATCATCGAAAATCGCGCGCGTGTGGCCGGCTGGTTCGGCAGCGACGCCGGTCGTCTCGCCACCCTCTACCAGATCCATTCGCCGGATGTGGTGGTCGCCGATGTCAACACGCCCGTCGAGCGGCCGGAGGCAGACGGCCACGTGACATCGACACCTGGCGTGGTCCTCGGCATCCTCACCGCCGATTGTGGCCCGGTGCTGTTTTCCGATTCTGATGCAGGGGTGATTGGCGCGGCGCATGCCGGCTGGAAGGGCGCTTTCGACGGCGTGCTCGAAAACACCATCGAGGCGATGATCGAACTGGGCGCCCGGCGCGAACGGATCGCCGCCAGCCTCGGTCCGTCGATATCACAACGCAGCTACGAGGTCGGCCCGGAATTCGTTGAGCGTTTCGTGACGCGCAACCCGGCCTGGGCGAAATTCTTCATTCAATCCGAGAAACCGGAGCACAGCAGGTTCGACCTGCCGGGCCTGACGGTCAGCCGCATCGAGGCAGCCGGCGTCAAGGCCGAGAATCTCGACATCTGCACCTATGCGAACGAGGAGAATTTCTTCTCCTACCGCCGCACCACCCATCGCCAAGAGCCGGATTACGGCCGACAGATATCCGCCATCATGATTAGGGACATTTGACCATGGCACTGCATTTTTCGAAGGACGAATTCGCATCGCGCCTTGAACTGCTCAAGGTGCGGATGAAGGAGGAGAAGCTTGATGCCCTGCTGATCTTCGCGCAGGAAAGCATGTACTGGCTGACAGGCTACGACACGTTCGGCTACTGCTTCTTCCAGACGCTGGTCGTCAAGTCCAGCGGCGAGATGGTGCTGCTGACTCGTTCGGCCGATCTCAGGCAGGCGCGCCATACGTCGATCATCGAGGATATCCGGGTCTGGGTCGACCGTACCAATGCCGATCCGGCGCTCGATCTCAAGAACCTGCTGATGGATCTGGACCTGTTGGGCAGCCGCATCGGCGTCGAATATGACACGCATGGCCTGACGGGCAAGAATTCCCGCCTGCTCGACAACCAGTTGACGAGCTTCGGCACGCTGGTCGATGCGTCCTATGTCATCAGCCATCTGCGGCTGGTCAAAAGTCCGCTCGAAATCGAATACGCCGAGAAGGCAGCCGAGCTTTCCGACGACGCGCTGGACGCGGCATTGCGCCTGATCAAGCCCGGCGCCAACGAAGCCGATATCCTGGCGTCAATGCAAGGCGCGATCTTTGCCGGCGGCGGCGATTATCCCGCAAACGAGTTCATTCTCGGTTCGGGCGCCGACGCCCTGCTCTGCCGCTACAAGGCCGGACGCCGCAATCTCGACGTGGTCGACCAGCTGACACTGGAATGGGCGGGCGTCTTTGCCCATTATCATGCGCCGATGATGCGCACCGTCATCGTCGGCAAGCCCAACGACCGGCAGAAGGAACTCTATGCGGCCTCCCGCGATGCGATCGAGGCGATCGAAAAGGTCCTGACACCCGGAAACACGTTCGGTACGGTTTTCGACACCCATGCGCGGATCATGGACGAGCGCGGCCTTGCCCGCCATCGGCTGAACGCCTGCGGCTATTCGGTCGGCGCCCGCTTCTCACCGTCCTGGATGGAACACCAGATGTTCCATGCCGGCAATCCGGAACAAATCCTGCCGGGAATGACGCTTTTCGTTCATATGATCATCATGGATTCCGACACCGGCACGGCCATGACTCTCGGTCAGACCTACCTGATCACCTCCGGAGCGGTAAAAAACCTGACCCGCCATAGCCTTGACTTAATTTCTGTCTGATATTTCAGAATTGACAGACTGGCGAACAAGCGCCCATAAATTCCTCACGGGGCATCTGGCGGAGGACTGAAACCATGCGCGGGCAATTTAATGCGTTTGCTGCCCTCTGCCTCTGTATGCTTCTGGCGGCGTGCAACACGCCGGATGCACTGACGCCGAAGGCCGACGTGCCGAATGCGCAGAACACCCAGACGACGCAAGCCGCCGAGCAGCAGGACACGCTCAGGCGCCAGTCGGACCGCAACAACGATAATGCGCAGGATCTGCCGCGGATCGATGAAGAGCCGGCCAAGGACGGGCTCGCGCCGCAGAACACGCTGGAGGCACAGCAGCAGGCGCTGCAGCGCGGCGAGGAAAATCCGTCGATCACCAAGGCGGATGCGGTGCAGGCCGACCAGCAGAACACCACGCTCAGCGCTGGCCTTTACAAGAACAACAGCGACGCCAAGCCGGCCAACAACCTTTATAGCGCAACGCAGGCCAAGGGCACGATACGCTTCCTGCCGATCATCGGCGCGCCGCTGCAGGCGGTCACGCCGCTTTCCAAGGAACTTGGCAATTCGGCGCGTTCCAACGGCCTGCAGATCAAGGGATCGAGCGACCTGAGCGCCGAGCATGTGCTGAAAGGCTATCTCTCCGCCTTCAGCGACGGCAAGAATGTCACTGTCGTCTACGTCTGGGACGTGCTGGACAATTCCGGCGCCCGCCTCCATCGCATCCAGGGCCAGGAAAGCGTGCCCGGCAAATCTTCCGACGCCTGGTCGGTCGTCCCCCCGGAACTGATGCAGGAGATCGGCACCGCGACCATCGCCGAATATATGAAATGGCGGCAATCGCAGGGGTGATTTACGGAATCACCAGCGACTGGTGGGCGCCGACACCCGCAAGGCGGCCGACGGCCACATGAGATGTGCTTGTCAATTCGCATGCTTCAGGAATGCTTCATGCTCTAAATTAGCGTTCCGACGGCAGGGGTTGTGCCGTGAAAGCTGTCGTAATCTCGCCAATCTGCCGAATTAAGAGATAGAAAAACAAGCAAGGGACAGTGCTGTAACATGACCATGGAGTTCCACACACGTGACGGAAATAACAGTCAAGCATGAACCCGTTTCCGGCGCTGCCGTGATCGAAATCCGCGGCGCTGATGTGAGCGAGACACGCTTCCGGCTTCGCGACCCCCTTTCAGAAAAATATCTTACCAGGCGCGGCTGGACGAAAACCGCATCCTACCTGCCGGCAGAGTCGGCGACTGCGGACGGCGTGCTCACACTTACCCTGGATGCCGATCTTGCCCGCAAGGTTGCCGCAGGGACCAATCTTTCGCTGGAACAGCCCGGCGGTTTCCAGGAGATCGTGACCTGGCCGGCAGCGACGCCAGCTGCCTCTGCGATCGTCGAAACACCGGTCGCCAACGCTGCCGAGGCGAACGAGCCGACGCCGGAAGCCCTGATCCTGGAATCCTTCGAACCGTCGATCATGCACGATCAACTGCACGTCGATGAGAGGCCGGCGGAAGAGCTGAAAGCCGAACCGGCTTTCGGTGCCGACAACGACAACCAGCGCCAAACCTGGCAGCCGGTTGCCATCGCCGCGGTGTTGTTCGTCGTGCTCGGCATGGGCCTGAGCTATTTCCTGCTCGGTTCCGACAGCACCTCCGTCAAGCAGGCCCAGCAGGCCGCCGCGATGCAAATCGAAAAGCAGAAATGGGAATTCGACCGTCAGCTTGCCGCCGCTAGGAAGGAGGCATCGACTGTGTCGCTCGACAAGACCAGGGCTTCCGATGCCGAGATCGCCAACCTGGCCAGCAAATCCGATCAATTGGCTGCCGACCGCAATGCAGCGCAAAAGGCACTCGCCGACAAGAATAAATCGATCGAGGCGCTGCAAAAGCAGCTTGATGATGCCAATACCCAGATCGCGGCGGTGAAGAACGCAGCCGGCGACGAGGCAAAGGCGCAGATCGGCGCGCTCGACCAGAAGATCGCATCGATGACCACCCTGCTCGACAAGGCCAATGCCGACCTCGCCCAGCGCGACCGAACACTGCGCGAAACGCAAGCCAGGCTCACCGAAGCCACCGACCAGATCACCGCCGACCGTGAGACCGCAAAGCAGGAAGCCGAGGCCCAGAAGGCAAGTCTGTCCGAGCAGATCAGCGGCCTGACCGCTGAGGTCGAAAAAGGCAAGCAGCAGCTTGGAGCCCAGGAGCGTGCCCTGAAGGAGGCCCAATCCAAACTTGCCGCAGCCAGCGATGAGCTGGCAGCGCGGGAATCGGCCAAGAACCAGGAGAGCGCGCAGAACACCTCCCTGACGGAAAAGATCAACCTCCTGACCGCACAGGTCAAGCAGGGCCAGCAGCAGCTTGCCGAGCGCGACGGTGCCCTTCGCGATGTTCAGTCCAAGCTTTCGGTGGCCAATATCCAGATCGATGCGCTCAAAGTGTTCGCCGGCAAGACCACTGAAGCCGGCCTTGAAAAGACTGCAATGTCGGAGAAGCTCAAACAGCTTACGGCGGAACTGGACAAGACCAGCCAAAGCCTTTCCGACAGAGAGCAGGCTTTGACTGAGGCAACCGCCAAGCTGCGGGACACGGAGACCAGGCTGGCTCTTGCCGACAAGCGGAATGAGGAGCTTGCCGCCGGCCAGCCGGAGCAAGGCCAGACCGAAACGCAGACCGCATCCGACGACACCCCGGCCCGGCTGCAGGAAGAACGCGATCTCTATGCCAATGAACTGAAGACCATGACGGCCAATTTCTCGGCGCTGCAGACGGAGAAGGCCGGGCTCGAAAAGACAGTTGCCGACCTGCAGGCGCAGATCAAGGATGCCAACATCACGACATCGCAGATTCCGTCCAAGGCGGTTTGGGGTGCCACCGCGATCGACCAGTCTGGCGCGATCTATTCGCTGCAAAACCAGACGGCTCAGAAGCTGGCGCAAGACAATGTCACAGCCTTGTGCAGCGGCAAATCAAGGGCACGTTGCGAGTCGTTGACCACCTATTCCAATGCCTGCTTCAGCGTGGCGCGTTTCCGGGACGAAGGTCCGGCCAGCGACAACTACGCCTATTTCGTCCACAAGGATTGGAAGACAGCGTCGCAGACGGCACTGGAACGCTGCCAGAGCATGGGCGCCGCCTGCACGGTGCGTTTCACCGCCTGCTCGCCGGATATGCTTTCCAAGCCGGTGTCTGAGTAACATACACACGGGGCGGTGGCTCCGCCACGCCGACCGCTTGCCGGTTTTGGCTAGGGACTAAGCCGGGTGTGCGAAAAGGGCGGAGATCGATCTTCGCCCGTTTCGTTTTCTGGCATTGGCACTTGGATAGTGCCGGAATCTGTTCATGATCATGGAGCCCGAGAGCGCCCTGCCCCTCAGTCCGCCGGCCGCATTGCGGACGCCTTCCATCGTCGGTGCAAAGCCTTCCAGCTCCAACCGCCGTTCCCACATTGCCACCAGTGCGCCCTCCATGGCCTCACGCCCGGGAGGTGCCGGCAGATCTCGATGCCGGCGATACCGCCGGTTTCATCGTGCAATCGCCGCAGGACGCCGACCTTCCCTCAAAAGCGCATCGGGACCCGACGCCGGTGGACCGCTTCAAGCGAAACCTGTTCGGAAAGATCCTCAGGTAGGTCCGTATTTCGATTGACACATATCAGTGCCAAAATGGGAGTTTTGCCGCAATGCAAAATGGCAATGGGAAAAACCGCCGAAAGCGCTTGCATTCATGCGAAAGCCGGTTATTAAGCCCGCATCCGGGCATGAAAACAGGCGGCGGGCCATGAAGGTTTTTTCGGGCAATTCCAATCGGCAACTCGCCGAGACGATCTGTTCATATCTCAAAGTACCACTTGGCAAAGCCAGTGTCCGGCGGTTCGCCGATCAGGAAATCTTCGTTGAAATCCAGGAAAATGTGCGTGGCGAGGATGTCTTTGTCATCCAGTCGACCTCCTATCCGGCCAATGACAACCTGATGGAACTGCTGATCATGATCGATGC
>JAQGJP010000023.1 GCA_028290545.1 Rhizobium sp. | reverse complement strand
TTCTGCGATCTCAAACAGTTCAGAGGTATTGCAACACGTTACGACAAGACAGATGAAAGCTTTGCCGCATTCATCTTCCTGCGCGCAATCCATCTCGCAATCAAATGAATGTCAACGCCCCTTAGTCTTGCACCGAGCCACACTTCCTCATTCCTGTGCTTGTCACAGGAATCCAGCAGCGCCATGTCCATGGCGCGGGAGACTCTGACCTATAGCCCATGCAAATAATGCGAGATGTCATCCCAATTGGGGTTCATTTCCTCGATCAGGTTGAGTTTCCACTGCCGCGGCCATTTCTTGATGTTTTTCTCGCGCTGGATGGCTGCGATCAGCAGATCATGCTCCTCGAACCATACCAGTGTCTTGACGCCATATCTTGATGTGAAGCCCGGTGTCAGTTCATGCTGGTGCTCAAAAAGCCTGCCGGGCAAGTCGCGCGTCACCCCGGTATAGAGTGTGCCGTTTCGCTTCGATGCGAGAATATAGACGTAACCCTTCATGCGCAAAATCTGCGCATGAATCCGGCGTGATGCAAGAGCTTTCCCGATTGACGCGCCGCCCGCTCCCTCTCTACTGTCTCTATGCACCCGACAGTAAAGGCCGCGCATGAGCAACTCACTGCCTGATCCCGAGAGCCTCCACCATCACACGGCGCGGATGGGCGGTCGCGACCCGCATGAGCATCATCGCACCGCGACGCCGCTGGAGCTGCTGTTCGACCTCACCTTCGTCGTCGCCTTCGGGCTCACCGCCTCGCAGCTGGCGCATGCGCTGGCCGAAGGGCATTACGGCGTGGCGCTGATCGGTTTCGCCTTTTCATCCTTCGCCATCTGCTGGGCCTGGATCAATTTCGCCTGGTTCGCCTCGGCCTATGATACCGACGACTGGATTTTCCGCATTGTCACCATGGTGCAGATGATCGGCGTGCTGATCCTGGCGATCGGCCTGCCACGCATGTTCGCGTCGATCGAACATGGCGAACAGCTCGACAATTCCATCATGGTGCTGGGTTATGTGATCATGCGGGTGGCGATGGTCTTCCAGTGGGTGCGCGCCGCCCGCCAGGACCCTGCCCGCCGCCGCGCCTGCCTGACCTATGCGGTCGCCATCATCATTGCCCAGATCGGCTGGTCGATGATGATCTTCTTTGATTTCTCGGTGTTCGTCAGCTTCCTGTTCGTCATCCTCTGGTCATCGGTCGAGATGGCCGGTCCATGGATTGCGGAACGCAAAGCGGGCGGCACGCCCTGGCATGCCCATCATATCGCCGAACGCTATGGCCTGCTGGCGATCATCGCGCTGGGCGAAGGCGTGGTCGGCACCGTCGCGACGGTCGCCGCCGTCGTCGAAGGGCAGGGGTGGAACATGGATGCGGTGCTGGTCTGCGTCGGCGGAACCGGACTGACATTCGGAATGTGGTGGGTCTATTACATCACGCCCGCAGCCCACCTCCTGCATGAACACCGCCAGCGCTCCTTCGTCTGGGGCTACGGGCATATGATCACGTTCGCCTCGATCGTCGCGACCGGCGCCGGCCTGCATGTTGCAGCCTATTATATCGAGCATAAGGCGCATATCGGCTCGGTGGCGACGGTGCTGACGGTCGCGGTTCCCGTGAGCGTCTACCTGCTGTCGATCTATGCGGTGCATACCTATCTGGTGGGCAGGCGCGATCCACTGCACCTGTATTTGCTCGGTGGCACGGCAATCGTGGTGCTGCTGTCGGTGGCGGCAGCGATGGCCGGCGTCAGCATGACGCTTTGCCTGATCATCCTGATGTTTGCGCCGGTCGTGACCGTCGTCGGCTATGAATGGCTGGGTCACAAGCATACCGCCGATCTGATCGCCGAGGATATCCGGCAGGCGGTGCGCTGAGCGCGCGGAAAGTGGCGTCGAAACCCTCCCCGCAAGGGGAGGGGCATTATCCAAAAGATCAGCCGATCTTCGGCGCCAGGCTCCCCGATTTGTAGCGCTTGGCCATCTCGGTCAGCGCGATCACCTTGATCTTGTCGGCATTGCCGGCGGTCCCGAATGCCTCGAAACGCTCGATGCAGAGCTTTTTCATCGCTGCCATCGCCGGCGCCAGATATTTGCGCGGATCGAATTCCGAGGGGTTCTCGGTCAGCACCTTGCGGATCGCGCCGGTCATTGCCATGCGGTTGTCGGTGTCGATATTGATCTTGCGGACGCCGTGCTTGATGCCGCGCTGGATCTCCTCGACCGGCACGCCCCAGGTGGGCTTCATCTGGCCGCCGAACTTGTTGATGATTTCCTGAAGTTCGACCGGCACGGAAGACGAGCCGTGCATGACGAGATGCGTGTCCGGCAGACGGCGGTGGATTTCCTCGATCACGTTCATCGCCAGAACCGCGCCATCCGGCTTGCGGCTGAATTTATAGGCGCCGTGGCTGGTGCCCATCGCCACCGCGAGCGCATCGACCTGCGTTTCGCGGACGAATTGCGTCGCCTGTTCCGGATCGGTGAGCAACTGGTCGTGGCTGAGCGAGCCTTCGGCGCCATGGCCGTCTTCCTGCTCGCCCTCTCCGGATTCCAGCGAGCCGAGCACGCCGATCTCGCCTTCTACCGACACGCCGCCCCAATGCGCCATTTCCGTGACGCGGCGGGTGATGCCGGCATTGTATTCATAGTCGGCCGGCGTCTTGCCGTCTTCCTTCAACGAGCCGTCCATCATCACCGAAGTGAAGCCGTGCTGCATGGCCGTGGTACAGGTCGCTTCGTTGTTGCCGTGGTCCAGATGCATGCAGACCGGAATGTCCGGATGGATCTCCGTCAACGCGTCGATCAGCTTGGCGAGCACGACGTCGTTGGCGTAAGCGCGCGCTCCTCGGCTGGCTTGCAGGATGACCGGCGACCTGGTGGCCGCCGCCGCTTCCATGATGGAAAGCCCTTGCTCCATATTATTGATATTGAAAGCCGGTACGCCATAGCCGTATTCGGCTGCGTGGTCCAAAAGCTGTCTCAGGGTAATGCGCGCCATGTGATGTCCTCCGTATCGAGATTGTGCCCGTCGCGTGTGCAAATTCAAGTCCTTTGCTTGCCAAACGGCATTTCAAACGACCTAAACTGCTTTTAAAAATTTCGCACTGGCTGTTAGGTGCCGTGCGGATTAGCGAAAGTCAAGGTGCAATTTTCAGGCGATTACAGAGCAAAATCATATGATTATTGGCTGCGTCAAAATGCGCGCGAAGAAAGTTCGGATTAAATCGATTTTATGGAATGTATATGCGCAGTTACCGAAATACCCGCGTCGGCGTCGCGATTAACCCGTCGTACAAAAAAGTGACCGAGGCCCGGATAAAAGGAACCGTACCGCGATCGTCATGCAGTCGAATTCCCGGACGCATAAAGCGCCCTGGAACGCTCGAGATGCTTGATCATCGCCTGTTCAGCCAGATCCGGATCGCCCTTTTCGATGGCGCTGATGATTTCCTCATGTTCGGCCAGCGTATAGTTCTCGCCGCCGGTCCAGATCAGCATTTCCGCGTGATAGGCCTTCAGCCAGCCGAGCATTGCCTCGCTGACGGCAGCGAAGATTGGATTGCCTGAAATCTGCGCGATATATTGGTGGAATTCCATGTCGGCATCGATGAAGGCTTCGGAATTGCCGAGGTTCTCGCTTTGCTTGCCGAGCCGGGCACGGAGATCGGCGATCTGCTTCGGCGTCGCCGTGGCAGCCGCTTCGCGCACCATGCCGCGTTCGAAGAAAATCCGCGCACTCTTGAGATATTCGAGCGAATCCGACGAGCCGGCGAGCATCAGCTTGGCGGGAAGGTCGACCTGCCGGAAAATCGACCGCGCCGTCACCTGCAGAACCTTGGCGCGTTCACCGTGGGAGATTTCCACCAGACCCTTGCCGGCCATCGCCTGCATCGCCTCGCGGATTGCCGGGCGCCCGACGCCGAAGCGCTCCATCAACGCGCGTTCGGACGGCATCTCGTCACCGGCTTTCAATTCGCCGGTCTCGATCAGTGCCCTGAGCCGCAGGAAAACTTCATCCGAAAGTTTGCGACGCACGATCGGCTCGGAAAGGACGCTCATCTATTCACTCGCCTGCTGCACTTGCAATAACATGAATACTCATTATACCAGCTGGCCTTGGGTGACAAGGGCGAGCGCGGGTGTCGCCTTCGGGAGGAAATCTTGATCCGAGTGACCTATAGGGTGGAAACGCCCGGCTCCGTTGCGGCGATGGCCGAGAAAATCGCCAGCGACCAGTCGACCGGCACATTCGTGGCGCTGCCGGGGGAAACCGAGGAGCTGAAGGCACGTGTCGCGGCTCGCGTGGCTGATATCAGGCATCTGCCGGCAACAAACCTCCCCTCCTTTCCGGATGAGGCGGGCAGTGCCACGCATTTCAACCGCGCCGATGTCGATATCGATTTCCCGATGGAGGCGGTCGGCACCGATCTCGCTGCGCTGATGACGATCGTGATCGGCGGGGTCTTCTCGATCAAAGGCCTCACCGGTATCCGCGTCGTCGACATGAAACTGCCGCCGGAATTCGGCGCGGCCCATCCCGGCCCGCAATTCGGTGTGGCGGGCAGCCGCAGGCTGACGGGCGTGGAAGGCAGGCCGATCATCGGCACGATCGTCAAGCCGGCGCTGGGTCTTCGGCCACATGAAACGGCTGAAATGGTCGGCGAACTGGTCGAGGCCGGCGTCGATTTCATCAAGGACGACGAGAAACTGATGAGCCCGGCCTATTCGCCGCTCAGGGAGCGGGTCGCCGCGATCATGCCGCTTATTCTGGATCGTGAGCAGAAGACCGGCAGGAAGGTGATGTATGCCTTCGGCATCAGCCATGCCGATCCGGACGAGATGATGCGCAATCACGATATGGTGCTGGCGGCCGGCGGCAATTGCGCCGTCATCAACATCAATTCGATCGGGCTCAGTGGCATGACCTTCCTGCGCAAGCGCTCGGGTCTGGTGCTGCACGCCCATCGCAACGGCTGGGATATCCTGACACGTCACGCGGGGCTCGGTTTCGAGTTCTCGGTCTGGCAGCAGTTTTGGCGGCTTCTGGGCGTCGATCAGTTCCAGATCAACGGCATCCGCGTCAAATACTGGGAACCGGACGAAAGCTTCGTCACGTCCTACAAGGCGGTCTCGACGCCGCTGTTCGACCGGAACGATTGTGCGTTGCCGGTGGTCGGCTCCGGTCAGTGGGGCGGGCAGGCGCCGGATACGCTTGCGGCAACCGGCGGCTCGACGGACCTCCTCTATCTCTGCGGCGGCGGCATCGTCAGCCATCCCGGCGGGCCGGGGGCAGGGGTCAAGGCCGTCCGCCAGGCCTGGGAAGCGGCAGTCGCCGGCATTTCCCTGGATGTCTATGCCAGGGACCATCGCGAACTCGCCCAGTCGATCGAAAAATTCGCCGACGGCAAAGGTGCTTGAGATATGGGTTTTCCCCTCCCCCTTGCGGGGAGGAGTTGGGGAGGGACCTTTCGCCGAAGCAGGAGGCAGACAGAATTTGGAGATGATATGACCAACCGACTGATCAGCTACTACGGCGATGATTTCACCGGTTCGACCGATGTCATGGAGGCGCTGGCTTCCAACGGCGTCGAGACGGTGCTGTTCCTGAAAAAGCCGGACGAAACGCTGCTGTCGCGGTTTTCGAGCGCCCGCGCCATCGGCCTTGCCGGTACCAGCCGCAGCGAGGCGCCGGATTGGATGGATGTGCATCTCCGCGAGGCGTTCGAATGGCTGAAGACGCTCGGTGCCGAGCTCTGCCATTACAAGGTCTGCTCGACCTTCGATTCCGCGCCGGATATCGGCAGCATCGGCCGGGCGATCGAGATCGGGAGCGCGGTGTTTGGGGAGACCACCGTGCCGCTGATCGTCGGTGCGCCTCAGATCAGGCGCTATACGGCGTTCGGCCAGTTGTTCGCGGCCTATCAGGGACAGACCTATCGCATCGACCGCCATCCGGTGATGTCGCGCCATCCGGTGACGCCGATGAATGAGACGGATGTTCTCAGGCATCTGGCGCGCCAGACGCGGCTGTCGTCAGCGCTGCTGGACAATGTCGGCGTGGTCGCGCCGGATGCGGCCGGGCGCCTGCGGGCGCTTCTGGAGGCTAAGCCATCGATCCTGCTGCTCGATGTGCTGGACGCGGCGACGCAGGGCGCAGCCGGCGATCTTCTCTGGAACGTGTTGCGCCACACCAGCCAGTTCGCCTGCGGTTCCTCCGGCGTCGAATACGCATTGATCCCGGCATGGCGTCAGGCAGGACTGATCGGCGAGCGGCCGGTCTTTGCCGATGCCGGGCTGGTCGATCGCATCGCGGTTGTCTCCGGCAGCGTGTCCGCGACCACGGAGCGGCAGATCCGCCATGGATTGGCAAATGGTTTTGAAGGCATCGCGCTCGATCCGGTCACGCTGTCGGGCGAACATTCCGGAGCCGGGATCGAAACGGCGATCGCCGCCGCCATGCTGGCTCTCTCCGCCGGCAAGAGCGTCATTCTCTACACTGCGCTCGGGCCTTCGGCGGATCGTGGCGGCGAACTGGACTCCTCTGCCGGCGGACGTCACCGCATCGGCCGCAATCTTGGCCGCATCCAGCGGCAACTGGTGGAGCGGGCAGGGCTCACCCGCGCGGTCGTCGCCGGTGGCGATACATCCGGCCATGCCATCGGCGAAATGGGAATTGCAGCGCTGACGCTGAAAATGCCGTTGCTGCAGACGCCCGGCTCACCGCTTTGCCTGGCTCATGGCGGCGGTAGCGACGGATTGGAGATTGCCCTCAAGGGCGGCCAGGTCGGCGGCGACGACTACTTCTCCATGATCCGAATGGGCAGGGCGTAAGCCACGGACTAGAAGACCAGCATCGCCGCAGCCGCCAGCGCCATCACGATCGTCGCGCCCCAGCCGAAAATCAGCATCGGCGCCGGCGCGGTGAACTTGCCCATCTGATCGCGCTTGTTGGCGACGACCATCATCGCCGCCATGATCGGCACCGCCACGAAACCGTTGATCACCGCACTCCAGAACAACGCCTGGATCGGATCGATCGGCGAGAACTCGATGCCCAGGCCGAGCAGGGTTGCGGCGGCAATCATGCTGTAGAACCCGACCGCCTCCCAGGGCTTGTTCTCCAGCCCGCATTTCCAGCCCTGCGACTCGCCGAAGGCATAGGCGGCGGAACCCGCCAGCACCGGCAGCGACAGCAGGCCGGTGCCGATGATCCCGAGACTGAAGAGGATGAAGGCGAAATCGCCGGCGATCGGACGGAGCGCCTCCGCCACGTCGGCCGCACTGCCGATCTCGGTCTTGCCGTTGGCATGCAGCGTTGCCGCCGTGCTCATCATGATGGCCATCGCCACTAGATTGGAGACGGCCATGCCGACAGTGGTGTCGAGATTGATGCGCCGCATCTCCTTCGGCGCTTGTTGTGGCTTTTCCTTCAGCGGCTGCTTGTCATCGCTATGATCAATCTCCTCGACTTCCTGCGAACTCTGCCAGAAGAACAGGTAGGGGCTGATCGTCGTGCCCAGGATCGCCACGATGACGGTGAAACTGTCGCCATTCAGCGGAAAAGTCGGCCAGAACAGGCCTTTGAGGGCGTTTGTCCAGTCGATCTTGACGACGAAAAGTACCGCAACGTAAGCCAACAACACCAGAGTCAGCCATTTGAGATAGCGGGCATAGGTCTCATAGGAAATGAACATCTGCAGCGTCAGCGAAACGAGCGCGAGGATGATCGTGAAGACGACGCTCGGCCCGCCGGTGGCGAGCGACGCGGCCGCGCCCATGGCGGCGAGATTGGCGCCGATATTGATCGTGTTGGCAATGAACAGCAGCGCCACGATCGCCATCACGAAAGGCTTCGGCATGATGCCGCCGATGTTCTTCGCCAGCCCGCTGCCTGTGACCCGGCCAATCCGGGCGCTGACCAGTTGCACCGCCGTCATCAACGGATATGTGAGCAACATGGTCCACAGCATGTTGAAGCCGAACTGCGCCCCCGCCTGCGAATAGGTGACGATGCCGCTGGGATCGTCGTCCGCGGCGCCGGTGATCAGCCCTGGCCCGAGTTGCCTGAAGATCGCGGCGCGCCGCCAGCGTTTGATGTCCGGCGTTGGTTTTTCGGTGACGGACGTTCTGAAAGCTGAATTCATAGGCACGGGATCCTGGGACGGATGTCCCAATAACGGCGAACGCGCGCCGAAGTTCCGCGCTTCAACCGGCTCCAGGCACGCGCGAAACGGCGTCGCAGTCATCTCCGCTTCCCTCGACCTGGAAAGCCATACGGCATCCGGGAAGATTTTCTCACTGCCCATCAAAGTCCGATTGGCTCCGGTATACTGAATGAAGGGAACATTCCGGCTCGAAAGATGTTTAGCAAGAAGTGCGCATGAATCGCCATGAAGCGCTGTTTCCATGATCAAGATATCCGGCGGTGCTGACGTCAGCGACAAAAGGCGGGTGCGACCGAAGCAATGTCTTCGATGGAGGTAAACCCGACAAGCCTGAGCATGACTACTGTCGATGGCAATCAGATGCCGGTCCTCGAGAAGTACAATTGAAATCTCACTGCGGCGCCACATGCGCTCTGTCACATCTGCCATAGCCACCGCCATAGGCAAGTCAGCAGTATTATGGGCGTTTTGTACGCTACCGTACTCGCCACGGGCTGCGCTTGTCTTGCTGTTTCCTGAACGCTAAGCATCCCCGAACCGGGTATAATAGCGGGGTGCCCCGGAGGTCCGTCGTGCAGCAATCCACCATTCAGAACCGCTTGCTCGGCATGCTTCCTGAAGAGGCTTTCCGGGAGATCGCCGATGACCTCGAACCCGTCGACCTGCCGCGCTCCTATGTGTTTTCCGAGCCGCTGAAGGATTGCCGATACAGCTACTTTCCAGAAACCGGCATTGGCTCGATCGTCGCGGTGTCGCCGGAGGGACAGCATTCGGAGGTCGGTATTTTCGGCCGTGAAGGCATGACGCCCGCCTATCTCGTGCTCGAGACCGCGATGACACCCTATTCGATCTTCATGCAGGTGCCGGGCGCCGGCCATCGGTTGCCGAACGAGAAGCTCCTGGAAGCGACAGCGCGCTCTGCCCCTCTGCGACGCCTGCTGTTGCGCTATGCCTATGTGCTGTCTATCCAGACGGCCTATACCGGCCTCTCGAACTCGATCCACCATGTTGATGTTCGTCTCGCCCGCTGGCTGCTGATGTGCCACGACCGGACACGCAGCGACCGGTTTTCGCTGACCCATGAGTTCCTGGCGGTCATGCTTTCCGTGCGACGCTCCAGTGTGACCAACGCACTGCATATGCTCGAAGGCAATCACCTGATCTATTCGGAACGCAGCCTGATCAGCATCCGCGACCGCGGGGCGCTCGAAGATTTTGCCGGCGATGCCTATGGTATTCCGGAAGCCGAATATAGCCGGCTGATCGGCAAGATCTGATCAGGAGACTCGTATCGCACCCTGATTGGGATGGTGGCGACCAGATCGCCATCGGCATCGCGGATTTCGAACCGTTGCCCGTCGCCGATGCGGACATCGTCCGCAAGCACTGCGACCTTTAACGATCGATCGTCCGGGAAAGCCTGCTGCCGGAAAATGTGAAAAGCAGCATTGCCGCCATTGCCCGCAGGACAGCGAAACTTGTCGTGTCGCCCATGAAATTGTCCCAGATACGGTTTATATCGGCGTCGTCGTGCATGATTCCTGCACCTTGCTTTTCGCTGTCACGGGATAAACGCCCCCTGCCGAATTCCGTTCCGTTCAAATGGCTGAGGCAATCTGCTCTGCTCCACTTGATTTTCGCAATGAGAGAACAATTGACGTACATGACCCAGAGAACAGGCAGTGCCGACCTTCCCCTGCATGGCGGACGTGTCCCCAGATGGCTGGGAGACCGGATGACGCGGCTCGGCGCCCTGATCACCGAGGCGATCGTCCAGGAATACGGCCGTGACGAGTTCTTGCGACGACTCGCTCATCCGTTCTGGTTTCAGTCCTTTGGCGCGGTGATGGGCATGGATTGGCATTCCTCCGGCATCACGACGAGCGTGCTCGGCGCGTTGAAACGCGGCCTGCCGCCGCTTTCGAAGGAACTCGGTCTCCATGTCTGCGGCGGGCGCGGCGCGCAGTCGCGGAAAACGCCGGATGAACTCGTTGTCGTCGGCGAGCGCACGGGCATCAACGGCACCGCGCTGGCGACGACGAGCAGGCTGGTCGCCAAGGTCGACAGCGCTGCAGTGCAGGATGGCTACAGCCTTTATCTGCATGGCTTCATTGTCGCCGATGACGGCAAATGGGTGGTCGTCCAGCAGGGCATGAACGAGGATCTGCGGCAGGCCCGGCGCTACCACTGGCTCTCGGAAGGCCTTACGAGCTTCGTTGATTCGCCCCATGCGGCGATCGAGGGCCATGGCCGGGGCGAGATCGTCAATCTCGCCGACCACCGCGCCGACCGCTCGCGTGCGTCGCAGCTCGATCTTCTCGCCACGCTGGGGCCGGACAGGATCGTACGCGAGCTCTCCGCAATCGAAGCAAAGCCGGTCGTGCCGCCCGATCAGGGGATGCTTCCGTATCTGATCATGCCCGCCCATCACGATGTTCGCGAGACCGACGTCAACATGCGCCGCCTGCACGGCAACATCGCCGCCGCCGCCGATCGCGGGCCGGCGGATTTCGAGCAACTGTTGCTGGTGCCGGGAGTCGGAGCCCGCACCGTCAAGGCGCTGGCGCTGGTCGCCGAAGTCGTGCACGGCGCACCATGCCGGTTTTCGGATCCCGCCCGGTTTTCGCTCGCCCATGGCGGCAAGGACCGGCATCCGTTTCCCGTGCCGCTCAAGGTCTATGACCAGACCATCAATGTGATGAAATCGGCGGTGCGAAAGGGAAGGCTGGGTCGCGATGAAGAACTGCAGGCGCTGCGGCGGCTGGACGAGCAGTCACGCACGCTCGAACGGTACGTCACCGGTCCCGATCTCAAGGAAATCGTCGCCGGCGAGTTCGACAAATCGGCTGTTTTCGGCGGGCGCAGCGTCTTCGGCTGGGAACCGGATTGGAGCGGCACCCGTTCTGGGAGTCCGGACAGAAAACTTTTCGACGGGGCGAGCGATGCAGAATGATCTTTTGAGACATGCCGAAGACATCGCCGTGTCAGCCCATGCCGGGCAAACGGAAAAGACCGGACGGCCGTTCACCGATCATCTCAGGCGCGTCGTCGAAAAGGTGGGCGGGCGTGAACAGAAGATGGTCGCCTATCTCCACGACATCGTGGAAAAGGCAGATGGCTGGAGCGTCGAACGGTTGGCAAGGGAAGGATTTCCGCCATCCGTCGTTGATGCGGTCGATGCGATGACACGAAGAGACGGGGAGGACTATGCGGTTTTCGTTCGCCGTGCGATTGCCGATCCTCTGGCGCGGCCGGTGAAGCGGGCCGACCTCGAGGACAATCTCCAGCAGGCCGAGCAATCGGGTTGCGACGACAGCCAGTACCGCCTGGGCCTGGAACTGCTCAAAGAGACCGCGGGGGTGGAATAAGACTTACGTGCTGCCCGTGATCTGCTGCGGAGCTTGTTTCCGTAAAAGGTGTGTGGGTAGAAAGCCAACAGCTTGTATTGCATTGATTTCCCGATCATAGATGACACACTGCATCAGTGGTGGCAGGGGAAGAATGTGAGCATTGGAAAGCTGTCCAGACGGCTGTTTCTGTTAACGGTGGTCGCCCTGTTTCCGGTTGCCATCGTGCTGTTCTACAATCTATATTCCATCCGCTTGGATAAAGACGCGGAAATCCACCTGGAGGCACTGCATGCCGGCCAGCTTGCTTCGCTGGAAATGCAGCGCATTATCAGCGGCGCGGAGAACGTTTTGATTGCGCTGTCGGCGGCGGCCGTCGTTCAGGAACAGGACGCGGCCGGTTGTCAGGAATATCTGGCCCGCGTCGGCGCGAAGCTGCCGCAGTTTTCCGGCTTTGCCATCGCCGATGTGCGCGGGCGGGTTATATGCCGCCAGAAGCTGGGTGGTGTCGGTCTGATGCTCGACCAAACGGTGTATTTCCGCGAGGCAATGAAGACCGGCCGGTTTTTCGTCGGCGAGTATTCTACGGGGCTGATCTCCGACCAGCCGGCGCTACCCCTTGCTATGCCTGTCAGGAGCGATCGCGGCGATATTTTTGGTGTCGTCATTGGCGCTCTCAGCCTGGATTGGCTTGCCCAGCGGTTGGGCGAACGGGATTTCTCACAGAGAAATGCGTTGACCATCGCAGATCGTACGGGAACCATGATCGCCCGGATACCAGATCCCGAAAAATTTGTCGGAACGAAAATCGCCAGCCGCATCATTCATTTCGTCAATTCCGTGCAGCCTTCCACATTCACGGCGGTTGGTCGGGATGGCGTAAACCGCGTCATCGGCTTCTATCCGACATCGGCAATGTCGATGGGACTATTCGTCTCGGTTGGTATTTCCACCGATGAAGCCTATGCCTCCATTCGCCGAGCTACCTGGATCGGGCTGCTTGTCACTCTCGCGAGCCTGTTCCTTTCCTTCGTGCTGGCGTGGCTCACCACCAGGGAATTGATTCGCAAACCTGTCGGCAGGTTGATTGCCACCATCAGCGACTGGCGCGCCGGCAATGAAATGTCCCGGACCGGAATGAATGAACGTGGCAGCGAATTCGGCGTCGTCGGAAAAGCGATAGACGACTTCCTGGCCGAACTCCTGGTCGCGCGCAAGACCGCGGCGGCGGCGGAACAACAGCGCGAATTGCTGGTGGGAGAACTCGACCATCGCGTCAAGAACCTGCTCGCAACTGTCCAGTCCGTCGCCCGGCAGACGTTCAGGGACAAGGCGGGCGCGCAGGATGCGGTCGAGATATTCACGCAACGGCTCGCCGCAATGAGCGAGGCCCATGGCCTTTTGATGAAGGACAGCTGGCAATCGGCGGGGATGGGGGGCGTGGTTGCCACCGCGACCAGGCCTTTCGACAATCAGGAAGATGCGCAATTCGAGATCGCCGGTCCCGATTTTCCGATCAAGGCCAAGGCGGTGTTGTCACTCAGCATGGCCCTGCACGAAATGTGTACGAATGCCGTAAAGTATGGCGCTTTGAAGAGCGGCGAAGGCAGGATCCGCATTGACTGGAATATTGAAAATGACGAATCTCCCGACGACGGGATCCTGCGCATGACATGGACCGAGCGCTGTGGTCCGGTTGTCGTCGAGCCGGACAAATCCGGCTTCGGTTTGAAGATGATCGAGCGGGTCCTCGGCTATGAACTCGAAGCGGAAGTGCATGCGGCATATCCGTCATCGGGCGCCACGTTCACGCTGGTGGTCCCCCTCCGCCGTATTCGATCCAGCACGAAAGATCAGTCGTGAAATGCTGACCGGATCGCGAATCTCAGATCGCGACTGGAAAACGGTTTGACGAGCACCGGTCGGTGCGCGTGCTCGGAAATGATCCCCTCTCTGCCGTAACCGGTCGCGAACAGGTACGGGCGGCCCTTCCGGGCGAGCGCATCGGCCACAGGAAAGGACGACTCTCCCGCCAGATTGACATCCAGTATCGCCAGATCGAACGTGAGCGTATCGATGAGGGGCAGCGCCGTGTCGACGCGGGAGGCGATGGCAGCCACCTCATAGCCGAGTTCGGAAAGCATGTCTTCGAGCAATATGGCGATCAGCATTTCGTCCTCGACGATCAGAACCCGCCGGGCGGCATTGCTCATTGCATGCCTCCTGGGATTGGCATGCGGATATGCGCGATCACCCCTTGTCTGGCGAAATCGATCGTCGTTTCGCCTGATATCTCGAGCGGAAGCAGGGAGCGGATCAGCCGCATGCCGAGCCCGCGGCTCTGCGGAGGGGCAACGGGTGGGCCACCTTCCTCCTTCCAGGCGATTTCGAGCCACGGCTCGCCATAATGTTCCACTTGAGTCCAGGCGATATCGATCGTGCCGGTGGTGTTGGACAGCGCGCCATATTGCATGGCATTGAGGAAAAGCTCGTAGATCGCCATGGCGAGGGATTGCGCGATGCCGGGTCGCAGCGTTGCCAAAGCGCCGCTGATCCGGACGCGATCGGTATCGCGCGACGCAAGAGCAACCATTCGGCGCATGACATTGCCGATATCAGCGCCATGCCAGTATTGTTCCGCCAGCGCTTCATGCGCCTGCGACAATGCCATCAGCCGGCCGGTCAGCAATTCCTCCGCTTCCCGGGGCGTGCTGGCCCGGCCGCAACTCTGGTGGGCAAGCGACTGCACGGTCGACAGCATGTTCTTGACGCGGTGGTTAAGCTCGGCGATCAGAACGAGACGCCCATCCTCCATCTGCTTTCGCTCGGTGATGTCGATGCAGGAGCCGAAATAACCGGCGAATTCACCGTCCCGAGTGAAGGGAGCGCCATTGTCGAGCAGATAACGATATTCTCCATCGGCACGCTGCAACCGATATTCCATCGAGAAGCTCTCGCGCGCGTCGAATGCGCCGGAATAGATCGCCAGGCACCGCTCGTAGTCTTCCGGATGTATGCGTTCGGTCCAGCCGTTGCCGAATTCCTGTTCCTGCGTACGCCCGGTGAATTCCAGCCAGGGCTGGTTGAAGAAATCGCATAGCTTGTCGAGACGTGATCGCCAGATCATGACGGGGGCGTTGTTGGCCAATTCCTCAAATAGCCCAACCATTCGATACTCCATGCACTGAGAAAATAATAATCAAAATAAAATTGAGAAATGTCAAATCAGATAATAGCCGTTTTTTGCTTCCGAGGAAACAAAACCGGCTGTCCCTCGTTTGGTTTTTTTAAGGAAAAGGAGTTTCGAACATGGCACTCAACAGCCCGAAAGATGGTGCGCCAGGCACAACCGAACAATCGCCGCGCTGGGAAGGCCCGCAGGCAACCCGGCCGCCCGGTTATCTGCCGGCGAAGGATGATCCGAATGTCGATCGCGACGCGGTCGGGGAAAATCTTCAGGTGCCGCGCAAACGCAATGTTTCGGAAGGCTTCAAGACCCGGGATGATCGATAGAAGGTCACTTCTCCGTGGGGTCACGCCATGGCCGATTGGGAGACCAGTCGCCATGGGCCTCGGGCTGTTCGGGATCGGGCGAGGGTACGCCGCTGACCGATGTGTCATCCTTGTCCGATGTCGCAGTCGGTTCCAGCGGGTCGGCGAGCAGTCCGCCGACACCCGGATCGCCATTGACGTCACCGAGATCCCGGCTTTCAATAAGATCCCGGTCCTGCGGCGCAATGCCACGGTTCCGATCATCCTTGGAATGTTCTCGGTTGATGCCGGCCACGGAGGCTCCTTTGCGAGGTTCACCCCGAGTAACCTCGCAACGCCGCTATTTGTTCCCGCAGCTTAATTGTTGGCTTCGGTTTCATGGAAATACAGCCTGGCCGCCACCGAACAAAAGTTCCTGAGCTTCGACGGGCAGGTTAAACCTCGATCGTAAGTATTCAATACGAATAGAGCAAATTTCTCCTGCATGGCCCGCGATTGGGGGAACCAGTATTCCCCACGCATATCGTCAACAAGCGCCTGCAGCATTGCAAGTTCGTCGGGAACGAACACACCTGGACTGTGAGCCGATGTGTGAAATGACATCGGTGCTCCTTTTGATTGGGGCGGAAGGATAGTTTCTCCCTGTCACCGGCGCCCTCTTCCATCACCGCTGATGGCGAAATTGTGTGTGAAAGTGCGGGGCCTGAATAGGGTTAGATTTTGTCAGTTGTTTATCAGGGTACGTCGATGCCGAAAGGTTCGAAAAATGCGGAAATACCTAGTAAAAACAGATAGATGATGCGTTTTGTAGTGCTTGAGGTTTCGAATTGTTTCCCAAGCCACTAATATTCGTTAACCATTTGTTAAGGATTGCGCCCGAATCACGCGCGTTATCGATCAGAGGCTGATCCCCGGTTTCGGAACAAACGCAATAATCTGGCGTTTGTTCCGTAGAGAGATCCGACAATTGTTTCGTGTGCCGGCAACGGCGCCGAGATCGAAAGAAGGAGAGCATTATGGCGAGAATTTATCCGACTGAAGGCCGAAACACCCGGCGTTGGGGCATTTCGATGACATTGGCTGCCATCATTCTCGGTGTCTTCCTGGCCTTTCTGTTTTATGACAGCGTCGTCCACGAGGCATCGCAGATCGGCAATCAGCCAGGGCAGACTGTCGTGCGGCCGTAAACGCTGAATGCCTTTCGCCGAATTGCGAAAGGCTGTTGCGCGAGAAAGCCTTGCTGCCGGATCAGGAGGCTTTCTTGTGCTCCGGCTTGTCCTTGCGCGAGGTGGATGCCATCTTTTCCAGTTCCTTCTCGCTCATCGATTTCACCATGCTTTTGGATGCACCCTTGAGTTCGTCTTTTGGGGTGTCCCCACGCTTGGCGGACAGTGCGGCGCCTGCCGCCTTCTGCTGGGCCGCGGATTTTGCGGGCATGACCAATCTCCTCCTTGTCGATCAGTGAACTTCGAACGTGCCGATCAGTTCGGCCTGCGAAAGCGTGTGTTTCTTTGCCTCCCGCCACATCGCCTCCACGCCGGCGGACGGGGGTACCGAAAGATCGGCGATGTCGAGTGCGGCAAGGCGGAAGTGATAATGGTGGACGCCATGGCCCTTCGGGGGTTGCGGCCCATCATAGCGGATATTGCCGAAATCGTTTTCCGCAAAGCGCGCGACGCCTGCGTGCTTTCTATCGGCGCTCTCCGGCATTCCGTCCCAGTCAGGTGGAATGTTGAAGACGCCGCAGTGGCGGAAGGTACCATTCGGGGCATCCGGATCTTCAACGACAAGCGCGTAGCTCTGGACGTGGGACGGGGCTCCGATCCATTTCAGCGGCGGAAACAGGTTCTCGCCGAGCCGCGAGAATTTTTGCGGAATAACGTCGCCTTCGGAGAAGGCAGGACTGATCAGCATCAGGGACATGACAGGCTCCTCTCTCGGAAAAGGCCGGTGGGGTTGAGGTCCGGCCGGGATCTGTTGTTATGGGCGCTATCCCGACTGATGCTGTGGACATGCCCGGATTGTCATCATTCGTGCCGGTGCTAAGCTGCCGGTATAGAAGCCCATCTCAGCATTTGCGGTATGCCATGCGTTTTCGAAAGCTGATGATACCACTCTTTTTGAAATAAACGAAGAGACCGCTTGTCGAACGGTCTCTTCCTCGGGAACCGCCAACATCGATCCCGGCAAGTCGTTTGCGGGCGGCCGTGCCACTCGAAATGCCTTCCGCCCTGCTCGTCGAGCCCACCCGCGAAATCGGCGGCATGAGCGGGATGCGCGGCTTGCGCCGCCGCCGCCTCGTCGCTATCACGCACGGCAATGCGGTCACGAGGATTGGCAAATGAGAATAGGCTTTGTCGGAACGGGTGAGATCACCCAGGCGATCGTCACCGGTCTATCGAAGACCGATCTTGGCGCGACGCCGATGTCGCTCTCGCCGCGCAACGAGATCATCGCCGCCGGCCTTGCCGGGCGCTATTCGAATGTCACCGTCGCCAGCGACAACCAGGCTGTCCTCGACAATTCCGATCTGGTGTTCCTGGCCATCCGGCCGCAGATCGCCGAGGAGGTGGTCCGGGCGCTGGCATTCCGGGATACACATCACGTCGTCAGCCTGGTGGGGGCGACGCCGCTCGACAGGCTGACGACATGGATCAATGCGAAGGTTCGCCTGTCGCAGGCGATCCCCCTGCCTTTCGTGGCGACGTTGAACGGCGCAACCGCCATTCATCCGCCCGACGAAGTCGCCGCCGCGATTTTCTCCCGCCTCGGCAAGGCGATCGAAGTCGGCAACAAGGCCGAATACGATCTTCTCGGCGCGGCGAGTGCCCTGATGGGAACCTATTTCGGCATTCTCGAAGCGGGTACGAAATGGCTCGAAAACAAGGGCCTCTCCTATGACAGCGGCCGCGCCTATCTCAACCAGATGTTCGGCGCGCTCTCGGATGTCGCCGCACAGGCGCCGGAACGAAGCTTCGATGAGATCCGCTCGGAATTTTCCACCAAAGGCGGCCTCAACGAGCAGGTCTATGCCAATTTCGTCGCCGACGGCGGCGTCAGGGCGCTTTCGGACGCGCTCGACGGCGTGTTCAGCCGCATTCGCCGCAGCGATTGATCTCAACCGGGTGGAATGGTGATCTCCACGGATATGATCGGCCCCAGCGGATAGGATGCGTCGCTGCGCCGCCATTCCGGCACATGCAGCGCCGAGATCGTGCCATCGAGGAACAGCGCGTTACGGCAGCCGAGCGCATCGCGGAACAGTGTCGCGAAATCGTGGAAGCGGACCTCGCCCTCGGAAATCGCAAATATCAACTGCCCATCAGCGGCGATGCCGACGCCATTGCGCTTCTTAAGACTGTCGCTCAGCGGATTGAATCTCGGGTGGATCTTGCCGTCGATCACCAGCATCGGGCCGGATTGCGTGGCAAAGTCCGGCCTGATCCCCGATGCAGTATAGGCCTTGCTCTCTAGCACGCCGCCCTTGCCGGCCTGCAGGAAAAACACGCCGTTCGGCAGCAGATGGAAATTGCCCCAGCCGGCGTTCAGATTGATTTTCTGCTTCTGCACGCCGTTTTCGACATAAAGACCGACGGCGGAGAAATCCGGCTGGTACATGCCGCCGTTCATCGCCAGCCGCAGGAAAATGCGGTCGGCCCAGAGCGCCTTCGAGAGCGCCTGGAAACTCATATAGGGCTTGCCGTGCCGGTCCAGGTCATGAATGCGGATCTTGCTTTTCCTGGGATCGACTGCGCAGACCGTGTAGTCGTCGCCCTTATGTGCGAGCTTGCGGCAATAGCCGTCCGCAAAAGCGTGTGAAGCGATTGCCATGAGGCCGATCATCATCGTCAGGCGCAGCAGGAAAGCCATTCTTACTCCAAGCGCCGCCTTTGGCGCCTCCCGGGAACGCATGAAGGGCCTTCAATATTCTATTTGACCTGCACAAGGAAAGGAGCGACGTCTTGTTGAGCGGAATATCCGAAGACGAATGTCTCGCGGCTTGCGGTGCTGTTGGCAAGATCGGTCGCGGGATAGACCAAAACCTGGCCCAAAATCGGAATCTGCCGGTTGCGGGCTCGAACCGCGAGTGCCGCGGCAATGCTGGCGCCTGCACTGTCGCCCGCAAGAATCACGCGATCGCTATCGAGGCCTTTTCCAGAACCATTGGCGCGCAGCCAGTCGAGCGCGGCTTCGGCATCTTCCAGACAGGCGGGAAATGGCGCTTCGGGCGCCTTGCGGTATTCGATGGCCAGAATGTTGGCCGTCGCCGCGAGCGTCAATGCCCTGAGCGCGCCATCGTGGGTTTCGAGACTTCCCACCACCCAGCCGCCGCCGTGGAAGAACAGTATCGTGTTGGCGGTCTCCGGCGAGCGGTAGAGGCGAACCGCGATACCCGTGTCGCCGCTCGGAATGCGAAAGGTCTCGATCTCGGCGATTTCGTCTTTCGCGCCCCACTGGCCGGCGATACGGAGCTCCGAAGAAGCGCGCGCTTGCTCGGGCGTCTGGCTCTCTACCGGGCTTGCACCGAGTGCGTCGGCAGCGTCCAGCATGCGCCGCAATTCCGGCAACAGCCGCGATCGATCGACCGGTGGCCGCGGGCGCAAGTCTTCTTCCACGATGTCCTCCCAAGGCCGGCAAAGCGGTCCGCCGACGGCACGTTACTTTAAAGGTGAAGCGCTTAAAAATGTCAATATTTAAATATTGCATGCGTTATTCGCTCGTGTTACCGATTGTCCGGAGGCGGCTTGCGGGAGGTGATGCGGGCTGCCCATAACGGAGGAAATCATGGGTATTCGTTTTTCGCGCGGCGTTGCCGCGTTCACGCTTGCATGCTCGGTAGCGATTGCGCCGCTGAGCGCTGCCTTTGCATCCGACCATAAGATCGTGCTCGTTCCAGGCGGTCCGCATCCTTATTTTTCGGGATGGGAGCCCGGCATTGCCGCGGCCCAGAAGGACTTCAACATCGGTTCGGTCGAATACAAGGTTCCCTCCGAATGGAAGCTTGAGCGGCAGACGGAGTTGCTTGATAGTCTGGCGGCGCAGGGTATCAACGCCTTCGGCATCTTCCCGGGCGATGCTGTCGGCCTTAACTCCACGCTTTCCGAATTCAAGAGCAACGGTATTCCGACAATTGCAATTGCCGGCTGCACGCAGGATCCGACCGACGCGAATTTCTGCCTCGCAACGGACGTCTACCAGTCGGCTTATCTCGGTACCAAGGCTCTGATCGAAGCCATGGGCGGCAAGGGCGCCGTCGTGCACATGGCCGGCCTGCTGATCGATCCGAACACCCAGTTGCGTGTTCAGGCGGTCGAAAAGGCCGTTGCCGAAACCAATGGCGCCGTGACGCTGCTGCAGACGATCGGCGACACCGACAACCAGGAAAAGGGCGACCAGAAGATCAATGCTCTCCTCGCGTCGCAGAAAGACAATGTCGGCGGCATCATCGCCACCGGCTACGTCTCCTCCGTCGTGACCGCGACCGCGCTCAAGAATCTCGGCGACAAGCGCATCAAGATGATCGGCATCGACGACGACAAGATCGTTCTCGACGGCATCAAGGACGGTTTCGTTTCCGGCACCATGGCGCAGAACCCCTATGGCCAAGCCTATATCGGCGCCTATGCGCTCGATCTGATCGCCGGCGGCTGCACCGTCAAGGCCGATGCGCCCTGGGTCAAGACCCCGCAGACCGCGCATTTCATCGACTCCGGCACATTGCTGATTTCTTCCGCCAATGCCGGCACCTACCATGACGACCTGAAGGCTCTGACCAAGAAGCTGCAGTCCTCGTTCAAGGACACGTATCTTGCCTGCAATTGATGTGAAATCATGGATGGGGGCCTGAGAAAGGCCTCCGTCTTCCCTTTCCGGCAGATTTGCATGTCCCAAGATCGTTCCCGATGACACCCATTGACCACGTCACAGCACCTCGCCGAACGGTATTGAGTACCGTCACTGATCTCTTCACGCGCGGTTCGACGCAATTCGGCCTGTTCGTGATCCTGATGATCCTGTGGGTGGTGTTTTCAAGTCTTGCGCCGGGGTTCCTGTCGCGCTTCAATCTCAATTCTCTCGGCCGCTCCGTGGCGATCGACGTCGTGGTCGGCTTCTCGCAGATGGTGGTGCTCGCCACCGGCGGCATGAACCTTTCGGTCGGCGCGATCGGCGTCTGTTCGGTCATGGCGACCGGCTATCTGATGCAGGTGCTCGGCCTGCCCATTCCGGTGGCACTGGCACTGACGCTCATTCTTGGCGGCGCGCTCGGCTGGGTCAACGGTTTTGCAATCACCCGCACGGGCGTCAACAGTTTCGTGGTGACGCTGGCGACCGCCAGCCTGTTCACGGGTGCGATGCTGATTTTCAGCAAGGGCGTGCCGTTGAACGGTCTGCCCCCCGAACTCGGCGTGTTCGGCAAGGCGAATGTCTGGCGCATTCCGGTCCTGGCGATCGTCGCGCTCGGTATCGGCGCCATGCTCTATGTGCTCTTCAAGCATTCGGTACTGGGCCGGCAGATCCTGGCGGTCGGTGCCAATGCCCGCGCCGCGGAAATGTCCGGCGTGCCCGTCGATCGCATCATCGTTTTCGTCCATACGCTGTCCGGCGTGCTGGCGGCGGCGGCGGCCATCATGCTGACGGCGCGGCTTTCGGCGGCCATGCCCGGCGTCGCCGGCGACGACTGGCTGCTGCCGTCGTTCCTGGCGCCGGTGATCGGCGGCACTTCCCTGGCCGGCGGCATGATCTCCGTTGTCGGCACCGTGCTCGGCGCGCTGCTGGTGTCGACGATCCGCAGCGGCCTGCTGGTCTTGCAGATCGGTAATTTCTGGCTGCAGCTGTTCCTCGGCATTTTCCTGCTGGCGGCCATTCTCGTCGAGCGCTACCGCTCGATCCTGGCTGCCCGCGAACAGACGAGGCGCGCATGAACCGGCTTCTTTCCAGCGCGGTGCGGCTGCAATGGTCCGGCATTCTCGTCGCCGTGATCGCCGGCGGCATCGCGCTGAGTTTCGCCAATCCGCAGTTCAACACCGAGTTCAACTGGTTCGTGATGCTGCGGAGCATCTGCGTGTCGATGCTGGTCGCCTTCAGCCAGATGGTCATGCTCGGGGTCGGGCAGATGAACCTCTCGGTCGGCGCGCTCGGCGGGCTGGTCGCCATCATCGTCGGCGGCCTGATGGATGCCTGGGGCGTGCCGGCCATCCCGGCGATCATCATCGCCATCGCGGCGGGCGGCGTGGCCGGTCTCCTCAATGGCTGGCTGACCGTACGCACCGGCATCAACGGCTTCATCGTCACGCTGGCGACCGCCTCGGCCTTTGCCGGCATCAACACCGGCATCACCAAGGCCATCCCGTTCTATAACCTGCCGCCGGAATTCGTGGCGTTCGGCAATGGCCGGATCGGCGCGTTTCCGTTCCTGCTGATCGTGCCGCTGATCGTCACGGTGCTGCTGGTCATCTTCTTCTCGAGGACGAAGCAGGGCCGCTACCTGCTGGCGGTGGGCGGCAACAGCCATGCCGCGCAGCTCTCCGGGATCTCGGTGCCGCGCGCGATCATGACCGCGCATCTGATCTCGGGACTCTCCGCCGCCGCTGCCGGCGTGCTGGCCGTCGCCCAGCTCGGTTCGGCGCAGCCCAGCATCGGCATCGACTGGGTGGTGATCTCGTTTGCGGCGCCGATCATCGGTGGCGCCAGCCTTGCCGGCGGGTCGATCTCGATCATCGGCACGGTCATCGCCGTGATGCTGATCGGCCTGATCCAGAATGCCATGGTTCTGCTGGCGGTCGATCCCTATTGGGTCACGTTCCTGCTCGGCGCCCTGATCCTCGCCGCCGTCTGGATCAATCGTTACCGTGCCGTCCGGTTGGGGGAGGATTGAGATGGTGATGGTTCTGGAAAAAATCACCAAGTCTTTCCCCGGCGTGCGCGCGCTGAGCGATGCGTCGATCACGCTCGCCAAGGGCGAGATCCACGCCCTGATGGGGGAAAACGGCGCGGGCAAATCGACGCTGATCAAGATCATCACCGGTGTCCACAAGCAGGACGCGGGATCGATGATGCTCGACGGGCAGGAGATATCGCTCGCCGGCCCGCGCGAGGCGATCCGGCTCGGCATCACCGCCGTCCATCAGGAACGCAATCTCATCCCGCGCTTTTCCGTGGCCGAGAACATCCTGCTCGAACAGTTGCCGACCAGGAACGGTCTGGTGGATTTCGCCCGTGCCAATGCCGAGGCACGCGTGCATCTGAAGAAGATCGGCCTCGACATCGATCCGGCCACCGAAGTGCGGCACCTGAGCGTCGCCCAGATGCAGATGGTCGAAATCGCCAAGGCGCTCAGCCATGAAGCCAAGGTTCTGCTGCTGGACGAGCCGACGGCATCGTTGACCGGCGATGAAACCGAGACGCTGTTCAAGCTCGTGCGGCAATTGAAGGAGCACGGAACCGCGATCCTGTTCGTCAGCCACAAGCTCGAGGAAGTGCTGTCGCTCTGCGATCGCGTCACGGTGCTGCGCGACGGCGAAACCACGCTGAAGGGCGAGCCGATGGCCGGCATGACCCGGCATACCCTGATCGAGGCGATGATCGGCCGTGCCGAGCGCCTGGCGCCAGCGAGATCCGGAAGGCCCGATGCCGGGCAGCCGAAGATGGAGGTGCGCGATCTGTCAACGTCCGCCGGCCACCGCAATATCGGCTTCAAGCTCAACAGGGGCGAAATTCTCGGCCTGTACGGATTGGTCGGGGCAGGGCGGACCGAGCTCGCGCGCGCGCTGCTCGGCAAGGACAAGATCACCGGCGGCGACATCCTGATCGACGGCAAGCCCGCCCGCATCCGCTCGGTCGAGGACGCGATCAAGCGTCACAGGATCGGCTATGTCAGCGAAGACCGCAAATATGAAGGCGTGATCCTCGCCCATCCGATCCGCTCGAACATTGCCGTCACCATCTGGAGCCGGATTGCCAACAGACTCGGCCTGCTCGGCGCAAAAGACGAGACCGAAGCGGCCTTGCCGCTGTCCAAGCAGCTCGAAATCCGCGCCCCGAGCCTCGAACAGCTGGTCGGCAACCTGTCCGGCGGCAACCAGCAGAAGGTCTCGCTGGCCAAATGGCTGGCGGCCAATGTCGATATATTGATCGTCGATGAACCGACCGTCGGCATCGATATCAAGGCCAAGGCCTATATCCACGAACTGATCAATGACCTCGCCGACAAGGGCATGTCGATCCTGCTGATCTCCAGCGACATGCCGGAAATGGTGGCGCTCGCCGACCGCATCCTGGTGATGCACGAATTCGCCATCCGCTTTGAATATCACAACGACCGGCGTTACGAGAACGCCAGCCGCGCCATCATGTCGGCGATCCACGCGGGCAAGGAGCCGGTCGCCGCCGAATAAATATTCCAGGCTGCGGGCGCTGAGCAGGATAGCCCGGTGCCTCCCGAAATGACGAGGTCAGACTCGAATTCACAAATGGGATCGCGGTCAGCGGTCGCTGCTGCCTTTGATGAAGGCCTTGAGCACTTCATCAATATGCGCCTTCATCAGCCGTGTCGCTGCCCGACCGTCGCGAGTGGCGATGGCATCGAAGATCGCCTGGTGCTCCAGCGCGGTCTTCTTCGGCCGGTCGGGTCCCACCAGCAATTCCTCGAAACGCCGGAACAACGGTTTCGTCCGGAACTCCCAGAGCGAGGCGACCAGCAGTTCGTAGGCGGGGTTGCCGCTCGCCTTGGCGATCTCGACATGAAAATTGCAGTCGCCTTCGCGATATTGCGGGGCGGTGGCGGATGCGGCTTCCGCCTGCAAGGCCATTGCGTTGCGCATGCGCTCGAGATTTTCGGACGTATGATTGACCGCCGCAAGCTCGGCGGTCTTGGATTCCACATGCCGCCGGGCATCCATGATCTGGATCGGCCCGATATCGGTCTCGCCTTGCGGCGCTCCGTTGGCCAGCTGCTGCGATCCGCTCAGCACCTGGACGCCATGACCAGGGCGGATGGAGACCTGGCCGCTGACTTCGAGCGCGATCAATGCCTCACGGACGGACGTGCGACTGACACCCAGTTGCTCGGCGAGTTCGCGCTCGGCCGGGAGAAAGGTGCCCACAGGAAACAGGCCCTGGTCAATGCGGGTGTTGAGGAGATCGGCGATCTGGCGGTACAGTCTGACAGGCTCGATCTGGGGAAGGCGAACATGCGGTCCGTCATTTTCAGCGCGTGACCTCATTACCCGTTTCATCTTTTCTCCAGAGAATTGCCGATCGCCTCGACCGCGCTCACAAATCGTTTCCTTACCCTAAAGATCGCCCTGATTGAAAGCAAGTTGAGGCTATGCCGCGTTCGCTTCGCTCGAGACGGCTGCGAGAAGGCTGTGCTTGTTGAACTCCATTCCCGCTCGGTCCGCTACGATACGGCCGTTGCGCATGCAAACGATCCGGTCGGCTATCCCCCGTATTTCCTCGAGGTCGGAAGAGGTCACGCATACCGCCATGCCGTCATCGGCCAGCGAGTGGATCAGCGCGTGGATCGCGGCCTTGGCGCTGACATCGACTCCGCGGGTGAAATCGTTGAGCAACAGCACGTTCGGCCGGGCTTCAAGCGAGCGTCCGAGCAGCACACGTTGCTGGTTGCCGCCCGAAAGCCGACCGACGATCTCATGCAGCGCGCTAGATCGAACGCCGACCTCATTCAGACGCCCGGCGGCGATGTGTTCCAGATAGTCCTTGCGGAGGATGCGGAAAGCCGGCATGCAAGCGACGACGGCGGCGGCAAGGTTGCTGGCCACGTCCTTTTCGAGCCAGAGCCCGCCGATCTTGCGGTCCGGGGGCATATAGACGACACCGGCGCGGATCGCGTCGAGCGGATGGCGGAATGCCATTTCCCGGCCGTCCACCTCCATCCGGCCGGGGGCCGGAAACACGCCGCCCAACACCTCGAGCGCGATCGAGACTCCGGAACCTTCGAGCCCGGCCACTCCGACCACTTCGCCCGCATTGAGCGACAGCGCGATATCATCGAGACCGGGCGCCGCACCGCGGTAGGATATCGCCACGCGCCCGCTCTGGCGGCCGGCAAGGCGTGGCTTCTCATCGGCCAGTTGACCCACCATGGCCCGCGTGATGCCGGATATATCGGTTTCCGCTGTCTGCCAGCGACCAGCGACGCGGCCATCCCTGAGCACGGTGATCGCATCGGTCAGCGCGAAGACCTCATCAAGCCGATGCGAGACGAAGATCACCGCCGCGTCGTTGGCGACGATCGTCCGGATCGCCCCGAACAGCCCTTCCGCCTCCGGCCTGGAAAGCGACGACGTCGGCTCGTCCAGCACCAGGACCCGGCCGCCGGCGCAGAGCGCGCGGGCGATTTCAACCAGTTGCTGTTGCGAAAGCGGCAGCGAACCGACACGGTTGTGCAGGTCTATATTGGCGCCCAGCCGTTCAAGGACCGCATGGATGCGCTCGCGTCGGCGGCGCTGAGAGACAGGCGCGAATGATGCTTCCGGCAGCACGCTTGCGAAGATGTTCTCTTCCACGGACCGATCGGGAAACAGCATCAGTTCCTGATGCACCACGACCAGTCCGGCTTCGCGCGCCGCCGACAGCGAGCCGGCGGCAATGGTATTACCTTCGATCATTATATGGCCGCCGTCCGAGGCGAGAGCCCCGGAGAGCACGCCGATCAGGGTGGATTTCCCCGCCCCATTGGCGCCCAGGAGCCCATGCACCTCGCCCGCCCGGACGCTGAGCGACACATCGTCGAGTGCCCGGAACGTGCCGAAGCTTTTCGAAACGTTCCTGATATCCAGCAGCGGAGAGACATGACCCGTCATCCGCGGAACCGTGCTTCGCGCTCGAGATAGACCTCGACATTATCCTTCGTCACCACCTCGTTGGCAATGTAGTAATTGCCGCCGGGCAGTTCGAGCTTCGGCGCGCCGAGAACGGTGCGCTGATAGCCGTACATGATCGGAAGGTACCCCTGAAGATAGGGCTGCTGACCGACGGTCGCGTCGACATAGCCGTCGCGGATCAGTTCAAGTGTCTGATAGAGCAGGTCGGTGCCCACGATCGGGAGCTTGTGGCCCTTGTTCTTGCGCACCAGTCCGGCCGCTGCCGTGTCCGGACCGCAAAGCGGCATCACCGCTGAGAGGTCGGGGTGGGCGCGCAGGATATCCTGCATCGTGCCGAGTTCGCTCGCCATATCGGCCGGGTTGGTGTTGTAGACCCCGACGTCCTCCAGACCGCCCTGCTTGACGCCCTGGCGTGCCCCCTGGATACGCTGGTCGAGCCCTAGCGAGCCCGGCGCGCAATTGGTCATCGCCACCTTGCCCTTGCCGCCGGCGAGCTTGGCAAGAAGCTGGCCTTGGACGACGGCGGCTGCGACGAGATCCTGGCCGAAGTAGAGTTCGCGGGCGCTCTTCGGCGCGTCGTTGTTGGCCGTCAGCACCAGCACGCCCTGATCCATGGCCTTCTTGATCGGCGCAATCCAGGCGTCGGGTTCGAAGGAGATGACGACGATCACCGAGTAACCGGTATTGGCGAGCTGCTGGAACTGGGCAATCTGATTGACGGTGTTGCCGTCCGGGACGCCCGTCCACAGCACGTCGATGCCGAGCTGCGCGCCGGCATCCTCGACGCCCGCCTTGGTGGGCGCGAAATAGGGATTGGTCGTGCCTGCACATGACACGGCCATCTTGATCGGCTTCTTGTAGTAGGACTTGACCCAGTTCTTCCAGTCGTCTCCGGCGGCTTGCGCTGCTCCGCCGGTGAGCGCTGCTGCTACGCCTGCCGTGCCGGCAAGCCCCATCAGCTTGGCAAACTGCCGGCGGCCCAGCTTCGTTGCGTCGTCTTTATCAGTCATGTGCTCTTCTCCCTTTGGATTGGTGCCTGTTGTCATTGCCGCGAACGGCTTAGTGATTGATGCGGTCCTTGCGGTTTGTCGCCCATGTCAGCGTCATGGCGGCGATCAGCACCAGGCCCGCGACGCCCTGCGTCCAGTTAGGGGACACGCCCCAAAGCACGATGAGGTTCTGGATGATGCCGATGACGCAGAGCCCGAGCAGCACGCCGACGATCGAGCCGCGGCCGCCGGAAAGCTTGACGCCGCCGATGATGGTCGCCGCGAGCACGCTGAGCTCATAGCCGGTTCCAGCGGTCGGGCCTGCGGTGTTGAGATAGGCGACCGAGCAGACGCCCGATAGGCCGGCCATCAAGCCCGAAAAAGCCAGCACCAGCACACGCGTACGCTCGACCTTGAAGCCGACCAGGTGGGCAGCGCGGGGATTGCTGCCGATTGCAAGCAGCCGGTAACCCGAAGACGTCCAGCGGAGCGCGATCTCGCTGACCACGGCGACGGCGATGAACAGAATGGTGATGTAGGAAATCTGGCCGATGCCGCCCTGGCCAAACCAGTCGAAAAACAGCCCGTTCTCCGGCAAGCCGCCGACCGGCGAGCCGTTGGCGAGCGCCAGCGCGATCGCGCGGTAAATGCCGAGCGTGGCAAGCGTGATGACCACTGCCGGAACCTTGATTGCCTGGGCCAGGACGCCGTTGGCCAGACCACAGGCCAACCCGACCGCCAGCCCGGCGAGCACGGCGGCGGCGAGGCCATAATCGCTCTTCAGCACCAGCGCCGTCACCACTGCACAAAGCCCGAACGTCGAACCGACGGAAATATCGATCTCGCCGGACATCAGCGTCAGCCCGACGCCGATACACAGGAAGCCGAGGAAGGTGATGTTCTGCAGCACGCCGGCAAGATTGGTGAAGGTCAGGAAATAGGGATTGGTCAGTGCGCCGATCAGCAGGAACAGGATAAGCGCCAGAACGATGCCGAGTTCGTCAAAACCTCTCGGCCGCCAGGCCTTGCTTGCGACGGGTTCCTGCTGCGTATCGATCGTGTTCATTCCGGCGCTATCCATTTTCATAGAGGACTAATGGCACAGTGGTCCAACCACTTGACTAATAGGACTCGATATTGTTGTTGTCAATCGGCGATGCGGCGCATCCGCTGCATCGATCGATGCAGGACGAACGATATGACCGATCTGAAAGGCAAAACCGTCTTCATCACCGCTGCAGCGCAAGGCATCGGCCGGGCTTCCGCCCTGGCCTTCGCCAAAGCCGGGGCGGCGGTAATCGCCACCGATATCAATGCCGACAAGCTGAACGAATTGAATGGCTTGGCCGGGATTACGCCGCGCGTGCTGAACGTGCTTGATACCGCAGCGGTGAATGCCGCCGTCGCCCGGATCGGCCGCATCGACGTGCTGTTCAACTGCGCGGGCGTCGTGCACAATGGCGCTATCCTCGACATGTCGGATGACGATCTGGACTTTGCGATGGACCTCAATCTCCGTGCCCAGATACGGGCCATCAAGGCTGTCCTGCCGCAGATGCTGGAGCGTGGCGACGGCTCGATCATCAATATGGCGACGGTCGCCTCCTCCGTGAAAGGCGTTCCGAACCGTGCCGCCTATTCGATCTCGAAAGCAGCCGTGATCGGCCTGACCAAGTCCGTCGCCGCCGACTACGTGACCAAGGGCATCCGCGTGAATGCGATTGCTCCGGGCACGGTCGACAGTCCCTCGCTGCATGAACGCTGGAAGGCGACGGGCGATTTCGAGGCCGCCCGCCAGGCCTTCATCGCCCGCCAGCCGATCGGTCGCATTGCCCAGCCGGAAGAGGTTGCCGATCTGGCGGTTTATATAGCCGGGGCGACGTATACGACCGGGCAGGTGCATGTCATCGACGGCGGGTGGACCGGTTGACCCGGGTCAGACGATCAGCACCGGCCGGATCCATGAGCCGGTGGCGCCGGTGATCTTGATCGGCAACGCGACGAACAGGCCTTCCCTGACCCCGCGCCCAGCCACCTCTTCGAGATAGACATTCTCGATCAGATGCACGCCCTTGTCGACCAGCATCGCCTGATGCGTGGTGACGGCGGGATCGCGGAAGGGCAAGGGCTCGGTGCCGGTCGTATCGGTGGCAAGCACGGCCATGCCAGCCTCGTGAAGCCAGAGCGCCGCCTCGCGGCCGACGCCGGGCTCGGCCGCCTGGAACGCCGCCTCGTCGCCGAAATCCTGGATCTTGCCGGTGCGGACGAGGACGATGTCGCCCCTGCGAATCTCTGTTTGCGTACGCGCCAGTTCGGCGCGGACATCATCCACCGTTACCTCGTAGCGGTCCGGCAGGCGGCCAAGGCCTTTCAACGCCGGAATATCCAGCACGACGCCGCGGCCAACGATCGGCGGCACGGTTTCCATGCCGTGAAGCTTCCAGCCGCGATCGTCCCGCGCTTCGGAAACGCTGTGGCCGCCGTAGATGCTGTCATGCCGCTGAACATGGACAAATGCATCGATATGCGTGCCGATATGCAGCGAGCCGGTCAATGTCTCGACCGAGTACTGGAACGGCGATTTGGCACCCGTGCCTTCCGGCGTATGGGTAAAGGCCATGGAGAAACGGACGAAATCGGCATTGTGCGGGATATGCGCGCCGATCTCCAGGCCGAGATCGAAGACCTCGCCACCCTTGGCAAGCGCGACCGCCGCCTGGACCGTATCATGGCCGATTCTGGAGAGCGCCCCGATGGCCGATGCGCTTTTGTCCCTGTTGCCATTCATCGCATGCCCCTCGCTCAGAGTGACTTGCTGTAGGAAGCGATTGCCGCGTCCGTCAGCGTGCAGCCGGCACCGGGCATTTCCGGTCGGGCGTAATGGCCGTCCTCGACGCGGATCGGTTCGGCAAAGCAATCCTTGATCCAAGGGATATATTCGAGCATCGGTGTCGCCGGATGCCAGTAGGAGAGGTGCACATGCACCTGGCCCATGTCGCCAACATGCGCGATCACCGGCAGGCGATGCGAATGGGCGGTGTGGGCCACCTGTATATATTCGGTGATGCCCGCAACCCGCGTCACGTCCGGCTGCACATATTGCACAGCCTTAGCATCGATGAACGTGTTGAAGGCTTCGGCGGTATAAAGCTGTTCGCCGAGCGCGATCGGAATGGATGTCGACTGCTGCAGCGCTGTGTGCGAGCCGACATCGTCGTACCACATCGGCTCCTCGAACCAGAATACGTCCATCGGCTCGGCGCGTGCGCAGAAGCGCTGGCAGGTCGGCAGATCCCATTTGCCGTTGGCGTCGATCGCCACCGTCACGTTCGGGCCGACGGCGCGGCGCACAGCCTCGAACCGGTCGATATCGACCATCGGGTCGGCATGCCCGACCTTGATCTTCAGGCGGCGGAAGCCGTCATGCTCGATCGCCCGCTTGCAGCCGTCGACCAGTTTGTCCTTGGGAATGGAGAGCCAGCCGATATCGGTATTGTAGGCTTCGAGCTTGTCGACGGTCGCGCCGCCGAGCAGCTTCCACAGTGGCAGGCAGGCTGTCTTGGCGCGCAGGTCCCAGAGCGCGATGTCGACGGCCGCCAACGCGATGTGCGTGATACCAGCCCGCCCGACCCATTGCAGCGCCGGATGCCGCGCGAGCTTCAGCCACAAGCGGTCGCCCTCGGCGGCGTCCTCCCCGAGCAGCAGCGGCGCGTAGCATTCGGAAATGCATGCAGCGATCAGCCGGTCGGACGCCAGATGCGCATGCGTGCCGGTGAAGCCGTAGCCGGAAAGGCCGCTCTCCGTGGTCAACTTGACCCCGACGATGCCCCAATGGCTGATCGTGTGGGTCGAGTCCGAAATGGATCCAAGATTGAGGGGTGCATGCAGGATAAATGGTTCTATGGATTTGATTTTCATGACATTTCCGTGCGCGAAGTCTGTGGGCCATCCCTTCCTAGGGCGGCGTCGGTTCGGGCCGCCACGTGTCAATTGGTCCAGCCACACGTCCATTAGGCCTCTAATTTTGCCGTTGTCAATACGCCGATATTGACTTGGCTTTCCAACATGGCATATCAAGCTATATGTCCAGTGGCTGGACCAAGTACAGATGAGACCCGTATCGATGTCTGGCGAAACACTGCGACTAAAACTTCGTCTGCTCACGATCGCCGTGGGGGAAGAGCTGTTCAATGTCGTGCGCAAAGGCATGCAAGATGCCGCAACCGCGATGGATGTCGATGCCGAACTCGACGGCACGCCGGGCGTCGACGCCGATGAACTCATCCGGCTGACGCGGCAAGCGATGCCGATGGCGTCGATGGCATCGGGCTCAACATCATCGAGACCGATCGCTTCACCGCCGTGATTGCCGAGGCCAAGTCGAAATCCATCCCCGTCGTCGCCTTCAACATCGATGCCGACCGGACTGCGAGCGGTAACCTGAGCTATATCGCCCAGGATCTCCGCGCCGCGGGCGCCACACTTGGCCGCCGCGCCAGGGGGTCGATCGGCAAGGGTTCGAAGGTGATCATCACCGTACACGACGAGGGCGTCTGGGCGCTTGAAGAACGCATGGCCGGCATGAAGGCCGCGCTCATGAACCAGGACATCGAATGGAAGGTGGTCTGTACCGGTCAGAAGCCGGTCGAGGGTGCCGAACGCCTTCATAAGGCACTTGAAAATTTCTCCGCAACCGCGCTTCTAGGCACCGGTAACGGCGACACCGAGGCCTGCGGGATCGTCGCGAAAAGAATGGCCGGATCAGCGCCCTATGTTGGCGGCTTCGATCTCTCGCCCGGCATCGTCGAGCTGATCGACGAGGGGTTCATCGATTGCAGCATCGACCAGCAGCCCTACGCACAGGGCTTCTATCCGGTGGTGCAACTGGCGCTCTACCTGCGTTACGGCCTCATGCCGTCGTCCCTTGATGCCGGTGCTGCCGTCATCGACAGATCCAATGTCCATGCCGTGCGTGAACTCAGTCGCCGGTCCATCCGCTAACAGGTGTCACATGACCTTACCATCCATCGACCGTGAATTCGAAGGCAAGACGGCGTTCGTGCTGGGTGGCAGCTCGGGCATAGGCCTGGCTTCGGCAAAGCTTCTGGCAGAGCGAGGCGCCAACGTCGTCATCGCCGGCCATGCCGAGGACACGCTTGCGCGCGCGGCGGAATTTTCGGCGGCCGGCCTGAACGCGATCGGCATGGCCGGCGACGGCGCCGACAGCGCCTTTATCCGCTCGGCGGTCGACAGGACCGTATCGGAGTTCGGCGGGCTCGACATCATCATGTGCTCGGCCGCCATCCATCCTCTCGGCGATGTCACGGAAACCGACGAGGCGACTTGGGACCGCGCCTTCGCGGTCAACGTCAAATCGATGTATCTCACCTGCCACAATGGCGTCCCGCATATGATCAAACGTGGCGGCGGCTCGATCATCACCGTCGCCTCGGTGCAAGCGACGTCGAACACCCCGAATGTCTGCGCCTATGCCTCGACCAAGGGCGCGATCGTCACCTTCACGCATACGCTGGCGGTCGACCTCGCAAAGCATAATATCCGCGCCAACACCATCTGCCCCGGTTCGATCATCACGCCGATGCAGGAGCATTTCGCCCGTGAAAACGGCGAGGGCAAAAGCATCGAGGAAATGTACAAGGTCTTCGCGCGGCCGGTGCCGCTGCAGCGGCTGGGCGAAGCCTGGGAAATCGCCGAGCTGGCGGCCTTCCTCGCCAGTCCCCGGTCGGGCTTCTGCACGGGTTCGCAATTCACGGCGGACGGCGGCCTGCTTGCGGGCTTGCGGATTTTCTGACCAATTGGAACGAGTTTCGAGGAGGACGATATGCGGCGCGTCGATTGCCACATGCATTTCTGGACATTGGCCATGGAGCCACACTATTCGCTCTGGATGACGCCGGATCTGAAGGTGCTCTACGGCGATTACGGCCCGCGCGATGCACAGCCGCTGATGGCGAAGAATGATGTCTAGGGCATCGTGCTGGTCGCCGCCGCGTCGTCGGCGCATGAGAACGGATATATGCTGGGGCTCGCCGATGGCGTGGAGTTCATCAAGGGCGTCGTCGCCTGGGTCGATCTGCTGGCACCGACTGCGGCGGCGGATCTCGCCGGCTGGGCGCGATTTAGAAAGCTCAAGAGCATCCGACCCTATCTGCAGGACCTGCCGGAAGACGACTGGATCCTGAAGACGGAGCTCGATCCGGCGATCCGCGCCATCCAGGATCTCGGCCTGCGCTTCGATGCGCTGATCAAGCCGCGGCACATTCTAAATACGGTGAAGTTCATTGAACGCTACCCGGACCTGCCCGTTATCGTCGACCATATGGCCAAGCCTGAAATCGTCAACTCCGGATTCGAGCCCTGGCGGCGCGACATGGAGCATTTTCGCGACCTCAAGCATGTCCATTGCAAGCTGTCGGGCATCCTGACGGAAGACGGCCCAGATTGGACGCCGGAGCGTTTGAAGCCCTACTTCGAAGCAATATTCGATATCTTCGGACCGGACCGCCTGGTCTTCGGCAGCGACTGGCCGGTGGTCAATCTGGTCGCCGATTACAGCCGCTGGATCGAGACGCTGCAGGGCGCGCTCGGCAATTTCACCCGTGCCGACCAGCAGAAGATCTGGGCGACCAATGGCGAGCGGTTCTATGGGCTATAGCCGCTATGGACAGCGGTGAATCGCGGCTGGTCGAGACGCTGTCGGGCATCGTCGGACGCAAGCATCTGCTGACGGGAAAGCGACGGACCGAGCGCCACCGCAAGGGATTCCACTCCTGCGGGGCCAAGCTCTTGCGGGACTTTCGTGCACGGGTCAAATTTCAACATTTTCAATCTATGCGGCTACGACCGACACCAGCGTGAATGAACCGGCATGCCGCATAAACATAACGTCTCCCGCGACATCGCATCGGCAAAATGAAATTCAAGGTGGCGAACTGGCGTGTGCGCGGCGATCCTGAAGCAGGCGGAGGACGGCATTCCGGTGGCGCAACTGTGCCGGGAGCACGGCATGAGTGACGCCAGCTTCTACATCTATGGACTGTTCCCCCGTTGCAAGCTGGCGCAGATGAAGAGCATGGAGGATGAGAACCGGCGGCTGAAGAAGATGTATGCCGAACTGAGCGTGCAGGCCGAGCTTCTGAAGGAGGCTCTTGGAAAAAAGCGTTGAGGCCATCTCAACGCAAGGAGATGGCCGTGCAAGCCACCCAGAACCATACCATCAGCGTGGCGCTTGCGTGCCGGACGTTCTCGATCAGCGAGACGTGCTATCGCTATGGGCGCAAACTCGACAGCGAGAATGAAGAGATTGTCGATTGGCTGCTGCGCCTGACGGAGGCCAGGAAGACATGGGGTTTCGGACTCTGTTTTCTTTATCTGCGCAACATCAAGGGCTTTGGCTGGAACCACAAGCGGGTGTATCGCATCTATCGCGAGCTGGAGTTGAACCTCAGGATCAAACCCAGGAAGCGCCTGGTGCGGGAGCGGCCCGAGCCGCTGGCAGTGCCGGAACAGCCCAACCGGACCTGGTCGATGGACTTCATGGCCGATCAGCTTGCCGATGACCGCTCGTTCCGGACCTTGCGCGACAAACGCATTGCGTTTGCGCAGACGTGATTGATGACTTCAACCGAGAAGGGCTTGGGATCGAAGTGGATTTCTCACTTCCAGCCGAGCGGGTCGTCCGATCTCTCAACCGGATCATCGAATGGCGGGGCAAGCCGGATGTCATCCGGGTCGACAACGTCCTATATTCGGAATGAATCGCCGTTTTGGCAGCAAGTCGTTATCGCGTCGGCTTCTACCGATGCGTTTGGATTATGATGTAGGCCACGCCGATCATCAACGAACGGTCTCTCCCATAACAAACACCGCATCAGTTCAGTTCTGCGTCGGCAAGCGCTTTAATCGTTTCCGCTAATGATCCATTCAGGAGCTGGTCGCTGTAGCGCAATTTGCTTTCAGGCTACGTCGAAAATGCCACGCGATCTCCACTTTAAATTCTTGAGAGCCACGGCCTACGGGATCAAGCCTCCACCACTAAAAGCGAACGTATGCTACGCCGCGTCCAATGCTATCGTCAGATCGGCGATCAGATCATCCGGATGTTCGATGCCGATGGACAGGCGGATCGTCGATTCCAGCACGCCGATCCGTTTTCTAAGTTCGACGGGCACGCCGGAATGCGTCATCGTCGCCGGGTGACTGGCAAGCGAT
>JAQGJP010000018.1 GCA_028290545.1 Rhizobium sp. | reverse complement strand
AGGAAACCGAGGCCAGGAGCGAGGATTCAGGGCAGCAATCCGAAGACGACGATGCCGAAGAATTCCACGAGCAGCAGGCCGAAGTCTTCGCCCTGCCCGCCCCGGAAGGCGTTTCCTGACTTTTCCTATGATCGCTTTGCAAGCGGCATACCCCCTCTGCCCGCCAGGGCAGAGGGGGTATGCCACAAGCAGCCTGTCAAATTACATCTTCATGTTCTTCATGCCCGGCTTCATGTCCCGGACCGGGATGTTGAGCTCGACCTGGCCGGCCTTTTCGAAGGTCAGCGTTGCCCGCACCGTGTCGCCGGCCTTGAACGGCCTGGTGACGCCCATGATCATCATGTGCAGGCCGCCCGGCTTCATCTCGACCGTCTGGCCGGCCGGCACCGGCAGGCCATCGGCAAGCTTGCGCATGGTCATGACATCGTTGTTGATCGACATTTCATGCAGGTCGACATGGCTTGCGCCCTCGGCAATGGTCACCGACACCAGCCGATCGTCGGTCTTGCCCTTGTTGACGATGGTGACGAAACCGCCGGCGACCGGCTGGCCGGGCGTCATAGCCTTGATCGCGGCCGAGGTGATGTCAAGATCGCCCACCGAGACGCCCATGAACATGCCGGCCATGTCGTCGTGATGGTGCTCGTGTTCGTCGACCGCCGTCAGCATCACCACGGGTGCGGGGTTCTTGAGATCGTGCGGGCTCTGGCCGTCCTTGGCGATCTGGTCCCAGGTGGTTTTGCCGTCCGTGCCGCAGAGCTGCGTCGTCACGAACGGCACGGCCGTGCCGGCGGCGATATCGGCAAATTTGCCCGAGATCGTGAACGTATCGAAATAGTCGTCGGGCAGGTTGCCGTTCTTCCAGCGGATTTCCAGCGGCCCTTCGGCAACCGGCTGACCATGCAGGTCATAGCTCTTGTGGTATTTGCCCTTGACGATCTCGATCTCCCAGCCGGGCTTCGGCTGCGGCTTGGCGCCGATGAAGCCTTCCGGCAACTTGATATCGACTTCGGTGGTCGCCCTGCCGTCGCAGCCGTGCGGCACCTGCAGCACGGCGAGGTAATAGCTGTCGGCGGGCGCTTCGTCCGCCTGCAGGGTTACGTGCGCGAAGGCGACGGCCGGGGCGGTGGACAGGATGAGGGAAGCAATAAAACCGGTCTGGAACATGTGTCGGACTCTCTGAATGCACGCGGAACATCTGCCGGTGCTGGCCTTGCCGCATTCGCGCGGCGGATGATCTTGAAAAATGGATCAGGCGTTCAGCGGAGGACCGCGACTCTGGCGGTGATGTGACAGAATTCGTCTGGGATTGCCGACGGCGGCAGGCCGGATGCGCTCACGGGAAAGCGATTGGACGCCGAACGCAATGACGCTGTCCGGCGGCATGAACAGATGCCCGGCCGACATGACGCAGGTATCGCAATGCCTGCTGTCGTTGTCGGGTGCGCCATGTTCCTCGCTCGGAAGGCACATCGACGCGAAAGTGCCGTCCGGAAGCCGATACTCTGCTCCATAGCGATCAAGATTGTGCCCGGCCACGGCATGACCGGAAAAACCGAGCATGAACAGGGCGAGCGCGCAAAACAAGCGCACTGCGATCTCCTTTCTCGCCCATGTCCTCATCGTCAGATTCCCGAATTCGGGTCCATGCATAATCAATTATCCTGATCGTGCCTAGTCGTCTTTGCGCGACCGCAAACATGCCATTCGCCGCAGGCTGTGCAATCCGAACGACAGAAATTGTATCGATCGCGTCATTTCCCCCTTGCCAGCCACCGCCGCGGGCCGCTATCAAAAGAGCACCTGTTGGGAGAATCTGCGCAAATGCAGTGCCGAAGGAGCAACCGCCCCGGAAACTCTCAGGCCAAAGGACCAGCGGGCGAACACGGACTCTGGAGAATGGTGCCAACCCGGATCGGATTGGGTACCTGCCGAAGGGATAACAATCTCAGGCAAAGGGACAGAGGGGGCTTGAGCATGCGGGCGTGCATCGCGCACCCGTTCTTGAGCTGATGCCTAGGCATCGAACCCGGGAGACCCGTACGTGAATGATGCGCCCCTGTTGAAAACACCCCTCCATGCCCTGCATCTGTCGCTCGGCGCCCGCATGGTGCCGTTTGCCGGCTACGAAATGCCGGTGCAATATCCCTCCGGCGTGCTGAAGGAGCATCTGGCGACGCGCACGGCCTGCGGACTGTTCGACGTCTCGCATATGGGCCAGGTGCTGATCCGGCCGAAATCCGGAAAACTGGAAGACGCAGCACTGGCGCTGGAGCGCCTGATTCCGGTGGATATTCTCGGATTGAAACCGGGCCGGCAACGCTACGGCTTTTTTACCAATGACGCGGGCGGCATACTCGACGATCTGATGGTTTCCAACCGCGGCGATCATTTCTACATGGTCGTCAATGCCTCCTGCAAGGAGGCCGACTTCACGCACATGGCCGATCATCTCTCCGACGCCTGCACGTTCGACATCCTTGAGGACCGGGCGTTGATTGCCATTCAGGGTCCGCATGCCGAACATGTGCTGGCCGAATTCTGTCCCGAAGTCACCAGCATGAAATTCATGGATGTCGAAGGCGACGAGCTTCGTGAGGCCGATTGCATCATTTCCCGCTCGGGCTATTCGGGCGAAGACGGTTTTGAAATCTCTATCCCCGCCGACAAGGCCGAGTTCACGGTCCACCGCATGCTCGATCACCCCGATTGCGAGCCGGTGGGACTCGGCGCCCGCGACAGCCTGAGGCTGGAGGCCGGGCTTTGCCTGTATGGCAACGATATCGACACGACCACAAGCCCGGTCGAAGCGGGGCTCGAATGGGCGATCCAGAAAGCCCGCCGCCGGGGCGGCGCCCGCGCCGGCGGATTTCCCGGTGCGGATCGTATCCTCGATGAACTGGAAAACGGCGCGGTCCGGCGCCGCGTCGGCCTGAAGCCCGAAGGCAAGGCGCCGGTGCGCGCCCATGCCGGTCTCTATGCCACGGATTCGCTCCAGTCCCCGATCGGTGAAGTCACCTCCGGCGGCTTCGGCCCGAGCGTCGATGGCCCTGTCGCCATGGGCTATGTGCCGATCGGGCTCGCCAGGCCAGGCACCCGCATCTTCGCCGAGGTGCGCGGCAAATTCCTGCCGGTAACCGTCACCGAACTGCCCTTCATACCCCCGGGCTACAAGCGGTAAGCGGATGAGCCACTTCATATCCACAAGTGCCCCCCACCCTAGCCCTCTCCCCGTCAAGAACGGGGAGAGGGTGGCCGACTGGCCGGATGAGGGGCAATCAGACCACATTTCAAACACTTTGGAGGTAACAAAACATGCTGAAATTCACTGAAGAACATGAATGGCTGAAGATCGACGGCGATGTGGCGACCGTGGGAATCACCGCCCACGCCGCAGAACAGCTCGGCGACCTCGTCTATGTAGAGCTGCCGGCGCCCGGGTCAACCTTCGAGAAGAATGCCAATGCCGCCACCGTCGAAAGCGTCAAGGCCGCCTCGGATATCTATTGTCCGCTTGCCGGCGAAATCACCGAGGTCAACGACGCGATCACCGCCGATCCGTCGCTGGTCAATTCCGATCCCACGGGCGCCGGCTGGTTCTTCAAGCTCAAGCTTGCCAATACGGCCGATGCCGACGCCCTCATGGATGAAGAAGCATATAACCGGATGATTGCATAATGGCCCTTCCCAAGGATTTTACCTTCACCGACTACGACCCCTACAATTTCGCCGACCGCCGACATATCGGCCCCTCGCCCGCCGAGATGGAAGCGATGCTTGCGGTTGTCGGCTATCCCACGCTCGATGCGCTGATCGACGATACTGTGCCTGCGTCGATCCGGCTGCAGACGCCGCTCAAATGGGACAAGCCGCTCACGGAGCGGGAAGCGCTCGACAAGATGCGCGAGACCGCCAACCTGAACAAGAAGCTCGTCTCGCTGATCGGCCAGGGCTATTACGGCACGATCACGCCGCCGGTGATCCAGCGCACCATTCTCGAAAACCCCGCATGGTACACGGCCTATACACCCTACCAGCCCGAGATCAGCCAGGGCCGGCTCGAAGCGCTGCTCAACTACCAGACCATGGTCAGCGATCTCACCGGCCTCGACATCGCCAATGCCTCGCTGCTGGATGAATCGACCGCCGCCGCCGAAGCCATGGCCATGGCCGCCCGCGTTGCAAAATCGAAATCCACCATCTTCTTCGCCGACGAAAACTGCCACCCGCAGAACATCGCGCTTCTGAAAACACGCGCCGAACCGCTCGGCTGGACCGTGGTGGTCGGCAATCCCATGCGCGATCTCGACGCCAACAATGTCTTCGGCGCGATTTTCCAGTATCCCGGCACCTACGGCCATGTGCATGACTTCACCGAAATCATCGGCAAGCTGCATGCTGCGGGCGCAATCGGCGTGGTCATCGCCGATCCGCTCGCTCTTTGCCTGTTGAAATCCCCGGGCGAAATGGGCGCCGATATCGCCGTCGGCTGCACCCAACGCTTTGGCGTGCCGGTCGGCTATGGTGGCCCGCATGCCGCCTACATGGCGGTAAAGGACGAATGGAAGCGCTCCATGCCCGGCCGTCTGGTCGGCGTCTCCGTCGACGCGCGCGGCAACCGCGCCTATCGACTGTCGCTGCAGACGCGCGAGCAGCACATCCGGCGCGAGAAGGCGACGTCCAATATCTGTACCGCGCAGGTCCTGCTCGCCGTCATGGCTTCGATGTATGCGGTCTTCCACGGCCCCAAGGGCCTGCAGGCGATCGCCCAGAGCGTCCACCAGAAGACGGTGCGGCTTGCCAAGGGCCTCGAAAAACTCGGCTACAAGGTCGAGCCGGATACATTCTTCGACACGATTACCGTTAACGTCGGCCGGCTGCAGGGCGTCATTCTCAAGGCCGCCGAGGCTCAGGAAGTCAATCTCCGCAGGATCGGCAGTGACCGGCTTGGAATTTCGCTCGACGAGCGCTCGCGTCCGGTGACGCTGGAAGCCGTCTGGCGGGCCTTCGGGGGCGATTTCACGACGGAGGATTTCGAACCGGAATACCGGCTGCCTGAAGATCTGTTACGGACCAGCCAGTATCTCACACATCCGATCTTCCACATGAACCGCGCCGAAAGCGAGATGACCCGCTATATCCGCCGTCTCTCGGACCGCGACCTGGCGCTCGACCGCTCGATGATCCCGCTCGGCTCCTGCACGATGAAGCTCAACGCCACGGCCGAAATGCTGCCGATCACCTGGCCGGAATTCTCGGAAATCCATCCCTTTGTGCCGCCGCATCAGGCAGAAGGCTACCGGGTTCTGCTCGATGACCTGACAAAGAAGCTCTGCGACATCACCGGCTACGATGCCTTCTCGATGCAGCCGAATTCCGGCGCCCAGGGCGAATATGCCGGCCTGCTGACCATCCGCAACTACCATATCGCCCGTGGCGAGAGCCATCGCGATGTCTGCCTGATTCCGACCTCGGCGCATGGCACCAACCCGGCCTCGGCGCAGATGGCTGGTATGAAGGTGATCCCGGTCAAGGTCTCGGAGAACGGCGATATCGATCTTGCCGATTTCCGCATGCTGGCGGAAAAACATGCGGCGAACCTCTCGGCCATCATGATCACCTATCCCTCGACGCATGGCGTGTTCGAGGAGACGGTGCGCGAGATCTGCGAGATGACGCACGCATTCGGCGGCCAGGTCTATCTCGACGGCGCCAATATGAACGCCATGGTGGGACTGTCACGCCCCGGCGACATCGGCTCGGACGTCAGCCACCTCAACCTGCACAAGACCTTCTGCATTCCGCATGGCGGCGGCGGTCCGGGCATGGGGCCGATCGGCGTCAAGGCCCATCTCGCCCCTCACCTGCCCGGCCATCCGGAACTCGACGGCAAGCCGGGTGCGGTCTCGGCCGCGGCATTCGGATCGGCATCGATCCTGCCGATCTCCTGGAGCTACATCCTGATGATGGGCGGCGAAGGGCTGACGCAGGCGACCAAGGCGGCGATCCTCAACGCCAACTATATCGCCGCGCGGCTGAAAGGCGCCTATGACGTCCTCTACACGTCCGACAAGGGTCGCGTGGCGCATGAATGCATTCTCGACACGCGGCCGCTGCAGGCCTCATGCGGCGTCAGTGTCGAGGATATCGCCAAGCGGCTGATCGATTGCGGCTTTCACGCGCCGACCATGAGCTGGCCGGTCGCCGGCACGCTGATGATCGAGCCGACGGAATCGGAGACCAAGGCCGAACTCGACCGCTTCTGCGATGCAATGCTGGCCATCCGCGAGGAGGCCCGCGCCATCGAGGACGGCACGATGGACAAGGTCAACAATCCGCTGAAGAATGCGCCGCACACGGTGCAGGACCTGGTGGGCGACTGGGACCGGCCCTATAGCCGCGAACAGGCCTGCTTTCCGCCGGGCGCCTTCCGGGTCGACAAATACTGGCCGCCGGTCAACCGCGTCGACAATGTCTATGGCGACCGCAATCTGGTCTGCTCCTGCCCGCCGGTGACCGATTACCTCGAAGCGGCGGAATAGGCGAATTGGAGCGCCGGGCATGGCTTTCCGGCGCTCCAAAAAAGCATCAGGCATACGCCCGATGCTCAGCTCCAGGCGGGCTTTTCCGCAAATACATGGAAGTATTGCGTCCCGGTCGAGGCCTGCCCGCTGACCTCGCTGCCGTTTTCGTCAAAGATATTCGGTGGAGTGGTGAAGCCGGCCTCAGCCAGTTGGCTGCTGATTTGCGATGTCGTCGTCGCATAGACCATGATGCCGAAATAATGCGCATGATGCAGCAGTATCGCGTGCTCGCCGTCACGCACTTCATGCCGCCGGCGCTGGCGGGCTTTGTAGGCGCCGACTGCATAACGCGCGTAGCGAAGCCCGAATATCAGCGGATTGGAACTCGGCGGCACGACGCTGGCACGCGATGGTGCATGCTGAAACCCCTCCCAGTCACGATGAAAGGTCGAGAACACAAAAGCCCCACCCGGTGCAAGCACGCGGTTGACCTCGCGCAGCACGTCCAGCCGGCCTTGCGGATCGACGGAATCGATGCCGTTATAGCTGAACACGACCAGATCCTGTGAGCGGTCGTCAATCTGGTGCAGATTGCGCGCATCCATCAGTTCGAAAGCGAGATCGGGATGATTGGCGCGGGCAAGCTCGACCATCTCCGGCGTATAGTCGATGCCGAGATAGGAACCGGCATTGCCGGCGAGCAAGGCCGCCGTGCGGCCGCCGCCGACGCCGATATCGAGAAACCGGCCACCACGGAAACGCGTCAGCGCCGTCTCGAAAACCCGGCTCTCGCCGGCATCGATATGGCCATTGATATGGCGATAACCACGCAAGGAGAGCGGTGCGCTCCAGGTATTCCGGTTGATCTGCTCCATGGCATGCATCGGATGATCCAATCTGCGAATGCTTCATAAGGTCGTGAACCACGACGACTGGATAAAGGTTACACCCGCTGCCGGGGGCCGCAAAACCATGGCTGAATTCAAGGTTGAAAAGGGTTAATTCCGATTTTTGGAGAGGCTTAGTGATCCGCAAGGAACCAACTTGTCTCATTTCCGGACAAAAAGCTGTCCCGATAACGATCGGTTAAGCATAGGCGTGCCGGCAAAGCACAGGCGCGATTATCCATTCGAGGCGACCCGCATCGAATGCAAGTAGGAAAATGCTGAATTCGGTAGTTTCAGCCTACCCGAACGACGGCATCGCCGCGCTCGGCCAGCGCCGCAAGGTCAGCAGCCTTGAGTTCGACGGACTCGCCGCAGCCGCAGGCCGATGTCTGGTTCGGATTGGAGAATGTGAAACCCGACCGCAGCGATGTGATCTCGAAACCCATTTCCGTACCGAGAAGATAGAGCACCGCCGCCGGCTCGACCCAGACCCTGGCGCCATCGCGCTCGATCAGGTCGTCCTTGGGATTGGCGTCCGTCACCAGGTTGATGGTGTATTCCATCCCGGCGCAGCCGCCCTTCTTGATGCCGACACGAATGCCTTGCGCATCGGAAGCGGAATTCTCGACGATTTCCCGGACGCGCGACGCTGCGCCATCCGTCATGGTCATGACTGCAAAGCCCATCGGCTCATTCTCCTTCAACGACCGGGTTCAAGGCCCGATGTTTTCCGATTCCAATGTAATGGAGGCGGGTTAATGGTTCAATAGCCTTGTCTTCATCGCACCAGCTTCGGCCAACGAGGCGGCAGGATTTTTGTCCGCGATATATTTGGCGATGGAAAGCATGTCCGACTTCGCTCGCGGTCGGAGAATGAAACTCATCTGGATGGCAGACTTGCTATATAAGCTTCAAGCTCTTCCCTGACCTCGCGAAAGGCTTGTTTGCCATCGATCGGCTCGCCGCTGGCCTCTGCTTCGTCAACGAGCGCACGAAGCTCTTCAACAGTATAACCATGGATCAGCCGCGATGCCTTCCAATCCACCAGCGCGGACGACACCATCTCGCTCACAGAAGCGAACTCTCCCGACGCCACCGCCTCCTCGACAATCTCGCTGACCTCAGGCGGAAGTTCGATGCTCAGTCTCTCCATGCGCCCCATAGGCCCGATCTCCTGTTCGGTAACATCCTAGCCCGAAATCGAGCTCAATACCATCCGAGCGCGACCTGCGCCTCTTCGCTCATACGGTCGGCGGACCAGGGCGGATCGAAGGTCATGGTCACTTCGACGCCCATGACGCCTTCCACCGCGCCCACTGCATTTTCCACCCAGCCCGGCATTTCGCCTGCAACCGGGCAGCCCGGCGCGGTCAGCGTCATGACGATCCTGACCATCCGGTCGTCCTCGATATCGACGCGATAGATCAGCCCGAGCTCATAGATATCGGAGGGGATTTCGGGATCGTAGACCGTCTTCAGCGCCGCGATAATGTCGTCGCTGAGGCGATCAAGCTCCGCCGGCGGGATGGTGGATTTGACGAGGCCTTCGCGGACGTCGATCTTTTCGGCTTCGGTTGTGCTCATGGCGGTGTCTCTCTCACGCAAAGAATTTGCGGGCGTGTTCCAATGCCTCGACCAGAACATCGACCTCGGCCCGGGTATTGTAAAGTCCAAATGATGCCCTGCATGTGGAGGTGACGCCGAAGCGCGTCAAGAGCGGCTGCGCACAATGGGTGCCGGCCCGCACCGCGACGCCGTCGCGATCGATCACCATCGACACGTCATGGGCATGAATGCCTTCGAGTTCGAAGGAGAAAATGCCGCCCTTGCCCGGTGCATTGCCGAAAATCTTCAGGGCGTTGACCGAACGCAGCCGCTCGGCGGCATAGGCAGCCAGCCCGGCCTCATGCTCTGCGATCGCGGCGCGGCCGATATTCTCCATATAATCCAGTGCATAGCCAAGCCCGATCGCCTGGACGATCGGCGGCGTGCCCGCTTCGAACCGGTGCGGCGGATCGTTGTAAGTGACGTCGTCCATCGTGACTTCGGCGATCATCTCGCCACCGCCCTGGAACGGCCGCATGGAGGCCAGGCGTCCGGACTTGCCATAGAGCACCCCGATGCCCGAGGGTCCATAGAGCTTGTGGCCCGTCATCACATACCAGTCGCAATCGATATCGCGGACATCGACCGGCAGATGCACCGCGCCCTGCGATCCGTCGATCAGCACCGGAATGCCGCGCTCATGGGCGATGCGGCAGACTTCCTTGACATTGACGATCGTGCCAAGCGCATTCGACATATGCGTGATGGCGACGAGCCTTGTTTTGTCGGTCAGGCATTTCTCGAAATCGTCGAGATTGAAGGCGCCGTCGTCATCGACCGGCGCCCAGACAAGCTTGGCGCCCTGTCGCTCGCGGATGAAATGCCACGGCACGATGTTGGAATGGTGCTCCATGATCGAAATGACGATCTCGTCGCCGTCGCCGATATTCGGCATGCCCCAGCCATAGGCGACCGTGTTGATCGCCTCTGTCGAGGATTTGGTGAAGACGATCTCGTCGACCGACCCGGCGTTGAGGAACTTCCGCACCTTCTCGCGCGCCGCCTCATAGGCATCGGTCGCGGCATTGGAAAGGAAATGCAGGCCGCGATGGACATTGGCATATTCGTTGGAGTAGGCATGGCTGATCGCATCGATGACAGCCTGCGGCTTCTGGGCCGAGGCGCCATTGTCGAGATAGACGAGCGGCTTGCCGTAGACCGTCTTCGACAGGATGGGAAAATCCTTGCGGATCGCCTCGACGTTGTAAGTGCCATTGCCAGACATGTATCGTTTCCTGTGCTTGTCGAAGGGCGGGCCACCTTCTCCCCGCCGGGGAGGATGTAAGTTGGACCTATGGCCAACCTCTCGATGTGTCATCCTCGGGCTTGACCCGAGTATCCATATTGTAGGTCGCCGGCTGCACTTCAGGCGTGGATCCTCGGGTCAAGCCCGAGGATAACGTCGTCGATGCTGGACGCCGATCAGAGGCGCTTTTCCATCCACGTCTGGATCACGCCTTCCAGAGCCTCGATCAGCGGCTCGTCATCCAGTTCCTCGACCGTTTCCTGTACGAAAGCCTGGATCAGCAGCCCGCGGGCCTGCTGTTCCGGAATGCCGCGTGACTGGAGATAGAACAGGTGGCGGTGATCGATATCGGCAACCGTGGCGCCATGGCCGCAGACCACGTCGTCGGCAAAGATTTCCAGCTCCGGCTTGCTGGAGAATTCGGCTTCGTCGGACAGCAGCAACGTATTGCAGGACATTTTCGCATCAGTCTTCTGCGCGTCGGGCGCGACGCGGATCTGTCCCTGGAAAACGCCCTTGGCGCGATCGAAAACGACATTGCGCATGACTTCGGTCGACGTCGTGTTCGCGACATTGTGCCCGAGCACAAGGGTCACATCGGTATGGCTGCCGCCGCCGAGCAGGTTGATTCCACGCAAGGTCAGGTCGGAACCCTCACCATCGACGTCGATGAAAATGTCCTGGCGCACGAGGCGGCCGCCGGCATTGACGATGTAGAGCCGGAGCTTGGCATCCTTGCCGAACTTGACGCGGATCTGCCCGAGATGGGTATCATCGACACCCTGCTGCTGCAGGATGACCCAGGTCACCTCGGCGCCCTCGCCGAGCGTGATGTCACTGACCGACGACACCAGCGCGGCACTGTCTCCACCGCCATGGTGCCGCTCGATCACGGTCGCCTTGGCACCGGCGCCGAAATTGACCGGCACGCGCGTATTGACGAAGCCGCCACCCTGGACGAGCTGGATTTCGACTGGCCGGTCGCTCTCATAGCCTTCGGGAAAATGGATCGCGTAACCGTCCCGGACGAAACTTCCATTCAGCCGCCCGACAAGATCGTCGGCATCGCGGACTGTAAGCCCCTTCAGCGCCGAGCCGTCGAGCAGGCTGTCGCTGTAGCGCTTGACCACCGCACCGGTGAGCGTTGCGGACTTGTCCGCCACACCATTGGAGATCGGCAGAACCTGCGCATTGGCGACCAGCGGTGCGAGGGCGGCGGCACTATTGCCCGCTGCCGCCGGAACAGAGTTCATCAGCGAACGCAGATCGGTGTAATGCCAGGCTTCGCGGCGGCGTGTCGGCAGACCGAGCGTCTTGATACCCTGAACCAGCGTGCTGCGCTGGGTGGTGATCGAGGCGTCACCCGGCAATTGCCCGATCGCGCCGCCGAATGCTTCGAGCAGCCCGGTCTCGGCCGCCGTCGGCTTGATTGGTATCTGGATCGTCATTTATGCCGCCTCGCCGATGATATCGGCATAGCCATTGGCTTCCAGTTCGTGGGCAAGCTCTTTCTGGCCGCTCTTGATGATCTGGCCCTTGTAGAGCACGTGCACCGTATCCGGCACGATATGATCAAGCAGCCGCTGATAATGGGTGATCACCACGATGGCGCGATCGGGCGAACGCAGCGCGTTGACACCATCGGCAACGATCTTCAGCGCATCGATATCCAAGCCGGAATCCGTTTCGTCCAATACGCAAAGCGACGGCTGCAACAGCGCCATCTGCAGGATTTCCGCGCGCTTCTTCTCGCCGCCGGAAAAGCCGACATTCAGAGGACGCTTCAGCATGTCCATGTCGATCTGCAATCCGCTCGCCTCGGCCTTGACGCGCCTGATGAATTCCGGCGTCGTCAGTTCGGCTTCGCCGCGCGCCTTGCGCTGCTCGTTCATCGCCACCTTCAGGAACTGCATCGTCGCAACGCCCGGTATTTCCACCGGATACTGGAAGGCCAGGAAAATGCCCTTCGAGGCGCGTTCGGCCGGGTTGAGTTCGAGAATGCTCTCGCCGTTGAACAGGATGTCGCCTTCGGTCACTTCGTAGTCTTCACGACCCGACAGGATATAGGAGAGCGTCGACTTGCCCGAGCCGTTCGGCCCCATGATCGCGGCGACTTCGCCGGCCTTGACCGTCAGGTTCAGGCCACGGATGATCTCGGTGCCGTCCTCGGCGATGCGGGCATGCAGATTTCTGATTTCAAGCATTTTCTTTTCCTACGAATAACGAATGCGGCATCAGCCGCGAAGGAGACAACGAGGACGGGCCGGTCAGGTCAACCGACACTGCCTTCCAGACTGATGCCGATCAGCTTCTGCGCTTCGACGGCAAATTCCATCGGCAGTTCCTGGATGACTTCGCGCACGAAACCGTTGACGATCAGCGCCAGTGCTGCCTCTTGCGGAATGCCGCGCTGCATGCAGTAGAACAGATGATCCTCGGACACTTTCGATGTCGTCGCTTCATGTTCGAGCTGCGCCGTCGAGTTCTTGGCCTCGATATAGGGCACGGTATGGGCGCCGCACTTGTCGCCGATCAGCAGCGAGTCGCACTGGGTGAAGTTGCGGGCATTGTCCGCCTTGCGGTGGACATTGACCTGGCCGCGATAGGTGTTGTTGGAATGGCCGGCCGAAATGCCCTTGGAGATGATCCGGCTCGAGGTGTTCTTGCCGAGATGCAGCATCTTGGTGCCGGAATCGACCTGCTGATAGCCGTTGGATACCGCGATCGAATAGAACTCGCCGCGCGAACCATCGCCGCGCAGGATGCAGGACGGGTATTTCCAGGTGATCGCCGAACCGGTCTCGACCTGCGTCCAGGAGATCTTGGAATTCTTGCCGCGGCAATCGCCGCGCTTGGTGACGAAATTGTAGATGCCGCCCTTGCCGTTCTTGTCGCCGGGATACCAGTTCTGCACCGTCGAATACTTGATTTCGGCATCATCAAGCGCAACGAGCTCGACCACAGCGGCATGCAACTGATTCTCGTCGCGCTGCGGCGCGGTGCAACCTTCGAGATAGGAGACGTAGGCCCCCTCTTCCGCAATGATCAGCGTCCGTTCGAACTGGCCGGTATTCTTCTCGTTGATGCGGAAATAGGTCGACAATTCCATCGGGCAACGCACGCCCTTGGGAACATAAACGAACGAACCATCGGTGAAGACGGCGCAATTCAGGGTCGCATAGAAATTGTCGGTGACCGGCACGACCGAGCCGAGATATTTGCGCACCAGATCGGGATGTTCGCGCAGCGCTTCGGAGATCGACATGAAGATTACGCCGGCCTTCTTCAGCTCTTCCTTGAAGGTCGTGACCACCGAGACGGAATCGAACACCGCATCGACGGCGATTCTCCGGTTCTGCACGCCGGCCAGGATTTCCTGCTCGCGCAGGGGTATGCCGAGCTTCTCATAGGTTTTCAGGATTTCCGGATCGATATCGTCGAGCGACATCGGCCCAGACTGGCTCTTCGGGGCGGAATAATAGCTGATCGAGTTGAAGTCGATCTTCGGATAGTGAACGCGCGCCCAGTCCGGCTCGATCATGGTCAGCCAGCGGCGATAGGCTTCCAGCCGCCATTCCAGCATCCAGTCCGGCTCGTCTTTCTTCGCCGAGATCAGGCGAATGACGTCTTCGTTCAGGCCCGGCGGCACGGTGTTGGATTCGATATTGGTTTCGAACCCGTATTTGTATTGGTCCACATCGATCGCGCGGACCTGGTCTATGGTCTCTTGAACCGCAGCCATTTCGATCTCCAATCTCGCCGGGTCAAGGCCGGCAGCTTGTTGTCGTTGTGACAGCTCGCGCATGCTTTTTGATGCAAGGCGTTGCTGTCTATATAGTGTGGCCAGAAGGCGATTTTCACCCCTTTTGGCAAGCGGATTTTTGACGATCCGCAAAAGATCTAGGCAGCGTCCGCCTTGGTCAGGCGGCCTGCAATACGGCGGAATGCGGCAATTGTCCGCTCCATATCCGTTTCCGAGGTCGAATGCCCGAAGGAAATACGCAAGGCTCCCATGCGCGGATCGAAACCCATGGCCATCAGAACATGGCTTTCGCCCACCTTGCCCGAGGAGCAGGCCGAACCCGCCGAGAGCGCCACGCCTTCGAGATCGAAAGCGATCTGCCCGGTTTCCGATTTCATCCCGTCCAGAGAGAAGAACGTCGTGTTCGGCAGGCGATCCACCAGCCGGCCGTGAATCACGATGCCGGGCACGATATCCAGCATCGCGGCTTCAAGCCTGTCGCGCCGGGCGGCAAGCGTTGCCGTCCGGGTGTCGATATCGGATGCAGCAGCCTGCGCTGCAGCACCGAAACCGGTGATGGAAGCGGCATTCTCGGTGCCCGAACGATGGCCCTTTTCCTGGCCGCCGCCGCGGATCAGCGCCGACGGCATCATGGTCTCGCCACGGGCGACAAGCGCGCCCGCGCCCTTGGGTCCACCGATCTTGTGGCTGGAGACGATCAGGAAATCAGCGCCGAGCGCTTCGATGTCAAGCGCGATACGACCAAAGGCCTGCACGGCATCGACGACCAGCACGCCACCATGCCTATGCACGATCGAAGCGGCCTCCCGCACCGGCTGGATGACACCGGTCTCGTTGTTGGCCAGCATCAACGCCACCATCGGCAGGCCACTGGATTTATCATGTCCGGCCAGCATCGCGTCCAGCGCCGCGAGATCGGCAACGCCATCACCGGTGACCGGAAAGACTGAAACGGCCGATGCCGGAAAACGCCCGCCCTCGAAGATTGCCTTGTGCTCGATGCCTGAAACATAGAGACGGCCGATCGTCAACGCTGCCCGTCCCATCCGGTAATCGGGCGTCAGCGCCAGATTGGCTGCTTCCGTCGCGCCGCTGGTGAAGACGACGCTTGCCGGCCTGGCGTTCAAGGCAAGGGCAATCGAACGCCGGGCCGACTCGATTTCGGCACGCACTGCCCGGCCTTCCTTGTGGACGGAGGACGGGTTGCCTTCCATCAGCGCCAGGCGCAGGAATGCTTCGCGCGCTTCGTCAAGAAGCGGCGCTGTCGCATTCCAGTCCATATAGGCGCGGGTATTGCTCATGCTCAATAACTGTCCCTGGCGAGATAAACCGAACCGAATCGCATTTTTCTTGTAATTCCGGTCTCGCCTGTCTTATGAAGCGTCACACGAAACGGGCCAAGGCCCTAACTTTCGAATGGTTCTAAACTAGCTCTTAGAAAAGCTGACTGCTTTCGTCAAGACTGGAATGCAGTTTCCGGGCTGTTTTTGGAACATTCAACATCTGGAGTAAGAATGCCCGAAGTCATCTTCAATGGTCCGGCCGGACGCCTGGAAGGCCGCTATCAGCCCTCCAAACAGAAAAGCGCTCCGATTGCGATCATTCTTCATCCGCATCCGCAATTCGGCGGAACGATGAACAATCAGATTGTCTATCAGATGTTCTACATGTTCCAGAAGCGCGGTTTCACCACGCTCCGGTTCAATTTCCGTTCGATCGGCCGCAGCCAGGGCGAATTCGACCATGGCGCGGGCGAACTTTCCGACGCCGCCTCGGCGCTCGACTGGGTGCAGAGCCTGCATCCCGATTCGAAGAGTTGCTGGGTCGCCGGCTATTCCTTCGGTTCATGGATCGGCATGCAGCTCCTGATGCGCCGCCCCGAGATCGAAGGCTTCATTTCTGTCGCGCCGCAGCCCAACACCTATGATTTCTCCTTCCTGGCACCCTGCCCGTCGTCCGGCCTGATCATCAACGGCGAAGCCGACAAGGTCGCACCTGAGAAGGACGTCCTGGGGCTCGTCGACAAGCTGAAGGCCCAGAAGGGTATCCTGATCACCCACAAGACGCTTCCGGACGCCAACCACTTTTTCTCCGGCCAGATGGATACGCTGATCGAGGAATGCGGCGACTATCTCGACCGGCGCATGGCCGGCGAACTGGTTCCGGAGCCGGCCGCCAAACGGATCCGGTAAGCCGACAATCAGATTTGCAATGAAACCAGTGTGTACGTTATACACACTGAATGGATAGCCGCGAGATTATCAGACTCCTGCTTGCGGACGGCTGAATCGAGGTCGGCCGAAAAGGCTCCCACCTGCAATTAAAACATCCGGACAAGCCGGGGCGCATGACCGTCCCGCATCCCGGGAAGGATGTCCCGGCTGGCACGCTTCGCAGCATTGAAAAACAGGCCGGATTGCGACTGAGGATAAGCAAATGACCGATTACGTTGCACTCATTCACAAGGAAGAAAATAGCGACTTCGGCGTATCTTTCCCGGATTTCCCCGGCTGCATCACAGCAGGCAGCACACTGGAGGAAGCCCGTCTCATGGCTGAAGAGGCACTGACCTTCCACATTGAAGGAATGGCTGAGGATGGCGACGCGATACCAACGCCTTCCTCGCTCGATGACATCATGAAAATCCGTGAGAATCGTGATGCAGTTGCCGTCCTGGTGGATACGAAACAACAGGATCGCGCAATCCGCGTGAACATCACGATCCCCGAGAGCGATTTAAAGGTCATTGATAACTATGCGAACAATCACGGCTTGTCGCGCTCCGGCCTGCTGGTGAAGGCGGCAAAGCTCGCGATTGAAGAAGATCGGCTTTAGCCGGACACGTTTGGCCGCCCCGCCATCACTCCGCCCGTGACAGCTTCTTTCACCCCGGTCGTGCCCGGAAATGTCAGCGGCAATCCCCTCGCCGAGCGCACGGCGAGATAGGCCCAGGCCTCGGCCTCCATGCTATCGCCATTGAAGCCGAATTCTTCCGCTGCTGCCACCTTCGCCCCTCCTGCCAGATCAGCCAGATCGGCCATGATCACGCGGTTCAAGCGTCCGCCGCCGCAGACGATGATCAGTTGGGGCCTCTCCGGCAGATGCCGCATCGATTTGAAAATCGCCGCTGCCGTCACATAAGCCAGCGTTCGCGCGCCGTCATGCAGTCCAATATCTTCTGTTGCAGGCGGAACGAAATCGTTGCGGTCGAGCGATATGCGCTTGTCTGAGGTGAAGAACGGCTGGGCGAGATAACGATCCGCCAGCGTGCCGATCACAGAGCCTTCCGAGGCGATCGCACCGCCCTGATCGAAGGGAACACCGGCTTCAGCCTCCACCCACTGGTCGATCAGCGTATTTCCGGGCCCGGAATCGTAAGCGATGATCCTGCCGCTCGAAGCGACGAAGGTCAGGTTGGAAATCCCGCCTATATTGACGAACATGATCGACTTGCCGGCAAAGCCGGAAAGTCCCGCCGCCAGCGCCGCATGGTAGACCGGCACCAGCGGCGCCCCTTGCCCGCCATGCACCATGTCGTTGGCGCGCATGTCGTGGACGACAGGAATTCCGGTTTCCCGCGCCAGAAGCGGTCCATCGCCGATCTGCACGGTCAATCCCTGCAATGGCCGGTGCAGCACAGTCTGGCCATGAAATCCAATCAGATCAACGTCTTGGGGCGCGATACTGAACTTGTCGAGAAACGCATTGACCGCACTTGCATGACGCTGAGTCAGCTCGCGTTCGATTTCCGCCATGTTTTCAGGGCGTTCGTCACGCTTCCGGATTCGTTTTGCGATCTCCAGCGCCTCGCCGAGCTTCTTTCTGAAATCCGGCGGGTAGGCGATACCGAGCGAAGGACCGCGCTCGACCCGAGCCTCGCCGTCCGTCCTGACGAGGGCAATATCGATCCCGTCCATCGACGTGCCGCTCATCAGCCCTATCGCGGTCTTCAACTCAGCCATTGATGGATTTCATTGCAAACATTGATGTGTGAAAGGGATGCATGTTGCGAAAAACTTTGCTAAAGGCCCGGTCAAAATTCATCCGGAAGCAATTCACCATGTCCAAGTTCAAATCCGAATTCCTTCACACCCTGTCCGAACGCGGCTTCATCCATCAGACGTCAGATGATACCGGCCTCGATACACTCTTACAGAAGGAAACGGTCACCGCCTATATCGGATTTGACCCGACCGCCCCGTCGCTGCATGCAGGTTCGCTGATCCAGATCATGATGCTGCACTGGCTGCAGAAAAGCGGCCACCGCGCCGTGTCGCTGATGGGTGGCGGTACCGGCATGGTCGGCGATCCCTCTTTCAAGGAGGAATCCCGCCAGCTCATGACTGTCGAGACCATCGAGAGCAACATCGCCTCGATCAAGAAGGTATTTTCCAGCTACCTCACCTATGGCGAGGGCTCGACCGATGCATTGATGGTCAACAATGCCGATTGGCTGCTCGGGATCAACTACCTCGAATTCCTCCGCGATGTCGGCCGGCATTTCTCGGTCAACCGGATGTTGTCCTTCGACAGCGTCAAGACCCGGCTGGACCGCGAGCAGTCGCTATCCTTCCTCGAATTCAACTACATGATCCTTCAGGCCTACGACTATGTCGAGCTCGCCAGGCGCTATGACTGCCAGATCCAGATGGGCGGCTCCGACCAGTGGGGCAACATCGTCAACGGCATCGATCTCGGTCACCGGATGGGCACCAAGCAGCTGTTCGCGCTGACCTCGCCGCTGCTGACGACCTCGTCGGGTGCCAAGATGGGCAAGTCCGCGACAGGCGCGATCTGGCTAAACCCGGATATGCTCTCGGCCTATGATTTCTGGCAATACTGGCGCAACACCGAGGATGCCGACGTTGGCCGCTTTCTAAGGCTCTACACGACGCTGCCGATGGATGAAATCGCCCGCCTCTCGGCACTCGGCGGATCCGAGCTGAACGACGTCAAGAAGATCCTGGCGACCGAAGTCACCGCCATGCTGCATGGCCGCGCCGCCTCCGAACAGGCGGCCGAGACGGCGCGAAAAGTCTTCGAGGAAGGCGCGCTCGACGGCAATCTGCCGACCGTATCGCTCGACGCCCGCGAACTCGAGGCCGGTATCGGCCTGCTTGCCCTGTTCGTCAAGGCCGGCCTTGCCGCGTCGAACGGCGAAGCGCGCCGGCATGTCCAGGGCGGTGCTGTGCGGATCAACGACCAGCCGGTCAGCGACGACAAACGCGTCATCGGCACGGCCGATCTCACTGCTGATCAGGTGATCAAGGTCTCGCTCGGCAAGAAGAAGCACGTGCTGGTGAAGGCGGGCTGAGGACGCGAGAGCTTCCGCATTTTATTCGAACTCGAAGATGTTGCGGAACACGCCCGGCGCGATCAGCGACAGCGGATTAACCGAAAGCTTCGGCTGGTCGAACGGCCCTTCGAGCTTGAAGGTTATGCCAAGCAGACCGCGGTCGCGGCCATTGCCGAGGATCGAGCCGATCAGCGGCAATTCGCTGAACAGGCGATTGAGGCCATAGGCTGGCATGAATGTGCCGGTCATTTCGGTCCGGCCCTTCTCATCGCGCACAAGCCCCTGAAACGTCGCGCCGACCTCGTCGCCGCGGACAATGCCGTTTTCGACCCGGACCTGCTTTCCATCCAGCAGTATCCGTGCGAACCCGCGCCGGAATTTTTGCGAGCTGACGTCGATATCGGCCTTCACGGCCTGCGAAAGGCTGCGGCCGTCCTTGCCGCTCCGCGCCGAAACGATCGATTTGAGCCGCTGTTCATTGACGAGTGCGAAATTGCGGATGTCGATGGAACCGCGCCATGAGGTCGCATTGCGCGCCTTCAGCGTGACGTTCAGCAGGCCGCCGTTCATATTTCGGTAGAAGTCGGTAAAGCGCGCCACGGCGCCTGCGTCACCGGCGGTGATGTCGATCGCCCCCTCGACCCCATCCCGCTTGATCACCACCGCCTGGCGCGAGCGGGTCACTGCGCTGAAATTCATCGACGCAACCACGCCCTTGGTGGTGGTGAGCTTGAGAATGACGGAAGACAGGCTCTCCTTGTTGTAGCCGCTCGCCCGGCCGATCGTGGCGGTGACCGTATCATTGGTCTTGAGGCCATTGCTTTCGGTCGGCGAGGTGGAGGATTTCACACGATCGAGAAACGGCCGCATGTCGATCGATTCACCATCGACATCGATCTTGTATCCCCCGGACTTGCGGGTCAGGGAAAGCGCGAAATTGTCTGCACTGGAAAGCTTCACCCTCGAGAATTTCGCGGAAACGAGCCCCCGCTTGTCGAGCGTCATATTGCCCCGGACACCAAAGCCATCGCCGGTGAAATCGAGATCGCGAATATCGGTCAGGCCGTCGCGCGACGCGATTGTGAAATCCGCGGTCGCCGCGATCCCCGGCCCCTTGCGCCAGCCGACCACGGGAAAGGAAAGCCCTGTCGACGTCAGGTCGATGGTCGCCTTCTGGCCCTTGTCGCCGGCGTTTTCGACCATGATCCCGACTTTTCCGGAAATATAGGGAGCCAGCGACGGTGCGATCTTGAGGATCTCGCTTTCGCTGATCTGACCTTCGACCTGCCACTGCCGGTTTTGTTCTTCATCCTTTGCCAGCGGCTCGGTCAGCGACACATCCATTCCCATGCCGTCGATATCCGCCTTGCCTTCCAGCACGGCCGATTGCGGGTCGATGACCAGCGTTCCGTTCAGGTTGGAAATCCTGCGGTTCTGGAAAGGCTGCTTGAGGCTGACCTTGTCGAGATTGAGCGCAATATCGAAATCGGGCTTGGGAGGATTCTGCGCCCGGTCGAGCCCGAATGCCGCGCTCACGGTCGCCTCGACATTTCCCGTCAGGTCCGCGACGGCGAACGGCGCCCGCGACATGGCATCGATCGGCTTGTAGCTCGACAATTCGGCCACCGCCGAGGCTTCACCCGCCGCAGTGATGGCAAGCCTCGCCATCATGGGTTTCTCCGAAATGTCGGCGATCTCGAACACGCCATCCTTGCCGTCGATGACCTTGCCTGAGGGAAGCGCGATCTCGCCATCCCCGATATCGATTTTGATATTCCGGTCCTGCATCACGAAATGCCCGTCGGTCTTGATCGACGGCGGCATTTCGTTGATGAACTTCACCGACATATCCTCGGCATCGAAGCTGATATGAAGTTCGTTGTGGCCGAACACCAGCGGTTCGGGATGATCGGGGATGCGGCCCGCCGCAAGCGATACGTCGATTTCGGCATTCTTGACTGTTCCGCCCTTGATGTTGGTGAGGATCCAGTGCCGCGCCTTCTTGCCGAACCAGAACGGCCACAGTTGCTTGACCGAGGTCGCGCTGAGGCTGTCGGCGCGCGCCGCGAAATTTACCGCAGGTGACGGCTTGGCGAAACGCACATGCAGCGATCCCGCAAGGCTTCCCGATTCCGTGGATACACCGATCGTGTCGAGCTGCAGATCCTGCGTCGCCGGCAGGAAATAACCGCGCGCCGAGGCATTGAACTGTTCCGGTAGCTCGCCGGAGCCTTCGGCATCGGCGACAGCGTCGTTGCCGACCACTTCGAAGGCGAAACCGGGGGGCTTGCCTGCGACCGTGCGGTCAAGGTCCAGTGCACCGCCTTCGAGCGGTATCACTGTCTGGCCGAGATCGATCAGCCCGTCGGAGAGCTCGAGCTTCCTGTCCTTGAAATCGTAGGAGATCAGGCCCTTGCCGCCCTTGATCGATACCGCGTCACCATCGGCATAGAACAGCCCCTCGCCGGCGGTCACTTTGAAGACAAGGTTGCGGTCACGCTCGGCAGTCATGGCCAGATCGAGCGGCAGGTCTATGCCATAGCGAGGCTCGCCGGTGACCCTGCTGTATTTCAACAACAGCGGCTCGGAGGCGACCCCTGCCAGATCGAGATTGATCGCATCTGCCCGGCCATCGACCGTATCGAAGGACAATGTCAGCCGGGGATTGAGCTTGCCGTAATGGATATCGGTCGAGAGGACGTACTTGCCATCCCCCCGACGGAAAAATTCGAGACCCTTGAGCTCCACCTTGTCGCCAAGCGGCGTGGGCGTCGGCAACAGCAGGGAAATGCTGTTGGCAACGATCTCCTCGGTGCTGGCTTTTTCGAGCGCCGCAACGCCCCGATCGAGATTTGGATAGAAACTGGCCAGCAATTGCGGCACGCTGTCGATACGCACGGTTTTCCAATCGATAGCCGCGCCTGGCGGCAGGAAGCGCAGGTCGCCTTCGGCCTTGCCGATCTCGGCGCGCGCCAGCGCCACGCGTCCCCGCAGCAGCGCCAGCGGATCGAGGACGGCGGTGATCGAATCCGTTCTCAAAGCCACGATGCCGCTTTCGACATGCGTGATTCTCACATCGACGGCGGCAAGCGCCAGCATCCAGTTACTGGAAAATCTGAGCCGCACCGCTCCGACCTCGGGTTTGAAGTCGGCGCCCAATGCGCTCGACAGCCCCTGTTCGGCGCGCGATGTCAGCGTCTGGTCGAGATATCCCTCCTCGAGCGCAATGAACAGCGAACCGATGCCGATCGAAACGAGCAGTATGAGAAAGACGGCAAGTTTGATGAGACGCTTCGTCCAGCTTTTCCTTCGCGGCGTGGCAAGCACCATCGCTTCGTCGCAGCACGCGGACGGCAAGGCATCCAGGTGATGGTAATCGCCCTTGCCGAACATGACCTTTTCGCCGCGAATATCCGTCAACAAACGGTGCCTTTCGATAACTTGCGCATTATAACACGCTGTCTGACGCCCAGATGATTCCCTGGAGCCGTTGCATACGTGCAGAAAGAACCTGAACGCAACATGACCGAATTGCAGATTGCCGATCAAGCCCCGGGTTTCACATTACCCACCAATGGCGGAGGCGAGGTCTCCCTTTCAGAGCATTTGGGCAAAAAAGTGATTCTCTATTTCTATCCTAAGGACAATACCGAAGCCTGCACGGTCGAGGCGATCGACTTCACTCGGCTCGCAAATGATTTCGAGCGGGCCGGAGCCATTGTTGTCGGCGTATCACCGGACAGCGTTCGCAAGCATGACAATTTCTGCAGCAAGCATGGCCTGGGCATCACGCTGGCGGCCGACGAGGAAAGGCTGGCGATCGAGGCCTATGGCCTGTGGATCGAAAAACAGATGTACGGCCGCAAATACATGGGCGTCGAACGCGCGACTTTCCTGATCGACGCACACGGCAAGATCGCGCGGATCTGGCGCAAGGTAAAGGTCAAGGGCCACGCCGAAGACGTGCTTGAGGCCGCGAAAGCGCTTCAATAATCTCAATCATCACCAGAGCGAAGGCGGATAACCGATTCAGATGACTCCTGATTTTTCCATTCCCACCCTGCGGGCCGGTGCGATCGCGGCGATCTCCGCCGCCGATCTCGATCGTAAGGTCGCGCTGACGCAGGAGACCCACAGGCTGTGGAATGAACGAGTCCTCTCGCTGCGCTCACCGCTCGATCCGCAGCCGCCCGCCCGCCCCGGGCGTCCGGAAAAGCCCGAACTGATATCGCCGGGCAAGATGAAGAAGCGCTCGCTGCACACGCTGCAGGGCCGCATCGCGCTTCTGCACGCCATCTGCCACATCGAACTCAATGCCGTCGATCTGGCGCTCGATATCGTCGCCCGCTTCGCCGACCAGCCCGTGCCCCGCTCATTCTTCGACGGCTGGATGCAGGTGGCCTTCGAGGAAGCCAAGCATTTCGGCATGGTGCGTCGGCGGCTGCGCGAACTCGATGCGGATTATGGCGACCTACCTGCCCATGACGGCCTGTGGGAAGCGGCCCACCATACCCGCAACGATCTGACGGCACGGCTCGCGGTCGTGCCGCTCATTCTGGAGGCGCGCGGGCTCGACGTCACCCCATCGATGCGCGACAAGCTTCGCGAACTCGGCGACGAGGCCAGTGCCTCGATCTTCGACGTCATCTACAACGACGAGAAAGGCCATGTCGCGGTCGGCGCCAAATGGTTCCGCTTTCTTTGCGCCCGCGAGAAGAAGGATCCGGCCGCCGCATTCCAGTCGCTGGTGCGGGCAAACTTCCGGGGTGGCCTCAAGGCGCCGTTCAACGATCTCGCCCGGGCCGAAGCGGGTCTGACGCCCGGCTTCTACCGCGCACTCTCCTCCATTTCAAATGCCTGACCCAGCACGGGAGACGACCGGGATTACACGGTTTATTAACCTTAATAGTTTGTAATCGCCCACAAGCGGAACATGTATTTCCGCTCCGTTTTTTCGCATGATCGCGCGGAGGGTGTGCAAAGTGACTGGCGGCGGGCAGAATCAGGTTTTCGGCAGGCGCAAGCAAAACCATCTTCTCATCCTCGCGAGCGGCGAGACGGTACGCCATATGACCATCCGCCCGTGGATGGCGGCGCTCGGCGTCTCGGCCTTTGGTGCCGTGATGGTCGTCTACCTCGCCGCCACCGCCTATCTCATCGTCCGCGACGATCTGATCGGCGGCTCGATGGCCCGCCAGGCCCGTATGCAGCATGACTATGAGGACCGCATTTCGGCTCTGCGCGCTCAGGTCGATCGCATTACCTCGCGGCAATTGCTCGACCAGCAATTGGTCGAGGGCAAGGTCGAAAAACTGCTCGAACAGCAGATGGCCCTGACTTCCCGCCAGGGGAAGATGGGCAACGTGCTGGAGCGGGCCGAGAATTCCGGTCTCGATGCCACATTTTCCAGCACCGATGCCGAGACCACGACGACGGACGAGCGCACGGACGCTGCACCGGTCACTGCGTTTGAGACGCTGCTCGATGAAAAGCAGGCCAACCTGGGCGTGAAGACCCGTTCGCTCTCCTTTGCCGCCAATAACGGCGATGTCGCCGACCGCGCAGACAAGATTTTCTCCAAGGTCACCCATTCGCTCAAGGACATCGAATACAAGCAGCTGTCGCATATCCAGAACCTGACGGCAGATGCCGCATCGCGGGCCGACAAGATCCAGCAGATTCTGAGCAATACCGGCTTCAAGCTGCCGGAAACAGCGGACGTGGATCTCGATCCGGACAGTGCAATCGGCGGCCCCTATGTCGCGCCGGAAACCGCAGACCAGTTCGAAAACTCGCTCTCCAACCTCGATCTGGCACTGGACCAGCTGGAACGCGTCAAGAAATTCGCCCGCAAGCTGCCGTTCGCCAATCCTGCCCCGGGCAAGCAGATCACGTCGCTGTTCGGCAACCGGGTCGATCCATTCTTTGGCAAGCTCGCAATGCATGCCGGCATCGATTTCCGCGAGAAGCCCGGCACCAACGTCATCTCGACAGGCGTCGGGATTGTCACTTTCGCCGGCCCCGCCGGCGGCTACGGCATCATGGTCGAGATCGATCACGGCAACGGTATCTCCACCCGCTATGGTCACCTGTCGAAAGTGCTGGTCAGGAAAGGCGACAAGGTAAACGAAGGCGACCTGATCGCGCTCTCCGGCTCGACCGGACGCTCGACCGGCCCGCATCTGCATTACGAGGTCCGCCGAAACAATCAGGCGGTCGATCCCTTGCGCTTCCTGAATGCAGGCATGAAACTCGATACCTACATCGAGTAAATATGACCGCTATTGCGCCGCCAAAACGATATTTGTGGATTATCAAGTTGATTATTTACCAGGTTGGCGGTTCGCGTGCAGTTCAAGCCGGTGATTTTCTTGACTTTGCGGGCGTTAACGATTATGTGCACCGCATCTCGCGCGCTACCGCGCCGATTCTTCCGCACATGAACGCCAACGAACGGAAAATCATTTCCTTTGACAACCTTTCAAGACCTTGGACTTAGCCAGAAAGTCCTTTCCGCCGTCACAGATGCCGGTTACTCGATACCCACCCCCATCCAGGCCGGCGCAATTCCGCATGCTTTGATGCGCCGCGATATTCTGGGTATTGCCCAGACGGGCACAGGCAAGACGGCATCCTTTGTGCTGCCGATGCTGACGCTTCTGGAAAAGGGCCGGGCCCGGGCACGCATGCCACGCACGCTGATCCTCGAGCCGACACGCGAGCTTGCCGCCCAGGTCGCCGAGAATTTCGAAAAGTATGGCAAGAACCACAAGCTCAATGTTGCCCTGCTGATTGGCGGCGTTTCGTTCGACGATCAGGACCGCAAGCTCGAGCGCGGCGCCGATGTGCTGATCTGCACGCCGGGCCGCCTGCTCGATCATTGCGAGCGCGGCAAGCTGCTGATGAGCGGCGTCGAGATTCTCGTCATCGACGAAGCCGACCGCATGCTCGACATGGGTTTCATTCCCGATATCGAGCGGATCGCCAAGATGATCCCGTTCACCCGCCAGACGCTGTTTTTCTCGGCAACCATGCCGCCGGAAATCCAGAAGCTGGCCGATGCGTTCCTGCAGAACCCCGAACGGGTGGAAGTTTCGGCCCCGGCCTCCACCACCAAGACCATCACCCAGCGGCTGGTCGCCAGCCATGGGCTGGATTGGGAAAAACGCGCATCGCTGCGCGACCTGATCCGCGAAGTCGATGCCGATATCAAGAATGCCATCATCTTCTGCAATCGCAAGAAGGACGTGGCTGACCTTTTTCGCTCGCTTGAGCGTCACGGTTTTGAAGTCGGCGCGCTGCATGGTGACATGGACCAGCGTTCGCGCACCAACATGCTGCAGGGTTTCCGCGACGGCAATCTGAAGATTCTCGTGGCCTCCGACGTCGCCGCCCGCGGCCTCGATATCCCCGATGTCAGCCATATCTTCAATTTCGATGTGCCGATCCATGCCGAGGATTATGTCCATCGCATCGGCCGTACCGGTCGTGCCGGTCGCTCGGGTGCCGCCTTCATGCTGGTCACCAAGCGCGATACCAAGCACCTCGACGCCATCGAAAAACTGATCGGCGAAAAGATCGAATGGCACAAGGGCGATGTGTCGCAACTGCCGCCAAGCGAGGCTGGCGAAGAAAAAGGCCGCCCCGAACGTCGCAGTGGCGGACGCGATCGTGATCGCAATCGGGATCGTGGTCCGAGAAAGGATGCCGGGGTTCATAAAAATGACACCCCCGCGGTAGAAGCTACCGCCGTTGTCGATATCGATTCGAAAAGACCGGAGAAGCCCGTGGCCAAAAACACCACAGCCGTGAAAAGGGATGCGGCGCCGCGTCCTGATCGTTCGCAGCCCGAACGCTCCCAGAACGAGCGTTCGCATCAGGAGCGGAACTATCAGGATCGTCCTTATCCGGCCAATGACGACAATCGCCGCCGCCGTTACCACCAGCAGGACGACGGGCCGACACCGGTCGGTTTCGGCGATGATGTCCCCGCCTTCATGCTGACCAGCGCCGCGCTCAAATAAGCGAATGCCCGGCCGCAATTATCCCGGCCTCGGAACGGGCCTTGCCATCCTTCGGGATGGCAAGCTGCTTTTGTACCGTCGCGTTCGCCCGCCGGAGGCCGGTCACTGGAACATTGTCGGCGGCAAGATCGATCACCTTGAATATTCCTATCTGGCTGCCCGCCGCGAGGCAGAGGAAGAAACTGGTCTGACGATCGGCAAAATCGATTTCCTATGTCTCTCCGAGCAGATTTTCGAGGACGAAGCCCAGCATTGGGTATCTCTTATCTACCAGACATCGGATTTCGCCGGCGAACCCCAGGTAACGGAACCTGACAAACTGCCGGAATTCGGCTGGTTCGATCTCGACGCGCTGCCCCAGCCGGTATCGAAGTTTACGTTGGATGCGGTCAGCCATCTGAAGAGGCGGTAGGATGTCGATACAAGCTCTGCGTTTGAGGCCTTTCCACCGACGCCAACCCCGCTACTTCCCGCTCCTCCTTGCGGCCTCCACCGCCACGCGCACCCATTTCGCCGCCTCGTCCGAATCGTCGAACGCCTCGGACGGGATCGGCCAGTAGGGCATGGAAACGGGCTTTTTGCTCTTATTGTGCGTATAGGTCCATTGGTGCGAACCCGCCTCTTCATAGAGTGGCCCCGCCTCCTTGTCGCCTTTCAGCATCAGTTCGTCGCGCAGGTGGATGGCGATGATCATGCCGTCGAGATAGATGCCCTTGCCACCGAACATGCGCTTGATGGTGACCGGCCCGACCGACTGGAACAGGTCCTGAATATCGTCATTGTCCATGCAAACCCTCCGGCTATCCTCAGGACAGTCGGAGGGATTTCCAACATAAAGTCAAGCCGTCAGAACCGCGCAGTGGCGCCGACGATGATCGTCCGGCCGCGGCCGTTGGTGATGCCGCTGAAAATATCGCTGGTGCCGGTATTGGCGGTCCAATAGCTCTTGTCGAGCGCGTTCTCGATCGAGAAGAAGGCACGGAAGTTGTCGTTGATCTTCCATGACCCGTAGAAATCGACCAGCGTATAGCTCGGGCGCATCATCGTGTCCTTCTGGTCGAAGAACGCCTGGATGCTGTCGCCCGTATAGCGCACGCGGCTTCCCAGCGTCAGTTTCTGATCGAAGAAACGCATGCCGGCGTCGAGCGTGGCAAAATCGTCCGGCAGCGTGCCGACATCGTTGCCGAAGCCGGCACCCTCGCCGATCGGCTGCGTGGTATCGGCGATCGTCACGGAAAGCTTGGTGAATGCACGGCCGATATCATAGCCGCCTTCGAGTTCGACGCCCTGCATGGTGGTTATGCCAGGCGCGTTTACCCACTTGACCTTGCCGTCCTCGCCGAAGCCATAGGTGATGTAATCCGAGATCCGGTTGCGGAAATAGCCGAGCTTCATATAGCCGGTGTCGCCGGGCATGAAGATATCGTCACCGCGCAGGTTGACGCCGATATCGAGCCCCTTTTGCCGTTCCGGCACGAGATTAGGATTGTTGTTGATTGGTTTGCTGGTACCGTCGAAGTTATGACCACCGGGATAGAACATTTCCGATGCCGTCGGCGGCCGCATCGAATAGGTGTAGTTGGCATAGAATTGCAGCCAGTCCTTGGGCGTGATCGTCGCACCGATCTTGGGATTCCACTCGCCGCCATGGCGGCTCGGCTGGTCGCAAAGGCCGACATGATCAGCGGGGCATTCCCCCGTGCCAGGCTCGTCAAAGTTTTTGGCGCCGCTGAGATTCCACGCATCATAGCGGAGGCCGGCCGTCAGCCCGAAAATCCCCTGGGTCAGCGTCGCATCCATGAAGGCGCCGCTCTTGATCAGCGTGCCGTCGGGATTGGCGCCACGCGCATCATTGGCCTTGAATGCGTCGGAGTTGATCGCTGCCCCGTAGTTGAACTTAATGTCGCTGATGTCGCTGATCTCGAGAATGCTGGTATTGCCGATATCGAAACCGAGCCCGGTATTGGTGCCGTCGCGGCCCGCGAACACGCCGTCGTCACTGAACATTTTGATATCGGTGATATTGGCATAGGCGTTGATCTTCAAATCGATGATGTTGTCGCCCGGCTGGTAGGCATATTTTGCCGTATAGGTCTGGTTGTTGATCTGCCAGTCGTAATCGGCGCTCTCGACCTTGAATGCGTTGTCGTACCAGATCCCGCCCAGTTGCAGCGAGTGATCGCTGTTCGGCGCGAAGTCGAGCTTGAACAGGCCGGAACGCGGATCCTGCGATGCATCGAAGGAGTATTCGATGCCGTCGCCATTCCTGTAATTGTTGAAGTTGCTGCCGCTGAGTGCGCCCATGATCGACACCGACCCCTCGTTGTCGAGCGGATGCATCCAACCCGCCGCCGACATGCGCGAGAAGTTTCTGCCATTGGTGCCGAACTGCAATATCGTCAGGCCACCATAGTCCTTGCCGGGCAACAACACGTCGTCAATGCCGATCGTCCGCAGGTTCGCAGAGCCGGAAAGCGTACCCAATCCGTCATTGCCGGGCACGGCGCCGCGATTGATATCGACGCCGACGATCATGTTGGGATCGACGTAAGCCATGTTGTCGAACGTGCCACCGTGGCCGGAAAGATTGCGGAAGGTCTGCGGAACGCCGTCGATCATCGTGTTGACGCGGCCCATGCCCTGCATGCCGCGGATGTTGACGACGATGCCCGGCTGTTCCGCGTGCTCGCGGGTAAAGGCGCCCGGCGTCGAACGGATCGCGTCATTGACATCGCCAGCAAAGCGCTCCTTGAAGGTCTCGGAATCGATCGTCGAAACCGCCGCCGGCGTGTTGGTGATATCGGCCGCACTGCTGTCGGCGCCGATCACCAGCCGCTTGAGCTTTGTGGCCCCGCTCGCATCGACACCGTCGTCGCCGTCACTGGCGGTCGTCGTCGCGTCGCTCCCCGAGTCGTCATCCAGCGTGATCGTATCGGATTCGTCCGATTGCGCCCACACACCCTGATACGGCAAGACAACGGCAAAGGCGGCGCCAGCCATCAGCACGGCGACCAAACGCTTCGAAACACCCACGGCAAACCCTCGCCAAATTCATTCTGTCCTTGTTTGGCTTGCCCCGGAATTGAACTGGCGGCTGGCTGGTGGCCTACATTACGGCACGCCTTCAGGCCGTGCCGGCTGCTGCGGAAAATGAATAAGTAGACCGTTTATGTCAAGTTAAAATCCGGCGATTTTCGCAGATATCCCAAAGACCTGTTGAGAAAGTCAATTGATCAGGATACCGCCGGCTGCGGCAATCTCTTCGGGTGTGTCGGTATCGAGATGCGCCGCCGCGCCGATCTCGACATCGATGATCGGCAGGCCGCTTTTCTCGATGACCGGCCGCGCGCCGATATCGCCATCGAGCCTGGCGATCGCATCGAATGTCGATCGCGGCAGGATGACGGGATTGCCGCGCTGTCCACCGGAGACGGCGCGGACGATCGCCCGGCCTTCCTCGGCCTTGAACGCTGAAATCAGCTTGTCGAGATCGGCGGACTGGACGCCGGGCATATCGGCAAGCATCACCAGAATGCCGTCCGCGTCACCGCGAACCGCTGCAAGCCCGGCCTTCAGTGACGAAGCCATGCCGGTGGCGAAATCGGCATTGTGGACGACAGGACATTCGAGATGTTCGATCGCCGCCAGGATATCGTCGGCACGATAACCGATGACCAGCACCGAGCGATCGGCGGTCGAGCCGAGCACGCTCGCCACCGATTTCCGCACCAGCGGCACGCCATCGAACTCGGCGAGCAATTTATGTTTGCCGGAATGCGCCATGCGGCTGGCCTGGCCGGCAGCCAGGATTACGGCCGCGATTTCCAATGCTTGTTTCTCCCCGGGCTCCGCCAGACGCGGACGTGGCCGAGTCGGAATTTCCATCAGCAATCCCCCGACGCCCAGGCCGGTCAGATCCTCGAAACTGGGGCTCTCGCCGGCGAAGATGCGCGCCAGAACCCAATCGAATGCGTTTTCCTTGGGGCTCCGCGCGCAGCCCGGCGCACCGATGACAGGCACATCGCCGATATGGCCGAGCACCAGCAGATTGCCCGGATCGACCGGCAGGCCGACCTGTTGGACAGTGCCGCCCGCCATCCGGATCGCTGCCGGAATCACGTCGTCCGGATCGGCCACGGCCGAGGCGCCGAAGACGATGATCATCTGGTGACCGGCGAGCGATCCGGCAATCTTCTCCGCCACTGCCGCAGCAGTGTGCGGCACGCGATGCTCGACCATGACCGTGCTTGCGGACGGCTGCAACCGCGCATCCAGCAGCCGCCGCGTCTTGTCCATCACCGAAATCTTCAGCGACGGCAGTTCGGTGGCGATCAGCGCCACGCTGCGCGATTGGTACGGCTTGACCTCGAAAGGCCGGTTGGAACTCAACAGCGTGGTCGCCTGGTCGACCGCCTCCCCGGCAACCGCCAAAGGAATGATCTTGATCGTCGCCACCATGTCGCCGGCCTTGACCTCGGCATGATCCTTGAGGCAGGCAAGGGTGATCGCCGGATCGATGCGGTTCAGCCGGTTGATGACCTCGCTGGAGGCGCGAAACAGCCCGTTGACGAGCGCGAAGACATTGACGCGGCCGGTGGTAGCCACCGAGAACCTGAGGTGATCCACCGGAACGGCGGCGGCAATCCGCCCCGCCGCGTCGTCTTCCATCAGGTCATCGGCATCAAGGCGCGCCACAATGACGCTGGCGACGCCGGCCTCTTTCAAATCATCGATATCCCGACCGGAAAGCCTGTGGCCTTTGGCATACTTCCGCTCGCCGGCTTTGACGGAGTGGCCGAGTACCGTGCCTTCAGCATCCCGCAGATCCGTATCGCCAAATTTCATGCCCATTGCCTCCATCGATCGCTATCAGGATAACGACCGGCCGCAAAACGTAAACCGGCCGCAATGATCCCCGGACTGCTTATCGACATGTCTGGCGCAAATCTGCGTCGATGGTCAGGGCCTTACCCACGGTCGCGGAAGCGGTTGGTGATCGGATAGCGCCGATCGCGGCCGAAATTCTTGCGCGTGATCTTCACCCCCGGCGCAGACTGCCGGCGCTTGTATTCGGCGATGTAGAGCAGATGCTCGACGCGATGCACGGTGGCGGTATCATGTCCACGGGCGATGATCTCGTCCGTGCCCATTTCCATTTCGACCAGACATTCGAGAATATCGTCGAGCACCGGATAGGGCGGCAGCGAATCCTGGTCCGTCTGGTTGGGACGAAGTTCGGCCGACGGCGCCTTGTCGATAATGTTGTGCGGGATCACTTCGCCCGATGGTCCCAATGCCCCCGGCGGCACATGCGCGTTGCGCCAGCGCGCGAGGCCATAGACCTGCGTCTTGTAGAGATCCTTGATCGGGTTGAACCCGCCGTTCATATCGCCATAAAGCGTGCAGTAACCGACCGACATTTCCGACTTGTTGCCTGTGGTCACCACCATCGAGCCGAACTTGTTGGAGATTGCCATCAGGATCATGCCGCGGGCACGGCTCTGCAGGTTTTCCTCGGTAACCCCCTCCTCCATGCTGTCGAACAGTTCCGACAGCGTTGCAAGAAAGCCGGCAACCGGCTCCTCGATCGGAACGATGTCATACTGGCAGCCGAGCGCCCGCGCGCAGGCTCTCGCATCGGTCAACGAATCCGTGGATGTATAGGCATATGGCATCATCACCGTTCGGACGCGGTCTTCGCCGAGGGCGTCGACGGCAATCGCCGCACAGATCGCCGAGTCGATGCCGCCGGAAAGTCCGAGCACGACATTCTTGAAACCGTTCTTGTTGACGTAGTCGCGAAAGCCGAGCAGGCAGGCACGATAGTCACCTTCATCGATACCCGGAAGTTGCGTACGCGGACCCTCGTTGCAGTGCCATGTGCCGTCGCGCTTCGTCCAGGTGGAAACCACCACCGTTTCCTCGAACTGGCCCATCTGGAAGGCCAGGCTCCTGTCGGCATTATAGGCGAAACTCGCCCCGTCGAACACGAGTTCGTCCTGGCCGCCAAGTTGGTTAGCGAACACCAGCGGCAGCTTCGCCAGGTTGATCTGGCGGAGCACGACATCGTGGCGCACATGCAGCTTGCCGCGATGATAGGGCGAACCGTTCGGATTGAGCAGGATTTCAGCGCCGGCCCTCGCAAGCGTCTCGCAGACACCCATCGTGCCCCAGATATCCTCGCAGATGGGAATTCCGAGCCTCAGGCCGCGGAACGGCACGACCTCGGGTGCTCCGCCGGCAACGAACACCCGCTTCTCGTCGAATTCGCCGTAATTCGGCAGATCGACCTTGTCGCGAATGGCAATGATCCTGCCTGCGTCGAGAACCGCCACCGAATTGTGCCGCCCCGTCTCGCCCTGGCGCGGAAAGCCGATGACGACGCCCGGTCCATCGGCTGTCGTCTCGCTTGCGAGCGTCTCCACGGCCGTCAGGCAGGTCTTCAGGAAAGCCGGCTTCAGCATCAGGTCTTCCGGCGGATAGCCCGAGATGAACAGTTCCGTCATCAGCAGGATATCGGCGCCCTGGCGGGTGGCATCGGCCAGCGCTTCGCGCGCCGTGGCGAGGTTTCCGACAACATCGCCGACAGTCGGATTAAGCTGGGCAACTGCGATACGGAGCGTTTCTGTCATGGTCATTCTCTCTTGCTACGATCTAACTATCACAACCCGACATGAAGTGCATTCATGTCATTCGAACGCCCGTGCCACCCAGGCTATTCGAAACACGTTGTCTTCCTTCGCCGATTAACCGAAAGATGGCACACCACGCATGGAGAGATGAATGCTGTCGGATCTGGAAAGAAAATTTTTCGGAAAATCGCTTGAACAGTTGAATGCGTCCGAAAAAAAGGTGCTGAAACACGCCCGCGAGCGACGAACATTGTCGACCAATGCCGACGACGACTTCATGGCCGACGCGACATTCGGCCAGAAGCTAGCCGATTCGATCGCCCGGGTCGGCGGCTCCTGGAGCTTCATCATCGCTTTCGGTTGCTTCCTGTTCGTCTGGGTGGGGATCAACACGATCGTGCTGTTCAGCCATGCGTTCGATCCCTATCCCTTCATTTTCCTCAATCTCATCCTCTCCATGCTTGCCGCGATACAGGCGCCGATCATCATGATGAGCCAGAACCGCCAGACCGAACGCGACCGCTTCATGGCCGCCAAGGACTATGAGGTCAATCTCAAGGCCGAAATCGAGGTACTCGGACTACACCACAAGATCGACCTGGAAGTCCTCAAGGAAATCAAGGAGCTGCGGGCACAGATCAATTCAATATGCGAGGACATGAAGGTTCTGAGAGGGTCTTAATTTCGCGTTCACTCGGCCTGGAAAAGATGTTATTTTCCAGTGAGATTGGAGGAATGTGATGACGAAACTCCTGGACCAAGCGGTCGAGACGGCGAGAAACCTGCCTGCCGACGTGCAAGACGATATCGCCCGAATAGTGCTTTCTCTCGCCGGTGAAGAGCGGGAGATCATCACACTGAACAAAGCAGAAGAAGCATCCATCGCCTTGTCGCGATCGCAAGCGAAACGGCGAGAATTCGCAACCGACGAACAAGTGCGGGCGATATGGTCGAAACACGGCCTGTAAGCCGGCGGTTGCGCTACACGCCACAAGCTGCGGCCGAACTCGATCAGATCCTTTCCTATATTGAAGAACGGTCGCCACAAGGCGCCCGGCAGGTTCAAGCGCGGCTAAAAAGAATCATCGACCTGTTAACCGAGCACCCCTTCGCCGGACAAATAACCAGCCTGAAGCCGATGCGCCGGATCGTGGTAACGCCTTATCCCTACCTGGTCTTCTACGAACCTGACGATGACGAGATCGTCATAATTGGCATTCGCCACGCGGCCCGCGCCCCTGAGGATATGCCGGATCGGGCTTCGGACAGTTAACCCCCTCCGAACTTCCGCTCGCCCTGGTCGAGCAGCAGTGGGATCAGCAGATCCTCCTCGTCTTCCAGATGCCGCATCAGGCCCGTGAGCAGGCTTTCGGCCTCGACCGCATAGGCGTCGCGGGAATACGGCATCTGCCCGGCACCACTGACGAGATCGTTATAGAATACGCTTGCGGCCTCGGCGTTGCGCTCCAGCAGGGTATGGATCAGATGATGATCCTCCTCGAGCAGTTCGAAGCCATGCGCCAACCGCGCATCGGCAGCAGCAAACAACGGAAAATACTGATAGTCCTCGATCTGGTGGTGACCCTGCAGGTCGCCGAGAAAATGATTGAGCCGCGGCGCGAACCAGCGGGCAAACATGTCGGGTTCGACCGCCCCTTCGCGCAGATTGCCGATGCTTTCGACCAGCGTCGCTCCGAGTTCGCGGAACATGTCGTGCCGCTCGATCCAGAAGCGCCCGAGTTCACCGATCGTATGGACCGTGTTCCAGTCCTGGCGCGGATATTTCGCGATCAGAACCTTGAGATCGTCGGGCAATCCGCCGCGCGTCGTCAGTTCCAACTCCGGACCGAAGCTCTTGCGAGTGGTATCCAAAAACTACTCCTGCCGCTATATCAACGTTTGGGGACCATTTACCGTTACCGGCATTTTTGGTTGCATCCCTGATCCGAAAACAACACAAATTAACTGAACATATCGATCCACGCATTAAAATTTTCAATGGCTGAAGCTAAAAAGAACAGGAAATCCAGATTGAAAGCATCGTTGCAAATAGCAATGCTCTTGTTGATCCCCTTCACGGTTTTTCCCATTCTCGTGCAATGGGGAGCTTCCGAAACTCTTTGGAAAGTCGGCATGGCCATTTCCGGCCTGCTCTTGGCATTCTACATCCTGCGCGGGTTCTTGTACTTTCAACGTCAGTACACGCAATTTCTGAACAACATCGCAAACCGTGTGGTGAAATCGAGTCAAGAAAGGGTAGCGACGACTGCGGCTCAAGAGATCGCACCGAAACCCGGACAACAACTGTTTGCCGTGGCGATTGGAAGTCTGGCCGCAACAGCAGCGATCGCAATCATCTACATCGCGAAAGCCAATCCGAACTGGTATCCGGCCATAGTGACAGGCTGGCTCGTATCGATGGCCGTGGTGTTGCTGCGAGGAAGGCAACGATAGTCCGGCCCGTCAGGAAAACCGGCTCCCTCACTCGGTATTGGTCAATATATCCGGACTCGACTTGCCGTATTGCGGCAGGTCATCGTTGATCTCGTAGTAATCGCCCTTGTCTTCGCAAAAGATATGATATCCCGGAACCAAGCGACTTGGCGTGTCGAATGCTCCGGCCATGATGGATATATGTCCGGCTCCCTCATATTTCCAGAACAGCGCGGAACCACAGGTCCGGCAGAAGCCTCGGCTACCCTTCTGGCTCGACTGATACCATGTGACATTTTCGCCGCCGCTGACGGTCAGATCCTCATTCATGGCATTCGAGGCGGCGTAATAGAGCCCGGTCTGGCGACGGCACTGCCCGCAATGACAATAGACGACTTCACGCACGTCCCCCCGCGTCTTGAATGTCACCGCGCCGCACAGGCAGGAACCGGTATGAAAATCTGGCATCGCATCCTCCAATCACATTATCGCCACTCTGCCGCCACGGTCGCGTCGGTCAAGTGAATTGGGATGAAGGGAACATTCAATAAAATTGAGAGATCTCTCTTCCATCATGACCCTGATCGAAACTGAAGCACATTTCCGCAGGAATGCGTAAAGTTGTAATAAATCCCTCTGCATTATCCTTAATTTCAGGTAAATGTCGCGGCGGGTATTATATACTTCCAAAATCTCAGGTTTCAAAATATCTGTCCGGCATTCAAAGAATACCTCGTCAACTGGGAGAGTGGATAATGGCGAATGTAAAGGGAAGTGAGAATGCGGATCTATTGGTCGGCAGCAACGGCAATGACGTGATTACCGCGCTTGGCGGGAACGACGTGATATCCGGCAGCTTCGGCCGGGACGATATCGACGGCGGAAATGGCAGCGATACCATCGACTACTCGAACTTCGACACCAGCATCGCCGTCACCCTGAGAGGGGACCATAGAGCGCCGGCCAGCTTCGACGGCGTAGACAGGGACATGCTTGTCAACATCGAAAACATCAGGGGTGGCGGTGGCGACGATTATTTCGTCGGCGACCACAGCGACAACACCTTCTGGGGCAATGGCGGCGACGATTACTTTGTGGCCAGCAATGGCTTCGATACATATTTCGGCGGCGACGGCTATGATATGGTCGATTACGGCTCCATCCAGGGGCCGCTGGTGATCAAGCCCACCGGCGGCGCATTCACCGTGGTCTCCGTGAACGGTGGCGCTTATGATCGGCTCGCGAGCATAGAGAACATCCTCGGTGGCGCATTCGCGGACACGATCGTCGGTACCGGCGCCGATAACTATTTCCGTGGTAATTCCGGCGGCGACACGCTCTCGGGCGGCGCTGGCGGCGACAGGCTGGTGGGCGGCAAGGGCAATGATCGCCTGACAGGCGGGGCAGATGCCGATATCTTCGTCTTCCGAGCCGGCGACGGTGTGGACGTCATCACCGATTTCGATGCGTCGGGCGGCAATCACGACGTGCTTGACCTGCGCGGTGTCGGCGTGATCGACAGTTTCAAGGATCTCATGTCGATGCATGTCAGCCTGCAGGGCGACAATGTGCTGATCTACCGGGGTCCGGGTGACGCGATCACCCTCGTGGATGTTGATATCAAGCAGCTTGACAGCAGCGATTTCCTGTTCTGATCCGCCTGTGCGTCTGGACACGAAAACAAAAGGGCGCCGCGACGGCGCCCTTCGTTTGTCGTGATGGATATCGGCGGTTAGGCGTTGACGGCGAGCTTCTGCTCGTCGCGGCCGCTCTTGAGCTTTTCAGCCAGCAGGAACGCCAGTTCCAGCGCCTGATCGGCATTGAGGCGCGGATCGCAATGCGTGTGGTAACGGTCCTGCAAATCCTCCGCCGTCAGCGCGCGGGCGCCGCCGGTGCATTCGGTCACGTCGTTGCCGGTCATTTCGACATGGATGCCGCCGGGATGCGTGCCTTCCGAATGGTGGATCGCGAAGAAGTTCTCGACTTCCGTCAGGATCCGGTCGAACGGCCGGGTCTTGTAGTTGTTCATCGTGATCGTGTTGCCATGCATCGGATCGCAGGACCAGACGACCTTGCGGCCTTCGCGTTCGACGGCGCGGATCAGGCGCGGCAGGTGCTCGCCGACCTTGTCGTGGCCGAACCGGCAGATCAGCGTCAGCCGGCCGGCTTCGTTGGCCGGATTGAGAATGTCGATCAGTTCGAGCAGGCCATCGGCAGTCAGCGACGGACCGCACTTCATGCCGAGCGGGTTCTTGATGCCACGGCAATATTCGACATGGGCATGATCCGGCTGGCGGGTGCGATCGCCGATCCAGATCATGTGGCCGGACGTCGCGTACCAGTCGCCCGAGGTCGAATCGACCCGTGTCAGCGCCTGCTCGTAGCCGAGCAGCAGCGCCTCATGGCTGGTGAAGAAATCGGTCTCGCGCAGCGCATGATTGTTCTCGGAGTTGATGCCGATCGCCGCCATGAAGTCCATGGTTTCGGAAATCCGGTCGGCCAGGGCGCGGTAACGCTCCGCCTGCGGGCTGTCCTTGACGAATCCCAGCATCCACTTGTGGACGTTGTCGAGATTGGCATAACCGCCCATCGCGAAAGCGCGCAGCAGGTTCAGCGTCGCGGCCGACTGGCGGTAAGCCATGATCTGCCGTTCCGGATCGGGGATGCGGGCCTTCTCGTTGAATTCGATGCCGTTGATGATATCGCCGCGATAGCTCGGCAGCTCGACGCCGCCGATCTTTTCGATGTTCGACGAACGCGGCTTGGCAAACTGGCCGGCGATGCGGCCGACCTTGACGACCGGCTGCTGGGCGCCGAATGTCAGCACGACGGCCATCTGCAGGAACGCGCGGAAGAAGTCGCGAATCGTGTCCGCGCCATGTTCGGCAAAGCTTTCAGCGCAATCGCCGCCCTGCAGCAGGAAACCCTGCCCATCGGCGACCTTGCCAAGCGTGGCCTTCAAACGTCGCGCTTCGCCTGCGAAAACCAAAGGCGGATACGTGGCGAGCTGGGCTTCCGTGGCGTTCAATGCTGCCATGTCCGGATAGTCCGGAACCTGCTGAATGGGTTTGTTCCTCCAGCTTGTCGGGTTCCAATTCTGTGCCATCATACTCACCTTGTGACGTGGAAATAGTTCATGCGCTCGCGGTCCGTCCCCGAGAATGCGCGGCTTATATACATTAAGGAATGGTTTGCAAAGTCTTCAATAGTCAAGAGTCCAGGATTCGCGCGCTGCCGAGCGAACACTGCGTTGCCTGGGACACTCTGATCGCTAACGCATCAGCTCATAGGCTGCAAAGGCAATCGCCGCGATCGAGATCAGCGGAAACAGCATGATTCCCAGAAAGCCGCCGCCGCTACGCTGACGGTCCAGCAATTCCGCGTCATAGGCACCGGTTTCGGTGGGCGGCGAACCTCGTTCGATATTTCCCTGCGCGATCATGACTTTCCTCCTGTCGATCGTGCTTCTGGCAAGCCCTGACGACCTGTCTCCTCACAGGCCGGCAGAACGATATTCATTCGCAGTAGCGAATATAGCATACGATCTGACGGAAAACAATTTCACGATGCCCAGATCGTCGAAATCATGACCGACATCAAGTCCAGCTCTCCTTACGCACCGGAAGGTCGCGCCCCGCTCCCGTCAAACCCGCTCGCCGTTCCTGACCCGATAGGTTGGCGAATACATGGTCACCAGTTCCTCGGCAGCCGTCGGATGCACGGCCATCGTCCGGTCGAAATCGTCCTTGGTACAGCCGGCTTTCAGCGTGATGCCGAGGAGTTGGGCCATTTCGCCAGCATCATGACCGAGAATATGGGCGCCCACCACCTTGCGGTCGGCGGCGTTGACGATCAGCTTCATGATCATCCGCTCGTTGCGGCCCGACAAAGTTGCCTTCATCGGCCGGAATTCGGCCCGGTAGATTTCGATCTCCTCGAACTTCTTGGCCGCCTGTTCCTCGCTCAGGCCGACCGTGCCGATCTCCGGCTGCGAGAACACGGCCGTGGCGATGGTGTCCAGATCCGGCGAAGTCGGATTGTTGCGGTATTCCGTCTCTATGAAGCACATGGCTTCATGGATGGCGACCGGCGTCAATTGCACGCGGTCGGTGACATCGCCGAGCGCGAATATGCCGGGCACGTTGGTGCGCGAATATTCATCGACGATGATCGCCCCCTTCTGATCGACCGCAACACCGGCAGCTTCCAGCCCCAGTCCTTTGGTGCTGGGCGAGCGGCCCAGCGCCAGGAACACCTGCGACACCGTCAAAGTCTTGCCCTGCTTGGTGGAGGCGGTCCGCGTTCCGTCCGCATTCAGCGCGACGTTCTGGATAACGTCCTCGCAGAGGATCGTGATGCCCTTGGCTTCCATCGCCAGATGCAGGCCGCCCCGCATGTCCTGATCGAACCGCGACAGGATCTCCTTGCCGCGATAGATCAGCGTTGTCTTCACACCCATGCCATGGAAAATGTTGGCGAACTCGACGGCAATATAGCCACCGCCCTCGATCAGGATCGATTTCGGCAATTGCTTGAGATCGAAGGCTTCGTTGGAACTGATCGTGTGTTCGTAGCCGGGGAGCGCGCCATGTACGGAAGGCGCGCCGCCGACGGCGATGATGATCCGCTCGGCTGTCACCGTCCTGCCTGTCGCCTTGAGCAGCACGCTGTGCGGACCCGTCAGTTCGGCACGCGTCTCGAAGATTTCGGCCTTGGCATTCTGCAGGCCCTTGCGGTAGAGGCCTTCAAGCCGGGCAATCTCCTGGTCCTTGGCAGCAATCAGCTTTTCCCAGCTGAAGGTGCTCTCGCCGACCGTCCAGCCGAAGCCGGCCGCATCTTCGAAATGCTCATGGAACTGCGATGCATAGACCAGCAGTTTCTTGGGTACACAGCCACGGATCACGCAAGTGCCGCCGAACCGGTATTCCTCGGCGATAGCCACGCGTCTGCCCAGCGAGGCGGCCACGCGCGCGGCGCGCACGCCACCGGAACCTCCGCCGATGACAAACAGATCATAATCGAAATCCGGCATGCGAAACCCCTGTCAATGTACGTTCCCCCGCGCTTCATATGGCGAGAGTCCGGCAAAAAGAAAAGCCCGTTTCCGGAGAAACGGGCTTCGATCCTTGTGGCTTCAGACAAGTGGCAGCTTACTTTTTCTGCGCGGCGATCTTGGCTTCGAGTTCCTTGTCCGTCGCTGCGGACATGTCGCGGGTGATGCCGGTCGCCCAGATATCGCCGGCCTTGGCAAGCTCGCGAATGGCGATCGGGCCATCCTTCAGGAGCTTCTGGCCAGCCGGGGTGCTGTAGAAAGCCGCAATCTGGTTCAGCTCTTCCTCGGTGAAGGACTTGGCGTAGATCATCGCCGCTTCCTTCTCCAGATCGGCACGGCGCGCAGCGAGCTTCAATGCCTGCTCGTCGACAGTCTCGTTGATGATCGGCTCAAAATTGGGCGAACCCTGGATCAGGGTCGACTTCAGCTGCGCCGCGATGTTCGGCAGAATGCCGTCGAAGGGATCGGTGATCTTGATCGCCGCCATAGCCGCGCGCGCCGCCTTGATATGCGCCGGCGAATAGGTATCAGCCGCCAACGCGCTTGCGGCGCTCAGGCCGGCGACAACCAATACACCCATTGCGAACCGTCCGACCGTGTGCAAATTCATCATGGGATACTCATCTCCTCGTCAGATTATGGCGCCAGCGTCCGCACTTCGGTGGGACCGGCAATGATGGCAAGCGAAGCCAGATTGATAAAAAGCCCGTGTTCGACAACGCCGGGGATGGCGTTCAGACTCGATGCGAGTGCCTCTGCATCAGAAATGCGGCCAAAAAAAGCATCGAGAATATAATGCCCTCCGTCCGTTTTATAAAAGCCCTCGCCCGCCTTGCGCTGGTGAATCTCCCCTGACAGGCCCTGGCTCTCGGCCAGTCTGTCGATGGCGATTCTCGTCGCGGCAAGTCCGAACGGATTGACCTCGATCGGCAATGGAAAATGTCCCAGCGTCTCGACGACCTTCGTCTCGTCGGCGATCACGATCATGCGCTTCGAGGCGCAGGCAACGATCTTCTCCCGTAGAAGAGCGCCGCCGCCGCCCTTGATCAGGCGAAGCGAGGCGTCGATCTCATCGGCGCCGTCGATCGTCAGGTCGAGTTCCGGCAGTTCGTCAAGAGAATTGAGCGGCACACCAAGTTCGAGGCAAAGCCGCGCGGTCCGTTCGGAGGTCGGAACGCCCCTCACCTCAAGCCCTTCGGAGACTTTTTCCGCCAGCAGCCGGACAAACTCTTCCGCGGTCGATCCGGTGCCAATTCCCAGTCGCATGCCGTTCTCGACATGCTTGAGCGCCTCGGCGGCGGCCTTGATTTTCATTTGCCGGGCGTCCATGCGCCAGGGTCTCCGATTGATCGTGGATCGGGCTTTTACACGAGCTTGAAGAGGAGCGAAAGAACTAAAGGCTATTTTACCTTTGCCATCCGCCTTTATTTGAAATGCAGCAATCGCGGATTTGCAATTCGCCGGCGCTTCGCCTATCGCTGCGCTCCATTGCTATCCAATGGAGCATTTCGTGTTGCCTTTGCTTGCCGTATTCGACCTTGATGGAACGCTGATCGACACCGCACCTGATCTGGTCGACAGTCTCAACTACACCATCGCCGCCAGAGACCTCGAGCCGGTCACCTATGCCGATCTCACCCATCTGGTCGGCCACGGCGCCCGCGCCATGATCGAGCGCGCATTCAATCTTCGCCAGTCGCCACTGGACGATGCCGACCTGCAGCCGATGCTCGACAGGTTCATCGAGCATTATCGCGGCGGCATGCCCGGCAAGAGCGCGCCCTATCCCGGTCTCGTCCTGGCCCTCGATCGCCTTCGCGAAGCAGGCATCCTGCTTGCCGTCTGCACCAACAAGATGGAGAGCCTGGCGCGACCGCTGGTCGAAAGCCTCGGACTCGCCGACCGCTTCGCGGCGATCACCGGCGGCGACACATTTCCGGTCCGCAAGCCGGATGCGGAACACTTGTTCGGGACGATCCGGCTCGCCGGCGGCGCCCCCGGGCGAACGGTGATGATCGGCGACAGCCTTAACGACATCAAGGTCGCCGCCAATGCCGGTATCCCGTCGATCGCGGTCCCCTTCGGCTATTCGGAAGTGGCTGTGGAAACGCTCGAGCCAACCGTTGTCATCCAGAATTTCGACGAACTGACGCCGGAATTGATGACGCGGCTGGTTGGATGATGCTCTCGGGTCAACGCAGATGGACAGGCAAAACGCGATCTATACGATCGGACATTCCAATCTGGGTCTCCAATCCTTCCTCGCTTTGCTGCGGAAGTCGGAAATCGAGGCGGTGGCCGATGTCCGCAGCAGTCCGTGGTCCCGCTTCAACCCGCAGTTCAACCGCGAGACCCTGAAGGAAAGCCTGAAATCGGCCGGGATCTTGTATTCCTATCTCGGCGAGGAACTGGGCGGCCGCCCGACGGCCCCGCAATTCTATTGCGAAGGCGTCGCCGACTACCGGAAGATGTGCCAGGCACCGTCGTTCGAAGCGGGATTGCGTCGCCTCCACGCCGGCTCCGCAAACTTCCGCATCGCCGTGATGTGCTCGGAGCAGAACCCGCTCGAATGCCATCGCTGCCTGCTTGTCGGCCGGGCGCTGCATCAGGCCGGCACTTCAGTGGTCCATCTCCTGCATGACGGCTCTTCCATCAGCCAGCCGGAGGTCGAGGCAAGCCTGCTGATGCTCGCGGGCAAGGACGCAAAAGATCTGTTCGCGCCACTGGAGAGCCGTATTGCCGATGCCTATTGGACGCAGAATCGAAAACACGCATTTACGACGCCGCCATCCGGCGAACCTCCGGCCAGCAAATGAAAAAAGGCGGCCCGAAGCCGCCTCTCACAACGTATTTGAAAGCTGATCAGCTTGCGACTTCGCGGGCCTTCTTGGTCGCGGCGAAAGCCTTGTCCATATATGCATCGCGATTGTAGACGTCGTCGAAATACTCGACCACGCCATCCTTGTTCGGATAGGCGGTGAAATAGGCGATATAGACGGGGAATCGCTCGGGCACCTTCGCCTGATGGTTCTGGCCCGTGGCGATCTCCGCATCGATCTGCTCGATCGTCATGCCCATCACCGCAGCGGCCATCTTCTTCGGATCGGAAAGGCGGACGCAACCATGGCTGAGTGCGCGCATATCCCGCTTGAAGAAACTCTTCTGCGGCGTGTCGTGCATGTAGATCGCATGCGAGTTCGGGAACATGATCTTCAACTGACCAAGCGCATTGCCGCGGCCGGGCGGCTGGCGCACGTCCACGGATGAGGTGGATTCCCAGTCGACTTCGGTCGAAGACATCGTCTGGCCGCCGATCGAGGTCTCATAACCCAGACGATCGAGATAGCTCGGATCCTCGCGCAGCTTCGGAAGCATCTCGTTGACGATGATGGACCGCGGAACGCCCCAGTAGGGATTGAATTCCACGAGCTCGATCTCGTCCTCGAAGAAGAAGGTCTGGTGTCCTGGCGACCCCACGACCACGCCCATCTCGAACTCTTCCTTGTTGTTGTTGTGGTAGGAGACCTTGAATGCCGGCTGGTTGATGAAGACGTAGCGCGGACCGAGATTGTTCGGCAGCCAGCGCATCTGCTCCATCGCCACGATAACCTTTTCAATCTTGGAAGAGGCAGTGTCGCCGCCCATCAGCAGGCGAATGGTGCCCTTGCCGACGACGCCGTCGCCTTTCAAGCCCTTTTCGGTCTGGAACGCTTTAACGACGTCGACCAGTTCAGGCGTATAGTCCGGCGTGCCCTGGTAAGAGGCAAGCGTCACCGAATGCTCGAGCTTGAGCTTATCGGAACCATGCTGGCGGATCGCCGCAATCACGTTCGGCACCTGATCGTTGGCCTGGCCGGGCTTCAACAGGGTGCCCGGGGCAATTTCGACCCGCGCTTCCTCTCCACCCTGCTCGGTGCGGAGCTTGGCGAGCTCCATCTTCAACGCGTCGAACTGCGGGTTGGAAGGCGAGCGGCTTTCGAGGTAGGACTTGATATCGGGCGACATCGAAGCGACGCGCAACGCGCCTTCAAGGTTCACGCTCTTGCGTTTGAAATCATAATATTCGGCGATCCGGTTCGGATCGATGCGGCCGCGCTGGGTATCCTGGATATAGGAGAGCATCGCCGCCGTCAGTTCGACTTCAAACTGCATCAGCTGGCGCTGCTTGGTGGTCGCATCGACGGCCACGAATGTGTCGGTCGGATCTGTCACTCGATAATCCGCGGCATCGAGGCCGACATTGCCGACCTCGGCAAGCGCCGCCATCGCGTCGCGCGCCTTCTGCGTCACGCCATTCGCGTCCACCCAGAGAAGCCCGTCATGCGCCGCATAGAATTTTTCGATCGCCGCGGCCACGTCTGCCGTCGCCTTGGCGTGCACGTCCATCATGAAGGCGCGCGGGTTGTTGCTGAAATCCATTTCGGGAATGATATTGACGTTCTGGATCGAGCCGGTTTGAGACGGATCGGTCTGCACCGGATCGGCGGCGGCCGTTTCCATCTTCGGCGCGAATTTGGCGACTGCGATCAATTTCAGGCCGTCGGCCTTGTAGGTGAAATATTTCGGAGCGGATACTTTCGGCAGCGGCCGGTTCGACTTCGGGCTATCGGGGAATCCACCCAGGTCGTCGTCAAGCGAAGCACCGAAATTATCGTTGCTGCGGCCGAAAAGCGTATTGTTGTTTTTCCTGGCTGACTTTTCAGTGTCCGACGACTTGTTGCCACGCAGGAAATCGAGCAGCGTTGCCGACTGCGCCGCCGGCGCGCCAAAGGTGATTGCACAGGAGACGGTCAGGGCGGCAATAGCCGCGGTCTTGAAAAGCTTCATTATGTTATCATTCCCAGCGGCCGAACCGCTCTCACCCAGATATCGATCTAGAGCAACTCATACCTGATTGCCCGTCGCTTGAAAAGAAAACGGATGACGCTACCCGTTCATTCAGGAGGTCACAAATTTGTGACGGCTTTTTGTCGGAATAACTTTTCAGGCCCTAACAACATACTGATAACGTTAATTTTTTATTAAAAATCTAATTGCCGCACCTGGCTTTCAACGCCACATTCGAAATTCCGGCGCCGAAATTGCCGAGCGTTGTGACCAAAATGGCACTCGCAATTACCGGTGGACGGCACCCGGATGGGGAGCAGATCGCAGCTTTTGAGTTCACTGGCACAGTTCCCAATGAGTAGTTGCGTCGCTGTCCGCTGATGCCGCGCGAGTCAATCGCATGGACGACCGCCAATTCAGCAGGGGCGTTCCCGACCATTGCAATGGAGTGTGTCGAGCGCCGGCTTGACCACATCGGGATTGCCGCCGCAACAGTCCTGCATCAGATAGCCGAGCAATTCGCGCATCGCACCCATTTCAGCGAAATAGCGGATATTGCGCCCTTCACGCTGCGAGCGGATGAGTTCCGCCGACGACAGCATTGTCAGATGCGCCGAAAGTGTATTGGGCCGCAGATCCAGTGCCGAAGAAATTTCGCCTGCATTCAGGCCCTCGCCCCCGGCGCCGACCAGAAGGCGGAAAATATCAAGCCGGCCGCCGTGAGAAAGCGCCGTCAGCTTGTTGATCGGTGTCGTTTTTTCCATCGCCTCAGTAATCATGACATGACCGTGAACTCAAATGAAGATTTCATAAAAAGGATATAGTGTCGCACTCATCACATTGCACGTCGGAAAATCGCTATTCTCGCCCGGAAAACCTGGATTTTCCGCCGTGACGCTGATCCTGCCGACCTGCCGGTAACAGGCAAAGGCAAAAAGCCGCGGTGAATTCACGATATTGGCTGCCATGATTTGAAGGCCCTATTTCCAACCGGACCAAACCTCCCTAAATAAGGCGAACTTTGGATTTTGCACAGGAGAGCGGCATGACCACGCGCACCGAAACCGACACATTCGGCCCTATCGACGTCGAAGACAGCCGCTATTGGGGTGCTCAGGCCGAACGTTCGCTCGGCAATTTCAAGATCGGCTGGGAGAAGCAGCCGCTGGCCGTCGTGCGTGCGCTCGGCATCGTCAAGCAGGCCGCGGCGCGCGCCAATATGGGCCTCAAGCAGTTGGACAGGCTGATCGGCGACGTCATCGTCACTGCCGCACAGGAAGTCATCGACGGCAAGCTCAACGATCACTTTCCGCTGGTCGTCTGGCAGACAGGCTCGGGCACGCAGTCCAACATGAACGCCAATGAGGTGATCTCCAACCGGGCGATCGAACTGTTGGGCGGCATCAAGGGCTCGAAAAAGCCCGTGCACCCCAACGACCACGTCAATATGAGCCAGTCGTCCAACGATACCTATCCGACGGCCATGCACATCGCCTGCGCCGAGCAGATTTCCCACCATCTCATTCCTGCGCTCAACCATCTGCACAAGGCGCTGGCGAAGAAGGCGGTTGAGTTCGCCCCGATCATCAAGATCGGCCGGACGCATACCCAGGACGCCACGCCGCTGACGCTCGGGCAGGAGTTTTCCGGCTATGCCGCGCAGGTTCATTCGGCGATCAAACGAATCGGGGATACCATGCCGGGCCTGCTGGAACTCGCCCAGGGCGGCACCGCGGTCGGAACCGGGCTGAACGCACCGATCGGATTCGCCGAAAAGGTCGCCGAAGAGATCGCCGCGATCACCGGAATGCCCTTCGTCACTGCGCCCAACAAGTTCGAGGCGCTGGCCTCCCATGATGCGATGGTCTTTTCGCATGGGGCGATCAATGCGGCCGCGGTCGCGCTCTTCAAGATCGCCAACGACATCCGGTTTCTCGGCTCCGGCCCGCGCGCCGGTCTCGGCGAACTGGCACTGCCGGAAAACGAGCCGGGATCGTCGATCATGCCGGGCAAGGTCAATCCGACCCAGTCGGAAGCCCTTACTCAGGTCTGCGCCCACATCTTCGGCAACAACGCCGGGATCACTTTCGCCGGCAGCCAGGGGCATTTCGAGCTCAATGTCTATAACCCGATGATGGCCTATAATTTCCTGCAGTCCGTACAGTTGCTGGGTGACGCGGCGCGCTCATTCACCGACAATTGCGTGGTCGGCATCGAGGCCCGCGTCGACAATATCAAGGCCGGGCTGGACCGCTCGCTGATGCTTGTCACCGCACTTGCGCCGCTGATCGGCTATGACGGCGCGGCGAGAATCGCCAAGGCCGCACATAAGAATGGCACCACGCTGAGGGAGGAAGCGCTCGCCAGCGGGCTTGTCAGCGAAGAACAGTACGACGAAGTCGTGCGGCCGGAACTGATGATCGGGCCGAGGTGAAGGTATTGATCGCTTTCGCCACGACTGCGATCAACTTTCAATTTCGCATCCGGTATATTTAGCTTCTGAAACTGCACGTCATGTGCCACCCTGTATCGAAATGATCGGCGGGCGCAGACATGTTTTGCTGATCAACGAGAGGGTATGCCCATGCTGAAATCCGTTCTTCTTGCCTCCGCCTTCCTGTCCATCTTCGCTCAACTGGCCCAGGCGGCAGCGCGGCAAGCTCTGACTGCCGATGAAATGACCGCACCGTCGGCCGCTTATGCTCTCGTCGACAACGCGGCATTCCTGCCACCCGCAAACAACGAGAACGCCCACGAACCTTTCTCCGGAAGTCTGGTCCTGACCGAAGACGCGATGCTGACCAACCCGGCAAAATTCAAAAGCAACAAGGTGCTCGGCAAGGATCCGCAGATCTTTCCGGGTGTCAGCCTTTCGTTCATGACCGTCGGCGACGATCTCGTTCCGGAAACCCAGGACATCATCCGCAACGGCACGCTTCCGGCGGGCCACAGTTTCTGGGACATTATCGTCCAGCCGGGCAAGGTCTGGTCGGAACCTGCGGACAATGGCTGGTCGCGGGCATCCTTCCCGTTCGCGCTGATGAATTCGATCGAGGGCGAAACGCATAACGGCGTCGCGACTTTTCTTTACAAGGGGGCTGAGGTTTCCCCGATCCGGTATCAGATCCTGACCCAGACCTCGCCCTTCTATGTCGAGGATTATTTCACCGCCTCAGGATCGCTGAAGGCGGAATACAAGCCCGCTAAGCTCGCCACTGCGGACACATTGAAAGTGGCGCATGAAAAAGCCATGGCCGGCCGGGAGGAGCTGCAACCCTGGACGGATCTCGATGCCAGATATGGCAAGGACAAGCTCATCGGTTTCGACAGCAAGATCCGCCCCGGCGAGATCGTCCTCGACGGACTTTCGATCGATGGCAATTTCTATCTCAAGTCCTGCCCGACGCCGGCGGGCGAGCTACCCTATTGCGACCGCCAGCGTTTCGGCGTCTGGTCGGTGACCAAGTCGGCCGGCAATGCCGCGGCCATGCTGCGGCTCGCCGAGAAATACGGCCCGGAAATCTTCGATACGAAGATCGTCGACTATATCACCGAGGCCCGTGACGTGCCCGGCTGGAAGGACGTGACCTTCGGCGACGCGCTGAACGTGGCGACCGGTGTCGGCTACGGGGCCGACAAGGCCGAGCCGCCGGCCATTTCCGAACCGTTCGGCGATGCCTATTACGCCTGGTACCAGGCTCCGACCACGGCGGGCAAGATCGAAGCACTGCTCAAGGGTGCCAAGCCTTATTCCTGGGGTCCGGGCAAGGTGGCGCGCTATCGCGACGAGGACATGTTCCTGCTCGGCGTCGCCATGACCCGCTATCTGCAGGCCAAGGAAGGTCCGCAAGCCAATGTCTGGGATTTCCTGCGCAAGGAAGTCTATGAGCCGATCGGTATCGACGACGCGCCGATCAACAAGACCATCGAGGCGGACCCCAGCAAGGATCAGGCGCTGATGGCCTACGGTTTCTATCCGACGATCGGCGACCTCATCAAGATCGCCCGGCTCTTCCAGAACGGCGGCAAGTTCTCCGGCGTGCAGATCCTCAACGCCGAAAAACTCGCCGATATCATGCCCGCAGCGAAGGCCGTCGGCCTGCCGACCGGCAATGCGGAAAAGCCCCAATACCACAAGGCGTTCTGGCGTTCGACCTATACGGAGAAAGGCTGCACGTTCAGCTATCCGATCATGGACGGCAGGGGGGAGAATTACGTCATGCTGCTGCCGAAGGACGTCACCATCTTCCGTCTCGCCAAGAACTGGGATGGCGATCCCGGCGCCGGCAATCTCGACAACATGACGGCGGTTGCCGGCAAGCTGAAGGCGTTGTGCGATTGATCTGGATGATTTTCTCGCAGTTTTTCGCCGTTAAAACAGAAAGGCCACGGAAAGTTTGGGCGACAATATTCAGCAACAACGATAAATTCGGCGGGTCAATTCAACCAATTCTCAATGTCGCGCCCGCCATAGACGATTGAAACGACAAATATGCCATAAGACATTGGTTCGTAGATGATGATATATCGGCCTTCGATGAGTATCCGGGCGGATTCGCTCAGTTCCGTGCGCGGCGAACCGATGAATGGCTGTCCCGCTGCAAGCTCGATCTTATCAAGAATGCGAGTCAGAACTCCGTCAGCGGCCCGTTCGTTGTCCGGCGCTATGTCGCGCCAGATTGCTTTTCAAATCCTGTTCAGACTTCTGACTGAAGATATATTTACCCACGCGAACGCGCTTCTGCCTTCAATTCGGCTAACAGGGTCTTTGCATCGATTTCGCGTCCCTCGCCACTTGCCATGCCCTCGTCATAAGCCTGCCTCATGCGCGCGATTTCCAATTGGCGCCTTTCCTCACGCTGCTCCCAAAGGCGCAATGCGTCCCTGACGACTTCGCTGTTGGAAGCATAAGCTCCCGATTCCACAACGCGTTGCAGACGAGTCACTTGCTGCTGCGAAAGGGACACTGTGAGCGTTCTCATTGGTTCAGTTTTCATACCTGCAAGATAGTATTCCTAACAAGAACTAACAAGTCTTACTGGGTACGGATCTGGCGTCTCAGCCGTTCGGATCGCAGGAATCGGTCTGGCAGTCATTGGTGTTGGAGCGCGCGTCGCATTCGTTCAGCGCCCGCAGTTCGGCATCCTGTTCATCGGGCCAGTTGTAGCTGTAGCCATAGGCGCCTTCGCTGTCGACGGCCACGCAGCCCCAGGCCAAGGCCTGGCTGGATGACATTGTGGCGATCGCCACCGCCGAAAGGCAGGCAATTACAAGCTTTGTACGCATTGTTGGAATCTCCCTGTTCAATTTCTCCCGATATCATCTTACCCAAATACCGTTTCGCCCGAAAGCAGACTGTGGCGACACACCCATAAATGGTCATTTGCGCATTGCCGGGCGCGACGGATATCCCGCCTTAGAATCATTGCATTTTTCTCCGGTTCCCCTTAAACCACCGCCATTTCCAGAACGCTTTTTGAAAGGCTTTCCCATGGCCGGTGATCTCTTTCCGCTTGGAGAAGACAGGACGTCCTACCGCAAGCTGACCTCCGATTACGTCTCGATCGATTCGTTCAAGGGCCAGGAAATCCTGTCCGTCGAGCCCGAGGGAATGCGACTGCTGGCGGAGGCAGCCTTCGCCGACATCAACCATTTGCTGCGCGCCGATCACCTCAAGCAGCTTGCTTCGATTCTTGACGATCCGGAAGCCACCGCCAATGACCGCTTTGTCGCGTATGACCTTCTGAAGAATGCCAATATCGCCGCAGGCGGGGTACTACCGATGTGCCAGGACACCGGCACGGCCATCATCATGGGCAAGAAAGGCCGCCGGGTCTGGACCGAGGGCGGCGATTACGCAGCCCTCGCCGAAGGCGTGATGGACGCCTATCTCAAGAAGAACCTCCGCTATTCGCAGCTGGCGCCGATCTCGATGTTCGAAGAGAGGAACACCAGGAACAACCTCCCCGCCCAGATCGATATCTATGAGGAAGGCACCGACGATTACGATTTCCTGTTTGTCGCCAAGGGCGGCGGTTCGGCCAACAAGACCTATCTCTACCAGGGCACGCCGTCATTGCTGACCCATGACCGGATGGTGGCCTTCCTCAAGGACAAGATCCTGTCGCTCGGCACGGCGGCCTGTCCTCCCTATCATCTGGCGATCGTCATCGGCGGAACGTCGGCCGAGATGAACCTCAAGACGGTCAAGCTCGCCTCCACCCATTATCTCGACGAATTGCCGACCGAGGGCTCGGAAAGCGGCCATGCCTTCCGCGACCTGGAGATGGAACAGGAAATCCATAAACTCACCCAGAGCCTCGGCGTCGGCGCGCAGTTCGGCGGCAAGTATTTCTGTCATGACGTGCGGGTGATCCGCCTGCCCCGCCACGGCGCCTCGCTGCCGATCGGTCTCGGCGTCTCCTGTTCGGCCGACCGCCAGGCCAAGGGCAAGATCACCAGGGACGGCATTTTTCTCGAGGCGCTGGAAACCGACCCGTCCAAATATCTGCCTGAGATCGAGGACAAGCACCTGAATGACGATGTCGTCCGGATCGACCTCAACCGCCCGATGGCCGACATCCTGTCGGAACTCGGCGGCTACCCGATCAGGACCCGCCTTTCGCTTTCAGGCCCGATCATCGTTGCCCGCGATCTTGCGCATGCCAGAATCCGCGAACGGCTGGAGGCGGGCGAAGGCATGCCGGACTATTTCAAGAACCACCCGATATACTATGCCGGCCCCGCCAAGACGCCCGAAGGCTATGCTTCCGGATCGTTCGGCCCGACCACTGCGGGTCGCATGGACAGCTATGTCGACCAGTTCCAGTCGTTCGGCGGCTCGATGATCATGCTCGCCAAGGGCAATCGCTCGCGCCAGGTGCGCGAAGCCTGTGCCACCCATCACGGTTTTTACCTCGGCTCGATCGGCGGCCCGGCCGCGCGTCTCGCCAAGGATTGCATCAAGAAAGTCGAAGTACTCGAATATCCGGAACTCGGCATGGAGGCCATCTGGCGGATCGAAGTCGAGGATTTCCCGGCCTTCATCGTCATCGATGACAAGGGCAACGACTTCTTCAAGGAGCTGAATCTGGAATAAGCAAAGCCGGATGCGGACCGGCATGCTTAACAACTCATGAGTCCGAAACAATATGTGACATTTTTCTTGAAAAATTTGTCCCAAGGTATTGGATTCCAAGATCTTAAGTCATTAGTCCTACCCAACATTAACCGTTTCCCAACATTTCCGGATTACAACAATCCACGGACAGGTGAGTTTCGGGAGTTGGTGAATGAACATGGCGCAGCCGCAGCCAAAGGTGCAGGTGCCGGATATTGCTGCACAAGTTACCTATGCCATGCGTCAGATGGGGGTATCGCCCATCCCCCGCAATTACGAAATGTTCTATGAGGCCTATATCGGCTCCAATCCGAAATTGACCAAGGAGCTTGCCGCTCTCGGCTCCCGCGCGACGCAGGAGGAACTGGATGCGGTTGGAGCGCAGTATTTCGGTCGCCACCAGACCACAGCCGTCGATGGCGCCCACACCAAGATCGTCAAGGAGCTTGAGGGCCTGGTGACAATGCTCCGCCAGGAACATGCCTCGCTCGAAAGCTATAACAAGCTGCTTGGGGAAACCTATTCGCGGATCACCTCGAAAAGCTCGTCGAGCGCCGACCTGCTTCATAGTGCGATCTCGCTGCTCAGCGACGCCACCGGTTCCAAGATGGCGGGCGGCCAGGTGACCATGGACGGCGTCGAGGCCAAATCGCGCGAGATGGACGACATCCGCAAGGAACTCGACGAATACAAGAAGATCGCCAATACCGATTCTCTGACCCGTCTGCACAACCGCCGTGCCTTCGACGACAGGCTTGCCGCAGTGTTCGACAGCCAGTTCGGCCGCAACACGACCGCGCTGGTCATCTGCGACATCGACCACTTCAAGAAGGTCAACGACACATTCGGCCATCCGGTCGGCGACAAGATCCTCGCCACGGTCGCCAATGTAATCAAGTCCAACATGCGCAAGGACGTGTTCGTCGCCCGCACCGGCGGCGAGGAATTCGCGATCATCCTTGAAAACACCTCGATCGATGAGGCGACAGCGGTCGCCGAGCGCGTCCGCCGCTCGCTCGAAAGCACTCCGTTCAAGAATTCCAAGACCGGCGTCAACTACGGTCCGGTGACGCTTTCGCTCGGCGTGTGCATCGCAGCCGAAGGCGAAAATCCGCAGGATCTCTACCAGAAATCCGATGTGGCGCTTTACAGCGCCAAGAGCGCCGGCCGCAATCGCACCATGGTGTTCGAGGAAGGCATGAAGAAGGAACTCTCCAAAAGCTGGCTGCTTTACAAGAAATAGCCGCTTGCATCACGGTTTACGGACGCCGGCCCCGCGCCGGCGTTTTTGCGTTTCCCGGTCAGGCAGAACCATCGAATTTTAATTAAATTTACCATGTTCCTTAAGAAACAGCGCGGTCGCCGCGGCCGGTCTAGAAACGCTTCATCAGACACGGGATGAGGCGCGGCCAGGGCAGAACAGGCCCCTCTCCCCAACCAAAGGGAGACTAAAATGAAAAAGGCAATCGCACTCTTCGCAGCATCCATCGCCGCCGCCATGATGTTTTCGGCCCCTGCCAGCGCCGGCTTCTTCTTCAAGAAGCAGAAGGCGGCGACCGACGTGCAGCTCGTCTCGCTGCAGACCAAGAACACCAAGCTGGGCTGGATGCAGATCCTGGCCGATGAGGCGCCGGTCAAGCAGAAGAAGGTCAAGGCGACCATCAACACATCGCCGATCGCCCGCAAGCTGGTCGCCTTCGATGACAGCGTCGCACCGGGCACGATCATCATCGACAATTCCGAGCGCCGCCTTTATCACGTCATCTCCAAGGGCCTCGCCGTAAAATACGGCATCGCCATCGGCAAGGAAGGGTTCGGCTGGACAGGCACCGAAGTCGTCACCGCCAAGAACGAATGGCCGACCTGGACGCCGCCGGAAGAAATGCGTATCCGCGAAGCCAAAAAGGGCCACATGCTGCCGGAAAAGATGGAAGGCGGCATCGACAATCCGCTCGGCGCGCGCGCCATGTATCTCGGCTCGACGCAGTACCGCATCCACGGCACCAACCAGCCGCTGTCGATCGGCAAGGCTGCGTCCTCGGGCTGCTTCCGGATGGCCAACGAAGATGTCGAACACCTCTATGCCAGCGTCACGATCGGTACCAGGGTGGTTATCCGGAACTGATGCTGGCCCTCGCGAGGATGGCAGGCATAATGAAGCGTGGTCGCTGTCGGTGACGATTTCGAGCGACGGAGCGATTGGTACGGACGGCATGTCGCGGCGCGGTCGAACCCGCGCCGCGACATTACGCGTTATTTCGCTGGGCGCTATTTCATCTTGAGAGCGCCGCCGTCGAAGGTGGAGACCATCGCCTGCATGAGGCCATCCTTGGTGATGTAGGCGTCCGAGCCCTTATAGGGTTCGGCCAAAAACGGTGCCGTCGCGACCCACTGGCTCACGAATGTATCGCCGATGGTGACACTGCTTTCGATTTCGAAGTGAATGCCGTTCAGTCCGCCATCCTTATGATCCTTGCATAAACCGGCAAACAGATCGCCGATGGCTGCCCTGCCTTTGGCGATTGCTCCACCCGGCAGATTGATCTGTGCGTCCTCCGGATATTGCGCGACGAGGCGGTTCCAATCGCAGACGTTCAAGGCAGCCAGATGTTCATCGAGGACCGCTTGGGCGCTCGGCTGGGCTTTGATATCCGGCAATTTCATATCTGCCGCACTTGCTGCCAAGGACAGCACGGAAAACGCCGCAATGGTCCATGCGGCGTGGATGAATCTTGATGTCATGATTTCCTCCCGAAAGTTAGCTATTTGGACCGCTAACTGCACCACGATAGAACAATTGGCGGTCGTAGCAAGCAAACGGCTCAAAATCATCTGAAATTGCATACCTTTGCGTCTGAATACTCTGTTGAAGCAAACAATATGGTTCACTACGGTATATAAAAATCCATGGAGCAGCGATCTTCTTGCAAATTTCCAGCAATTGAGACGGATACTCGCTGACTCTTATTCAATATGGTTCAGTATGGTTCAGATAAAAATTCAAGGGATCGTGATCGCCGAATCCATGGATGGCGTGGTTCACTGTGCCGGTGGACAAATCTTCTCCTGGCCGGGCTGCGGACCTGTCAAGGTCGGTCCTCATCCCCCTCGTTCCGACCGTGGGACGAGATCTGGTGAGGGCCGACCATCATTCTTCTTACCCTAATCGTCGTTGCTGGCGTCCAGCTCTTCCGGCCGCTTGCCCTCGTCCCTGGGCATGGCCGGCTCGCGTCCCGCCAATGCCTTCAGGCATTGCTCGAACGCCGTCAGATCGGTGTAGAGGGCGTCGGGCGCGGCGGCGTGGATGGCGATGTGCCCGCCCCGGCGCTCGACCCCGCCATGCAGCATGAGATTGTCGAACATGTCGAAGTCCTCGATCGACAATCCGTCCGGACCGCGCGTTTGGCCATCGGCGGCGTCGACGGTCCTGCCGCCGTAATAATCGACGGTCCGCTGGTAATGGTCGGCGGCGACATTGGTGTAGGCAGCCACCAGCTTGCCCTGGGCGCACATGTAGCCGAGTTCGAAACAGGTGCCGACATCGGCGGCGATACCCCGGAACGGCGTGAGATTGGCAATCACCCCGTCGGCGCTATCCATCATGTCTTCATCGACCTTGCTGATCGCCAGACCAAATCCCCGCTTGGTTGCGGCTGGCGGAATGTCTAGATCGCCGGGGCAAATCGCCTCGAAGCCGTATTTGCGGCAGAGCGCGGTCTTCTGATCCATGATCTCGCGGGCATTGGCGAGAAACACTTCTGGGCCGGCGATATAGAGTTTCAGCGACATGATTGGTATCCAGTCATTTGCAGGCAGCAACGCCCGCGCGCCTGCCGATTTCCAGCAGTTCGGGGCGATATTCGAAATGCATCGTGTCGTAGTGATACCAGCGGCCGCCCCAAATGAAACCGTGTTTCTCGAAGATCTCGACGATATCCATGGGAAACTTGTTCTTGTAGACCGGTACTTTGCCCGGTTTTCCGCCGGACCACACCCAGTAATCGGCGAATTTGGTGTTGAGGTCGATCGCCGCGCCGAAGCTGTGGACGGAGAGGTTGGATTGCCCGGCGACCTTCCGCCAGTTGAAGACGCCGGCCGACGGCGAGAGATATTTTCTCAGATCGGTATGGGCGACGAGTTCGTCCCGCACCGCTTCGAGCGCCTTGTTGACGCCGTTGACCTTTGTCACCTGCAATGTTTCGCCGAACCATTTGACTGGCACGAGGTTGGCGCGCGCCTGCGTGGCCGAGTCGCCGTACATCACCCGCATGAAGCGCTCGGAGCGAATGCGGCCGGGATCGAAATTATGGGCGGGCCTGGCATCGCATGGCCCTGCCGGATAGAGCTGCTGCAGGCTGTCCTCGATATCGCCGTCCTCAAGCTTCTGGAAATGATCGCGCGCTTTTGCGTCATCGATCGTCACAGCCTCGGCTTTCGACTTGAAGATGATGTGTCCGCCCACCGCGCCGTTGATCGTCTCGGGATAGGCTCTGACGAGAATGTCGATCTTCTGGTCGAGGGTAAGGTCATCCGCACGGACAGCATCAGGCAAGGCAAATGCCGCCACCACCAGCCATTTTCCAAGTGACTTCAGTTTCATCGCCCCACTCCCCAATGCCAAAGCATTCTACACTCGGGGGACGGATGGGAAAGGCGAATTACTTCAATCGCGAAGGTACGGAAACCAGCCGGGCCGCGACCACCATTCGCAGGCCGGCATGACCGATCTCGCCCTACCACATGGTCTTGGCAGCCCGCCCCGCCCATTCCCGGTCATAGGTCTCGCCGTCGAATTCGCGTTTGACGCCCTTGAGCATGTCGCCCACGCTCGGCAGGCAGCCGGGTGCCGCGAACTTTTCCGCATTCCAGAGGTCGGCGCGGATCACCGCGCGGGCGCATTGCGAATAGACCTCGTCGATGGTGATCACCACCACCGAGCGCGGATGCTTGCCGTCCATGGCGAATCGTTCGAGCAGGCCGTCCTCGATCGCCACGATCGCCCGGCCGTTGACCCGCATCGTGGTGTTGGAGCCGGGGATCAGGAACAACAGGCCGACGCGCGGATCGCGGACGATGTTGGAGAGCGAATCGACCCGGTTGTTGCCGCGCCAGTCGGGCAGCATTAAAGTCGTGTCATCCTCGACATGGATCACCTGCCCCGCATCGCCGCGCGGCGAGCAATCGAGCCCCTCCGGACCAACGGTCGCCAGCGCCACGAAGGGAGAGGCTTCGATCATCCGGCGATATTCAGCCGTCAATCTCTGCGTCACCTTGATGACGGATGCCTCGCTCAGGCCACTGTAGATCTGGCCTAATTCCTCCACGTTTTCGATCTTGCGCATCTGCTTTCTCCGTTGCCGGGAGAAGCTCTACAACAAGCGACGAAAATTACCCGAGAAATGTTTTGATGGCTTCGATCACGGCGGGTGAACTGACGATCCGGCGATGACCGAGCCCGTTCATCCATTCGAGCTTCACCTGCGGACCTGCTTTCGCATAGCGCAATGCGGCCTTCGCCGAGACTTCCTTGTCGTCCTGCGCATGCAGCACTAGCACCGGCAGTTCCGGAACGGTTGCCAGCATCCCGTCCGCTGAAAAGAAATCGACGGGCTTTCCGATGATTGCTTTGGCTTCCCTCTCCAGAGCGCGGTGCACGCGGCTCGTAAAACCCATCATCCCGGCATAGCCATCGAACACATGCTGGGCGGCGACCGGTGCCGAGATCAGCACCAACTTTCGCGGTGTGCGGCGCCTGACCCAGTCCTCCGGACCGGCCGCCGCCATCGCCGTCACGAAGCCGCCGAAGGAGTGACCGATCATCGCATCGAACCCGCCATATTGACGCCACGCAGCCTCGATCGCATCGATCGCCATCGGCACCGTCAGCGCCCTGCCCGTCGAGCCTCCATGTCCCGGCAGATCGAGCCCGATCACTTCGGCGCCCGTCTGCCGCAGACCGGTGATCAGCGACTGCATGTAATCGGTTCGCGATCCCCAACCATGCACGACCAGATGCCGCTCGCCATTCGGCAGTCCGATCGGCGGAAAGTGATGGGCGGCGACATGGCCATCCGGCACCGGCACCAGCAATCGCGTCGCCTGCCGCATTTGCGCCTGCGATTTCTCGTAGAGACGCTTTGCCTTGCCATTGGCGGGCTCCGGCGCGGCTGTCGAGCAAAACAGACGGAACGCCATCCGGCCAGCCGTGCGCGGTGCGACTAACCCGGTCAGATTGATGGCTTGTCCTGTGAGTCTGGCGATATATGATGACATGATATTGGGAATCCAGTAAGTTCAATATTGAACAATAAAGTACAACAATGAACAAAAATCAAGTGCTACCTTGGGATCATCCCCGTTTTCGTACCTGGATCGCCGTGGGGCGCGCCTGCCAGTTGATGCAGCTCACCCTTGCGCGCAACATGGCGCATCTGGAAATCAAGCCGCCGCATCTCGATATCCTGATCAATCTCTACCGCCGCGAGGGCATTTCCCAGCAGGAGCTTGCCCGCAAGCTGCTGGTCGGCCGTTCGAACATGTCGATGCTGCTGCCGCAGCTCGAGAAGCGCGGGCTGATCGAACGCCGCGGCGACGGCAAGGACAAGCGCGTTCTGCGCCTGTTCCTGACCGCCGAGGGCAAGGACATCACCGAAAAGGCGATGCAGATCCAGACGGCGCTGATCGACATGGTTATGGGCTCGACCACCGAGGCCCGCTGCCTCGACGTCGCCGAGCACATGGAAAAAATCGTCGGGATATTGCTGGAGGAAGGCGCGAATGGGGAGTAGGATCGCCCGTGAACGTAACCATGCTCATGAAGCGGAGCGTAAGGAGATTTGATTTGAAGAATCTGTCTATCGTGGTGCGCGCATTCTGGGATGACGAGGCTCAGGTCTGGGTCGCGACGACATCGGATATAGACGGCCTCTCGGTCGAAGCTGAAACCATGGAGCTTCTGCGAATCAAGGTTCTGGATGCGCTCTCGGATCTGATCGAACTCAACGGCGAAACATCGAACCTGCCCGAAATTCCCGTGCATATCGTTGCCGAACAAACGAGCCGAATACCAAACCCTGCGTTTTGAGGAATGGCAAGCTTTCTCAAGCAGTTGAAGGATTTGTTGACAGCCGCAGGCTGCAACTTCCACAGAGATGGCAAAGGCGACCACGAGATATGGTACAGCCCGATTACCAAACGTTATTTCACGGTCGATCGAGGCACGAAGTCACGCCATACCGCCAATGAAACGTTGAAGCAGGCCGGACTGCCGAAGGCTTTTTGACCTACCGCGGCTTTGTGCTCACATCCCGGCTCATGCCCTTTTCGGTCAGCTTCCGCTCATAGTCCGCAAACATTTCGCCGCCGCGTTTACCGAGTTCGCGCAGATAGGTCCAGGTGAAGATGCCGGTATCGTGCATATCGTCGAAGCCGATGCGGATGGCGTAATTTCCGGTCGGCGTCACGGCTGTAATCGCGACGTTGCGCTTTCCGGGAACTGTGACTTCCTGGCCGGGACCATGGCCCTTGACCTCCGCAGAGGGCGACAGCACCCGCAACATTTCCGCTGACAATTCGTAGGCTTCGCCATCGTTGAAGGTCACGGCAAGGCGCTGCCTGTCCTTGGAAACCTTGATCTGCGTTGGCCATTGGTCGGTCATGTTCACATCCTTTTGTCCGCAATTAAGCGCACGCTGTCGCATCCGCAAGACATTTCAGCTTCAAAACTCGCTAAGGATACTTATATAGGATTGACGGCATGACCTGCGCCATGAAGATGGCGCGTGGAGGAACCAGAAGCATGAATGCCCACCCCGGCGCGCTCGCACCGCAAACAAGCCCCACGTCCATGATCGACCCTTTCGGCCGCATGGTCAGCTATCTGCGCGTTTCGGTGACCGATCGCTGCGATTTCCGCTGCACCTATTGCATGGCCGAGAAGATGACCTTCCTGCCCAAGAAGGATCTGTTGACGCTGGAAGAGCTGGAACGGCTCTGTTCCGCCTTCATCGGCAAGGGCGTGAAGAAAATCCGGCTGACGGGCGGCGAGCCGCTGGTCCGCCACAACATCATGCATCTGGTCCGCGCGCTCGGCGACAAGGTGCGATCGGGCGAGCTCGAAGAGCTGACGCTGACAACCAATGGATCGCAACTGTCCCGCTATGCATCCGAGCTTGCCGAAAGCGGTGTCCGCCGTATCAATGTCTCGGTCGATACGCTCGATCCGGAAAAATTCCGCACCATCACCCGCATCGGCGATCTCTCGAAAGTGCTCGAAGGCATCGATGCCGCGCAGAAGGCTGGCATCGGCATCAAGATCAATGCCGTCGCGCTCAAGGATTTCAACGACCGGGAAATTCCCGGAATGATGCGCTGGGCGCATGGTCGCGGCATGGATATGACCGTGATTGAAACCATGCCGATGGGCGAGATCGACGAGGACAGGACGGATCAGTACCTGCCGCTGTCGGTCCTGCGCAAATCCCTTGAGGAACAGTTCACGCTTGAGGATATCGGTTTTCGCACCGGTGGTCCCGCGCGCTATGTCAAGGTCGCGGAGACAGGCGGCCGGCTCGGCTTCATCACCCCGATGACCCATAATTTCTGCGAAAGCTGCAATCGCGTGCGGCTCACCTGCACCGGCACGCTTTACATGTGCCTGGGCCAGAACGACGCCGCCGACCTGCGCGCCGTGCTCCGCCAGACCGACGATGAAGCCGTTCTCAGCGCCGCCATAGACGAAGCCATAAGCCGCAAGCCCAAGGGCCATGATTTTATTATCGACCGGCAGCATAATCGCCCTGCCGTCGCCCGTCATATGAGCGTGACCGGCGGATAACAGGATAGGATTGCCCCTTGCAAGGATTGATGGTGACGGCGGCGGCGATGCTGATGTTCCTGCCATCAGCATGCGCGTTCGCACAGGAAGAGCCGTCCGCCGCCATGAACGCCGCCTCGGCCTATATGGATGCGGTCTTCCCCAGGCAATGTCATGATCGGCGCGACCTCAAGGCATCCGGCAGCAGGCTCGACGACAAGCAATTCAGCTTCCCCTATCGCGATGACCGGCTGCTGGAAGAAGAAGCCGATTTCACCTTTCACCTCTTCCAGATGCATTGTTTTCTGGGCGCCTATAATTCCGGCTCGGTTTTCCTGAAACAGGAAGACGACGGCGGCTTCTCGGTGATCGCTTTTGCGGTCCCCTATTTTGTCTTTGACTATGCCGACCCCGGCAAGGGTTCCAGGATCAAGACACCGCCGCACATCGTCGGCTTCCGCGTCAACGCCATTCTGGAAAATGCGGAATTCAATCCGGAAACCAGATCCATCGCCGCGCGCAGCAGCTGGCGGGGCATGGGTGACGCCTGGGACGCCGGCACCTGGACGGAGATCATGGGTAATTTCGTCATGACTCGGTTTGAAGTCGACCCGACCTATGACGACGAAGGCGGGGCACCGCCCCAGCGACCATTGACCTATGTTCTCGTCGGGCAAAAATAACCACAGGATTTCCAAAAATGAAACCGCATTTCCCGGCCGCCCTGTTGGTGCTCTCGCTCGGCGTCACGGCACACGCCGACGATGCCGCCGATATCGACGCCGCTCGGAGATTCGCGACACCGATGCTCGGCAAGCCTTGCCTGTTCACGGAAAATACCGCCGGCGATCTGGCCGATGCCAATCATGTCTATCGATTGAAATACCGCTACCCCGGCCAGGGCCAGGATGAGCCGGACAACACGCTGACACTGGTGCAACTGTTGTGCTCTGCCGGCGCCTATAATTCCACCTCGGTCTACATCACCAAAGACCCGGCGAGCGGCGAGTTCCGGCTGCTGTCTTTCGCCGAGCCGAAACTTGACTACGATTACACCGACGAGAGCTTCACGACACTCACAGGGCCGCCCAGGGTCGTGGGCTATCGCACCCGCGTCGAGCTTATCAATTCCAGTTACGATCCCGCAACCATGTCCATCTCGGCGACGGTCAAATGGCGCAGTCAAGGCGATGCGTGGTCATCGGGCGTCTGGTCGTTCACCGAGGGCGAATTCGTGCTCAATCACTATGATGTCGATCCGACTTATGATCTCGCTTCCGACGGTTCCAACAAGACCGATCCCGCGCCCGATCAAAGCTATCAGATATATCCGGAAGTAAAGCTGATGACGCGAATTCGCTGACTTGTCGTTTTAAGGCAATTAATATCTTATTAACCGCTTGATTAAGCAAATACTGAACCATTCGCTGTTACATTCCTCTCCAGAGGAATCGGTCAATGCAATTTCTGTCGGCAGAAACGAATCAAGCTTTCCTGCGGCGGGTCATCCTGCCGCTTGCGGCGCTGGTGATCGGCCTTCTGGTATTTGCCGTCGGGGGGATTTGCTGGATTGCCGACTATCAGACGCTGGTGGCGATCGAGCAGCAGGCCCGGCTTGCCGACGGCGCCTTTCGCATCGATGCGGACAAACTTGCCATCAGCGCCTCGGACTACGGCTATTGGGACGATGCCGTGACGGCGGTCGTCGACAGACCCGACCGCTCCTGGATGGATGCAAACATCGGTTCGGGCGCCCAAAAGAGCCTCGGCATCACGATGTCCTTCGCGCTCGATCCCGATGGTGAGCCGGTCTATTCATTCGTTTCGGGCATTGGGGGCAAAAGAAGCCCGGCCGATCTCCTCGGCGACGGCTTTCGGCGCGCATTTGAAGCCTGGAAGAAATATCCGGCAGGCGAGACCTATTCCGGTCTGCTGCCATACAATGGCACGGCCGTTGCGCTGGCGATCGCACCCGTTCGCTCATTCACACATTCCAACATCAAGCCGACCGGCTATTCGATCGTCTTCGTCAAGATCGTCGATAACGAGCTTCTGCAGCGGCTTGCACGCGATTTTGAACTTGCCAATTTCCGGGTCGTGCGATCGGACAAGGATATCGACGACGAACTCGCGGTCGTGCGGATAGACGACGGTACGGAGCAACAGGCCGTATCGCGTTTCGCCTGGGATCCACAGCGTCCTGGAAGTGGACTGTTGCGCATCACACTGCCCTTCATGGCGCTCTTCCTTTTGATACTGATGCTGCTGGCCGGCGTTGTCCTCAACTACGTGATCACATCGGCGCAGATCATCAGCGACCGCGAAAAGAAGGCATCTTGCGATCCGTTGACGGGACTTGCCAACCGCTCCCGCTTCTTCAGCGAACTCGAACTGGCAATGTCACGAATATTTCCGGGTCTCAGCGCCGTCACGGTCATGTATATCGATCTCGACGGCTTCAAGACCATCAACGACACGATGGGGCATGCGGCCGGCGACGAGCTTTTGGTGCAAGCCGCGGCGCGCTTCAGGAGTTGCGTTCGCGAATCCGACCTCGTCGCACGCCTGGGCGGCGATGAGTTCGCCATCATTATCAGTGGCAAGGGCGAGAAGAGCCAGACCCAGGCCACCGGCGCCCGCATTCTGCTGGCGCTCTCCGAGCCGTTCCATCTCGCCGCCGGCATTGCGCAGGCGGGTTGCTCGATCGGCGTCGCCGTGAGCTGGACCAGGAACACCAGCTGCGCCGCCCTTCTCAATCAGGCCGATGGCGCGCTCTACCAGGCCAAGGCCTCCGGCAAGAATGCCCTGCGCTTCTGCGATGAAGTCAATGTTGCCAGGCGCGACCGCATGGTCGCCTGAGTATTGCTCGACTGACGGTAACGCAGAGACGAGCCCCAAAAAGCCGCTCTGATCCCAGTGGAACCCCATTCGCATCGCTGTAGTGTTACCAGGGATGTTGTGCGGACTTCATTTCCCTGTCTATAGACATTGCAACAGACAACGGATCGCGGATTCTATTCGGAAATGGCCCTGCATAACAATTTCAAAGGCGCTTTGTTGATGACCTTGGCCATGGCGGGCTTCACCGTGAACGACGCGATGGTCAAGCTCGTCGCACCGGATATGAACACCGGCCAGATCATGTTCATTCGCGGTCTGCTGACCTCGATCCTGGTCTTCACACTCGCCTGGCGGATGGGTGCCATGCGTCCGCTGAAGACGCTGCTCGATCCCTATCTGCTGCTCCGCACGATCGGCGACCTTCTGTCTTCGGTCGCCTATGTCAGTGCGCTCGGTCTCCTGCCGCTGCCGAATGCGGCGGCGATACTGCAGGCCTTGCCGCTGGCCGTCACCATGGGCGCAGCCTTGTTCCTAGGCGAGCACGTCGGCTGGCGACGGTGGATTGCTATTTGCATCGGCTTTGCCGGTGTGCTGATCATCATCGGGCCTGACGCCGAGGGCTTTACATTCGGCGGGTTGCTGGTGGTCAGCAGCGTGATCACGGCTGCCATGCGCGACCTCGCGACGAAGAAGATCAACCCGCAGACCCCGACACTGTTTATCTCCGCAGTCACGTCGATGGTCATCACGATATTCGGCGCTGTGCTGATTGTACCGTTCGGCGGCTGGCGGCCGGTTCCGCTACCGGACCTTGCAGCGCTTACGCTCGGAGCGTCGGCGCTGTTCGTCGGCTACCAGACGTTGATCAGTGCGATGCGTACCGGCGAAATCTCCTTCATAGCCCCCTTCCGCTATACCAGCCTGCTCTGGGCCGTGCTGCTGGCAGCATTGATCCTTGCGGAATATCCGGATGTCTGGATGCTGCTCGGTTCCGCCATCGTCATCGCCGCCGGCCTCTTCACATTCTATCGCGAGAGCAAGCGGCACCGCGCGCCCGTTGCTGCCAGCGCCACTGCAACATCGTCATAGGGGAGGCAGGCATGGCAGATCTTTTCCCGGGTGTAATCCTGAGCGGTGGCAGGTCTTCGCGCATGGGCGAGCCGAAGGCGCTTCTGCCGTTCGGCTCGGGCCGGCTGATCGATCACGCCGCCGCACGGCTTGCGCCCCAGGTGTCGCGGATCTACCTCAACAGCAACGATCCGGATATCGCGTTGCCGCAAATCACGTCATTCGCAGATCGGTTTGCTGATTTTCCCGGCCCTTTGGCGGGCATCCACGCCTCGTTGACTTTCATCAGTGAACACCCGGGCAACCAGACCACCCATGTCGTCATTGTCCCGGTCGACGCGCCGTTTTTCCCGCTGGATCTTGTCGCCTGCCTTGGCGCCGCGCTGATAGGCCCCGACGACATCGCACTGACCACGTCCGGCGGACAGATGCATCCGGTGATGGGCCTCTGGCCTCTCTCCGTCACCACCCGTCTCTCCAAATGGCTGGAAAACCCGCCGACGCTGAAGGTACGGACGTTCCTCGCCGATCTCCCGGTCAGGACGGTCGCATTCGCGCCGATCGCTACACCCCTGGGTGAGATCGATCCATTTTTCAACGTCAACACGAAGCTCGATCTTGAAAGAGCGCGGGAAATACTCGATGCTGGATTTTCCGATTGAGGGATAGGGACGGAAGCAGCAGCGCTTTGCCATCAGGCGCAACCGGAGAAGATGGGCTTCACCGGCTGCGGCGACAGCCTCGTCCTTGTTCAGGAGGTAATGAAAATGCGGTTTCGACCCATTTCCGTTACGCTGGAAATAAAAAGGACCCGATCTGGATGGCAAATCACGATCCGGGTCCAATTTATTCGCTAGCAAACGAGGGTCAGGCGCAAGCCTGATCCTCACTCCTGAAATTTAATCGAATTCTCATTCACATTCAAGAACCGATCATGACCCCACCCAAGATCTTCGGCATTGCCGGTTGGAAGAACTCCGGCAAGACCGGCCTCGCCGTCCGCCTCGCCACCGAGTTGATCGCGCGCGGCTACACGATATCGACCATCAAGCATGCGCATCACGATTTCGATATCGACAAGATCGGCGCGGATTCGTTCCGCCATCGCGAGGCGGGCGCCCATGAAGTGACGATCGTCTCGGGCACCCGTTACGCCATCATGCATGAATTGCGGGGAGCACCGGAGCCGACCCTGAACGAAGTGCTCGCCCGCCTTGCCCCCTGCGACATCGTGCTGATCGAAGGCTACAAGCGCGAGCCAGTGCCGAAGATCGAGGCCCGGCGCCTGGAGTCCAAAAACCGTGAACCCCTGGCGCCGACCGATCCACACATCGCCGCGATCGCCGCCGATCATCCGGTCACGGATACCGATCTGCCGGTGTTCGACCTCGACGATACGCTGTCCGTCGCCGATTTCATCCTAGATGCTTTGGCGATGGCCCGCTCAAAGCGAACCTAGACTTGCACTTTGCCGCCTTTCACTGTTCACTTGCCTTTCCAGCCACGGGAGTTGCCGACATGAACCGATGGATTTTGCTTCTATTGCTGGCTGCACCCCTGCCGGCCTTGGCCGGCGAGTGCGACCACTGGAAAGCGGAAATGATGGAGGAAGAGGAAGGCACGGTGATGTCGGCCTATATCTGCGTGCCGAGGGGAGATGCCACCATTGAACTCTACGTCCGCTGTGCCGGTCCGAACGACCTGATGCTTCGCTACATCCCTATCGTACCGACTGATTATCCTCCGAAAGCCGGAATGTATACGACCGAGCTCGAATTCAACTTCGACCAGGAAATGTTCACGCGCCCGGCCCAGTATGAAGAAATGGACGGCGCCCTGGTCACCGAGACCGCCATCGACGCGCCCTTCGTCTATGTCCTGCAGGCGCAGAAGCAGATGACGATTATCGATGTGAACGACAAGATCCCCAGCGCGACCTTTACCCTTGAAGGTGCGAAGGCAGCGCTGACAAAGGTCATCGCGGCGTGCCGGAAGCCATGAATAGCCCTTCCCGAATCGGGAATTTCCCGTTCTAGATTGACCCCATGAGCATTCCGACAGACATCAAGGGCGAACTCACCCTCAGAACGCTGGCCATGCCGGCCGATGCCAATGCGGCCGGCGACATTTTCGGCGGCTGGGTCATGGCGCAGATGGATCTCGCCTCTGGCATCCGCGCCGCCGAGCGCGCGAGCGGGCGCGTGGTCACTGTTGCCGTCAACGAGATGGTGTTCGAGCTCCCGGTCAAGATCGGCGATACGCTCTGCATCTATACGGAGATCGTCAAGGTCGGCAAAACCTCGATCACGCTGCATGTCGAGGCCTGGGCGCAACGCTATCTGAAGCACCAGATGGACAAGGTCACGGCCGCGCTCTTCGTGATGGTCGCGCTGGATTTCGACGGTAAACCAACCGCTGTTCCCAACGAGTAATCTCGGGGGCCATTGATCCCCGGTAATAGCCTGTAACGACTTTCATTCCCGGGCGTTGTTGTCGACAATGCCGCTTGCCGACGTTCGGGGATGGCAACCGACAACCCAACTGCACCCCTCCGCATCGAGACCTTCATGCTCAGCTCAATCAAACTTGCCGCCGTCGCTCCCATCGCCATGCTTGTCCTTTCCAACGTCTTCATGACTTTCGCCTGGTACGGCCACCTCAAATACAAATCGTCGCCGCTGATCATCGCCGTCATCGCCAGTTGGGCGATCGCCTTCTTCGAGTATTGCCTTGCCGTGCCGGCCAATCGCGCCGGCAGCGCGTATTATTCGACGGCGCAATTGAAGACCATGCAGGAAGTGATAACATTGCTGGTGTTTGCGGGCTTTTCGGTATTTTGGCTCAAGCAGAGCATTACTTTCAACCATCTGATCGGTTTCGCGCTGATCGCCATCGGCGCTTCTTTCATCTTCCGTTCATGAGGGATTTGTTAGGCCGTAAACTTGCCGGAATGATCCGCGACAATGCGGGCAGCCGGGAGCAATGCAAAATGGAGGAAAGCCCATGAGTTTGTCGAAGCCGACCATGAGTGCCATCCGCTTCGGCTACGGCATAAGGCCCGGCGAGGAGACCGCCGATGGACCGGATGCGCTGATGGCCCAGCTTGAGAAAGCGGCCAGCGCCAAGCTGCGTTTTCCCGCAGAAGGAATCGAGGGCCGCTATGCGACCATGCTCGAGTTCAACGACAGGGTCAGGGATGCCCGCGTCAAGGACAAGGAGCAGCGCCGCAAGAACCTGCGGCCGATCCGCAAGGACATTTTCAAGGTCTTCGGCACCGACCAGCACCTGCGGGTCGCGCAATCGGCCTTTTCACCCTATGGTTTCCACGAGCGGCTGGCGACCTTCTGGGTCGACCATTTCTCCGTCAGCGCCCGCAAGCAGCGGATGATGAACCTGCTCGCCCCGCTTTACGAGGCGGAAGCCCTGCGTCCCAATATGGCCGGTCCGTTCGAGAAACTGCTGTCGGCGGCCATCCGGCATCCCGCCATGCTGACCTATCTCGACCAGATCAAGTCGAGCGGGCCGAATTCCAGGCGCGGCAAGCGCGCGGGCAAGGGCCTGAACGAAAATCTCGGCCGCGAACTCCTGGAGCTTCACACGCTCGGCGTCGATGGCGGCTACACTCAGGAGGATGTCCGCAATGCAGCGCTGGTGCTGACCGGGCTTTCGATCGAGAAAGATTCGGGCGAGAGCGATTTCAAACCGCAGTTGGCGGAACCCGGGCCCCTGACCTTCATGGGCAAAAGCTACGGCAGCAAAAAGCGCTCGGTCGATGACGTCAATGCCATGCTGGCCGATCTCGTGGTCATGCCGCAGACCGGCAAGTATATCTGTCGCAAGCTCGCCATCCATTTCGTTTCCGACAAGCCGCCGCAGCCATTGATCGATGCGATGGTCGCGGCATGGACCTCGTCCGGCGGCAATCTGATGGATGTGTATGCCGCCATGCTGAAGCATCCGGCCGCCTGGGACAATCCTGGCGAGAAGGCGCGCCAGCCGTATGACTACGTCGTCGCGGGACTGCGTGCTCTCGACGTGCCGGAAAAAGCCTTCGCCATGCCGGACCGCCATGACGACGAAGACGACGATGACGAGGCAGCGCCTGCCAATCCTGCCCCCGCGATGTCGGCGATGGCGAAGAAGAGCGACCCGAAAATGGCCGCGACCGAGATGACCGAGGAAGAGCGGGAGGACATGGTGGAGGAGAAAAAGGCAAAGAAGGGCAACAAGCTCCATCCGCCGCTCAACCGCATCACCGTGGGTGCGATGAAGAAACTCGGCCAGCCGGTCTGGGAGCCGAACAGTCCGGCCGGCTTCGACGAAGGCTTCGACGCCTGGATTTCATCGAGCCAAATCACCGGACGCATCGAATGGGCCCAGCGTGTGTCCGGACGTTTCGCCGGTCGCCTGGATCCCGACGCGATGCTGAAGGCGACGCTGCGGGATGCCGCTCGTGATGACACCATCACCGTGGTCCGCCAGGCGCCCAACCGCACGGCTGGAATGTCGCTGGTGCTCGCCTCTCCCGAATTCAATCGCCGCTGACGGCCCGGAAAGAAGATGACCATGGAAAAATTTGTCCTGAGCCGGCGCATGTTTCTCGCCTCCGCCTGCTGCGTGGCGGCCTCGCCGCTGATCACGCCGGTGTCGTTCGCCGCCGTTCCCGGCGACAAGCGCATGGTGACGATCGTCCTGCGCGGCGCGCTCGACGGCCTGCATCTCGTGCAGCCCTATGGCGATGCGCTGTACAAACAATACCGGCCCGATCTGGCGCTCGATCCCTCCAAGGGGTTGATCGATCTCGATGGCCACTTCGGCCTGCATCCGGATGCTGCCGATCTCATGCCACTGTGGAAAAGCGGCGAACTCGGATTCGTTCACGCCGTCTCCACGCCCTATCGCGACACGCGCAGCCATTTCGACGGTCAGGACATTCTGGAATCGGGCGGCCAGCATGTCGCCGACGAGGATACCGGCTGGCTCAACCGCGCGCTTGCCACAATACCGCGCGGCGAGAGCCGCAAGGCGATCGACGTCAACACTTCCGCTGAGCTGATCCTCGCCGGACCCAATCCCGTCGATGTCTGGTCGGCCCAGTCCGACCTCAACATCGAGCCGGATGAACTGACCTTCTTCAAGCGCCTCTACAAGAACGACCCGGCCTTCGACAAGGTGTTCGGCGAGGCGATCGGCGCCGATAGCGACGCCGACAACATCTTCAACGGCGCAGCCCGCAAGGAAGATCCGGCCGGCATCGCCAGGCTGACGGCCGGCATGCTGAAGGAAGACTACCGCATCGCCAGTTTCTCGATCGGCGGCTGGGATACCCATGTCGGCCAGGGTTATATCTTCAAGCAGCCGCTCAAGGGCCTGGTCAAGGCGATCACCACCCTCAAGCAGGAACTGGGGCCGGACATCTGGTCGAAGACCACCGTTCTCGCCATGACGGAGTTCGGCCGCACCGTTCGCCAGAACGGCTCGAAGGGCACCGACCACGGCACCGGCGGTCTGGCGATCGTCGCCGGCGGCGCCATTCGCGGCGGCAAGGTCTACGGCAAATGGCCGGGCCTCAAGGACAGCCAGTTATTCGAAGAACGCGATCTCATGCCGACCGGCGACGTCCGCGCAATCGCAGCCGCGATGCTGCACAGCCAGTTCGACGTCTCCGCCGGCGACCTGACGTCGAAGGTTTTTCCGGGGCTGGCGCTGGATCTGAAAAGCCACGCCTTCCTGCGCGGGTGATGCGGATGCTCAAACGCTTGACCTTGTCCTTGACGGCGGCGGCGCTCCCGGCAATGGCTGTCGCACAGGATATCCCGCCCTGCGCGCTGACCGGCAGCATGACCATGACGATCGGCGGCAAACCGGCGCTCAGACTGTCCGATGTCGCCAGTTGCCCCCCTAAACTCTATGAGATCATCACGTCGATCAGCATCGACGGCCAGCCGATGGTGCATTTCAAACCCGGCGTCTCCGCGAAAACACGATGCACCGCCCAGGGCAATCCGACGGTGCAGGCGGAAGGCAAGCAGGCCAACACCGTCGGCGACGTGGCTTGCACAGCGGAGAAGTGACGGCAACGCTCCACTGGCCTTGGCAACCCGAGCAGTTCGGTTCAAAGTCCTTCCAGGATGCGCCTCGGGACGAACCTAAACCGCAATCACGCGGTTTCGACCTTCGTGCTTGGCACGGTAAAGTCGCTGATCGGCCACGCGCAGGAATGCATCGAGCGTGTCGCCGTCGCGTCCGAATTCCGACACCCCGATGCTGACCGTGATCCTGATCGACTGTCCGATTCCTGCTTCGAACGCGCTGTCGGCGATCGCCGAGCGGACGCGCTCGCCAATCAGTCGTGCCGTCTCGGTCGATGCCCCCGGCAACGACACCATGAATTCTTCCCCGCCCGTGCGCGCGATGAAGTCGTAGGGGCGGATGGCATCATGGCACTTGCGGACGAACCCGCGCAGCACGGTATCGCCGGCCTGGTGGCCATGCGTGTCGTTGATCGATTTGAAATGATCGAGATCGATCGACAGAAGGGAAAATGGCGTGTTGCCGCGCTTGGCCCGTGCGATCTCGGCATCGACGCGCTCGATGAACTGGCGCCGGTTGCCAGCGCCGGTCAGCGGATCGGTGGCCGCCAGATATTCCAGCTTCTGATTGGTCCGTTGCAGTTCCTGCGACGTGCTTTCCGAGCGGGCCATCGCTTCCGTCAGGCGGAGCATCAAGTCCTCCTGGCTGTAGATGGTCGAGAACGACCGCGTCGTATGGAACGCCTGGACAATGCCATAACTGAGAAGGAAGAAACCGGCTGCGAAAATCGCGTGGGCGAGCCACCACATGTGATTCCACGGTTGCGCCAGAATGAATGCGAGAGACGACAGCGCAAACAGGGTGACCGAAATGCCGTAGATCATCATCAGTGGCGAACGAATCCGGCGCAACCGCAATATCAGGATCGCGACATTGATTGCCGACAACACCAGCGCGCCGCCTTCCATCGTCAGGCGTGTCGCCGGATTGCCCGCAATGCGCAAGTTCGCGAGAAGGGCGACGGCAAGGTCGACCAGCAGGAAAAGGGCGATCCACGCCAGCCACACCCTGACGCTCGCCCGCTTTTCGACCGCGTCGGGCGGCCGGTGGTACGAAAGCAGCCCAACGAGCAGGAGCATCGACATCACCAGGCGCGAGGCCGGCCCATAGAACAGAAACAGCCAGATGTTGTGATGCGCAACCTCCGTGAATACGCCGTGCAGCGCATAGATTAGTGTGAAGCCGAGAAAACCCAGGGTCAACCACCGCAAAATCGGTTCGCCCGAGGCCTTGTAGCACCGCGACGTCACATAGGCGACGAACAGCCCTTCGAGGGTGGCGCCGGCGATGGCGATTTCATGGAACAGGTGATGTTCGAATTTCAGCGCCGGATCCTGGAAAAAATAAATATAGGCGATCAGATAAGCGGGGATCAATGCAAAGCCGACGAGCAGACAACGCGAATAGGCGCTGGTGACGAACCGGAGCGCAGGGGGCGGCTCGTATATCGCAATGTTGATGTTCATCTGTCGTCTCCAAGGATCTTCGCAGTCGTTACATGCCCCCTCGGTGTCCCATCGGCCGTCAATGCGGTCAAACGGGGTGCCGACAGCATGCGATGCGTGGCTGACGCTGGGGCGAAACGGCGAGATATACGGTTCAAAGCGCAGACCGATGGCTTGCGCCTGGATGCTTCGGATCAGTGGACATGGCACATTCCCCCTGCAACAAGGTTGATCCGGTCTCAATGATAACACAACGCATCCTTTAACGTTCCAGAAATGCAGCGAATGCGCGAGAAAATGAACGCAGGGCGCGTTCGATGCCACAGCCGCGAGGAGAGCGTTGAAAGGCTTCTGATTGACCCCATGGCACTTATGAAACGGCCAACGTTCGACGAGCCGATTAGACCCAGCATTCAGAAATTTCCAGCAGCGAACCGCTACCCGACTTTCCTGAGCAGGTGCGCCACCGCGAGCAGCACCGCCATGTCGCGGATCATCGGCTCGATATCCGCCTCGTAATCGACATTCACATTGATATCCGGCAATGCGAAATAGTCCCGGTCCGACGGCAGCAGCAGAAAGCATTCCTTGCCTCGCAGCGCAATGCGCACCTCGCCTGCCCACCATTCGCGCTTGAGATATTTCATCGCCGCGGCCAGCGGTCCCTCGACCAGCGGCCTGGCGTCGGAATAGTTGTCGGTATGAAATTCGTGGCTTTGGTCGAGATGGAAATCCCCGGAGGCGATCATGTCCGAGTCCATTCCGAAGATGTCGCGGATGAATTGATCCAGCCAGTTGCCGCGTTTGGCGGCCACTAGCGTGCCGCGGAATTCCGTGTCGAGATTGAAGCGGAAAATCAGCCCGCTGAAAACCACCGTCTTGCTCTTGCCGCTGCCGGCATTGAGCTTGGCTTCGACCATTTCAAAATCGAGCCCGTCATGCCTGCCGCTGATCACATCGTCATTTTCACTCTTGGTGAAACGGACAAGCTTCATTCGGTTGATGTCCTGCAGGAAGCCCGGCTCCTGGCCGTGGCTGTACTGCACATTGTCGATGAAGCCGAAGATCACCGGAAACAGCCGATAGCGCAGCGTCAACTGGTGATCGGTAACCGGCTTCCAGGCATATTCCCAGACCTTGACCCCGCCAATGATCGCCAGCCCGAGCACGATCCCCACCACCTTGTGTTTCTCGTCGACATGCAACGTCGTCAGCAGAATCAACCCGGCCGCGACCACATAGCCGCCCATATACAGCGCCACCTGCGTATGGGCATGCTTGAGGATCGCCGGCCGCTCGGCATTGTAAACAGCGATATGCGTGCGGATGGTCGCCAGCCGCGCCTCGTCCGGCATATAGCGTTTCGGGTCGCTGAGACTGTCCATATGCCCTTCCTTGCTTGCCCTATTGCAATCCGCGTCAACACTGCTGTCAAGTTCTGTCAGGGTATGTTTCCCTTTTGTACGCTTTCGGCCTTTATTTTATTCGATTCCCTTGCCATATATCGCTGATGGCAAGATCTCCGAAAACCTCCCCCTCCGGCTTCGAGGAAGCCCCGCAGGCGCCCTTCGAAGGTGCCCCCGTTTCCGGCTCCGTATCGGACTGGGTCAAGCAGCTCGAAGCCGAAGCCGAACAGGCAGGACGCGCCGAGAGCATGCGCGAGATCCGCTCCAAGGCCGGCAAGCACCGCAAGAAGGTCGAGAACGCCGCCCGCCAGCATACCGAAACCGTGGCCGCCAATTCCAGCAAGTCGGCACGCGGCACCTCGATCGGCGCGTCCAACGATCCGCGCACCCGCGCCGCCGCCGGCCTCAACCCGATCGCCGGCATGGATATTTCGCTGGAGGACGCCGAGAAGCTGAACGCCGACAACAAGGCCCGGGGCAAGGAGCGGGACAAGGCGGCCCGCGCCACGCCGGGCTTTGCCGAAAACGACCCGCTGGACAGCACGCCGGCCGGCGCGGTGACGGCCACGGTCGCCGCCCTTTCGAAGCTGATCGAATCCGGCAATCCGCTGTTCAAGGACGGCCAGATCTGGACGCCGCACCGGCCGCAGCGCCCCGCAAAGTCCGAAGGCGGCATCCCCTTCAAGCTGGTGACCGACTACCAGCCGGCGGGCGACCAGCCGACCGCCATCCGGGAACTCTCCGGCGGCCTGAACTCCGGCGAACGCAGCCAGGTTCTGCTCGGCGTCACCGGGTCCGGCAAGACCTTCACCATGGCTCAGGTGATCAACGAGACCCAGCGCCCGGCCGTGATCCTCGCGCCCAACAAGACGCTCGCCGCCCAGCTCTATTCCGAGTTCAAGAACTTCTTCCCCGACAACGCGGTGGAGTACTTCGTCTCCTATTACGATTATTACCAGCCCGAGGCCTATGTGCCGCGCACCGATACCTTCATCGAGAAGGAATCGACCATCAACGAGCAGATCGACCGGATGCGCCATGCCGCCACCCGCGCCATCCTCGAGCGCGACGACTGCATCATCGTCGCCTCCGTCTCCTGCATCTACGGTATCGGCTCGGTCGAGACCTACACCGCCATGACCTTCCAGATCGAGGTCGGCGACCGCCTCGACCAGCGTCAACTGCTGGCCGACCTCGTCGCCCAGCAATACAAGCGCCGCGAGATGGATTTTCAACGCGGCTCCTTCCGGGTCCGTGGCGACACGATCGAACTGTTCCCCGCTCACTTGGAGGATGCCGCCTGGCGCATCACCATGTTCGGCGACGAGGTCGAGCAGATCACCGAGTTCGATCCGCTGACCGGCCAGAAGACCGGCGACCTGAAATCGGTCAAGATCTATGCCAACAGCCACTATGTGACGCCCCGCCCTGCCCTGAACTCGGCCATCAAGTCGATCAAGGAGGAGCTGAAATTCCGTCTCGCCGAACTCGAGAAGGCCGGACGGCTGCTGGAAGCGCAGCGGCTCGAACAGCGCACCCGCTACGATCTCGAAATGATGGAGGCGACCGGCGCCTGCCAGGGCATCGAGAATTATTCGCGCTATCTCACCGGACGCAAGCCGGGCGAGCCGCCGCCGACGCTGTTCGAATATATCCCCGACAACGCCATCCTGTTCATCGATGAGAGCCATGTGACGGTGCCGCAGATCGGCGGCATGTATCGCGGCGACTTCCGCCGCAAGGCGACGCTGGCCGAATTCGGCTTCCGCCTGCCCTCCTGCATGGACAACCGTCCCTTGCGCTTCGAGGAATGGGATGCGATGCGGCCGGAAACTGTCGCCGTCTCCGCCACCCCGTCGAGCTGGGAGATGGAACAGGCCGGTGGCGTGTTCGCCGAACAGGTCATCCGCCCCACAGGCCTGATCGACCCGCCGGTCGAGGTCCGCCCGGCCCGCAGCCAGGTCGACGACGTGCTCGGCGAGATCAAGGAAACCTCGCTCAAGGGCTATCGCACGCTGGTCACCGTGCTGACCAAGCGCATGGCCGAGGACCTCACCGAATATCTGCATGAACAGGGCGTCCGCGTCCGCTACATGCATTCCGATATCGACACTCTTGAGCGCATCGAGATCCTGCGCGATCTTCGCCTGGGTGCATTCGACGTGCTGGTCGGCATCAACCTGTTGCGCGAGGGCCTCGATATCCCCGAATGCGGCTTCGTGGCCATTCTCGACGCCGACAAGGAAGGTTTTTTGCGTTCCGAGACCTCGCTGATCCAGACGATCGGTCGTGCAGCCAGAAATGTCGATGGCAAGGTCATTCTCTATGCCGACAAGGTGACGGGCTCGATGGAGCGCGCCATGGGCGAGACCGCCCGCCGCCGCCAGAAGCAGACCGAATGGAACACCGCCAACGGTATCACCCCGGAAAGCGTCAAGGCGCGCATCTCCGACATTCTCGACAGCGTCTACGAGAAGGACCATGTCCGCGCCGATATCGGCGTCAAGGGCGTCAAGGGCGGTGCCACCGATCTGGTCGGCGGCAATCTGGCCGCCCATCTCAACGCGCTGGAAAAGCAGATGCGCGACGCCGCCGCCAATCTCGATTTCGAAACCGCCGCCCGCCTGCGCGACGAGATCAAGCGCCTCAAGGCCGTCGAACTCGCCAGCATGGACGATCCCATGGCCCGCCAGGAAGCCATCGCCCAGGAAAGCAGCGGCAAGGCCCCTAGGGCCGGTAAGGGCGCAAAGGGAACGGGACACAGCCACGAGTTACTCTCCCCCCTTGAGGGGGGTGAGGAGCGGTCCGCGCAGCGGAGCAATCGATCCAGTGAATCGATTGCAGCGACGAACGCCGGCAGGACAGAGGGGGGTACCCCACCCTCGACCTCTCTCTTCCAAAAACCCTCGCTAGACGACATGGGACCGGGCACCGACACCGCCCGGCCGCTGTTCCGCAAGCCGACGCTGGACGACATGGGCCGCGACATCGCCGAGCCCGCCCCGCGCGGCGAATCCCTGTTCAAGCGCAACAACCTGGATGAGATGACCGTCCGCCGCACCGAAAAGCCAGCCGCACCCGGCTCGCTGCCGGCAAAGCCGGTCGACGCGACGGCCAAGACCAAGGGCCGCTTCTCGCCCTTGCTTGGTGAGGAGCGGTCCGCGCAGCGGAGCAATCGATCCAGTGAATCGATTGCAGCGACGAACGCCCGGAGCCCAAGCGAAGGGCCGGCCAGCCAGCCGGAAAAAGGCAACGACGGCTTCAGGCCGATCCTGCGCGCCAAGGCGGGCGTCGGCAGCTATGAGGACCCGAAGGATGCCAAGCGCGGCAAGGGGAAATCGGGCAAGCCGGGGGCGTGAGAGGATCACCCCTCACCAAGCGCGACCAGCGATCGGCTGCGCCTCTCGCGGTCTTGCTATCCTCTCCCGCAAGTGGAGAGGCAGGACGCCGAATGTGCCGCACTTTTCCTCTCCCCTTGTGGGAGAGGATACGCAGGCCGGGCGAGCTCCGCGAGCCCTTGGCCGAAGTTGGTGAGGGGTAAGCGCCACATGTCAAAGCGCACATCTCCACGGCTTGCCGACGCAAGCCGGCTGGATTCCTGTGACAAGCACAGGAATGAGGAGTTCGTTTTTCCGGATAACACCCCTACCAAGCCCGAGCCTGCTGCAACCTCGACAGCCGATGAGCAGCAAGTGCCGTCCCCCCGCCCCTCATTCCTGTGCTCGTCACAGGAATCCAGCCACGCCGCGTCTGCGGCGTGAACGATGCAACTAAGTCCGCATGAGACACCCGAACATGTTTGAAAAACTCGAGATCTGGGAACGCGGCACGGACAAAACGACGATCTATCTCGTCTTCCGCCATCTCGAAACCGGCCTCCACCACGTCCAGCAGGCCAACGTCCTGCAGCATGGCGCCTCGCTCCAAGACGTCCGCGAGGCAATGGCCACGCACCGGCATTATGCCGCCGACCTGTTCAACGATCAGTCGCCTGCGGAACGGTCACGCGGCTATGGGACGGTGAAGGAGGCGGTTGAGATGCATAAGAGTGCGTTTGCTGAAATTTTGGCTTGAAAGCAGCTGGAGGCGAAGAACCGTCAAAAGTCAACCGCCAAGATCAGAGATCAATTCTCGCCATTCCTCAAAGGGCAGTTGGACGCGACGACGAAGGCTTTAAGCTGATCCTCCAGACGAAGGTGGGCGCTAGGACTTAGGAGGAACCATCGATCAGGCAGCGTTTTTAGCGTTAACAGGTTGTACTACGTTCATGCTAAGGTGTATTGCAACTCTCATAAATGAAGCCACCGATCCGCCACAGAGGCTAGCGAACGTTATTCGAAAGAAATTGGCAGTATCCAGTTTCTGAAAAATTTTCTTCGAGAGACAAGTAAGGACAAAAATGATTACGGACTGGATTGATTTCGGGCAAGTTTCAGCAGAGAGAGACGAGAATCTTTCAGAATATTTTTTCGAAAATGGCGTGCTAGAGGCAGTAATAGGTAATCGCCATCAGTTCCTTATTCTAGGAAGAAAGGGAGCGGGGAAGACAGCGGTATTTCAGCATCTCTCGGGCAATGACAAAAAATATCTTACGCCAAGAGACTTTTCTGTCAGCCTGTCATTACAGAACTACAGCTGGGACATTCACAGTCTTCTCGCAACGGAAGGTAAAGCCTCCTCTCTGGCCTATATCCAGTCCTGGAAGTACATAATATATCTTCTAGCCATTAAAAAACTGATCGAGGAAGGAATCGAATACCCGAAGCTAAAATCTGCAAAAAAGGTAATTTCCAGAATATATACCTCACCGACCCCTAGTTTAGGTCAAGTAATTGGTCAAAAATTGCTTCAATTAAGTAAATTAAAACTTCCTGGCGGCAGCCTTGATATCGAGAGCGGGGATTTGAATGGCTTATCTGCTGACGGGGGCGAAATAACATTTACCGAAGTGAAGGACGACAGTTCACTTCAGAGCACTCTCAACAGGTCTATTGAACGGCTTACTGATATTTTTGAAGACGCGCTGTTGGAAGCTCTCGGCAATTCAACCAGGGTTTTTGTAACTTTTGATAGAATTGACGAAGCTTGGGATTCCTCGTCTTTTGAGTCAAGCCAAAGAGTAATATCCGGACTAATAGGTGCAGCTGAAAGTATAAGCGGGAAGTTTATAGGAACACTTCGCCCAGTCGTGTTCTTGCGAGAAGATATTTTTGATACACTTGACCTCAATGACAAGAATAAACTTCGATCGGATTGCGGACAATTGCTAGCTTGGTCGAAAGATGGTCTATCTCGTTTGATTTTGGAAAGAATTAATTATTTTGCACGACGTGCGCAGCAGCCAGAACTGTCAAAAATTGAGGATGTATTTGACCGTGAGCAAATGAGGCAGCAGCGCGCTCCGTTTGATTACATGATGTTGAGAACCATGCTGAGGCCTCGTGATTTCATTAAGTTATTTCAGCTCATCAAAGGGGATATGGTTGACCGTGTAAATAATCCCTATGAGAACGAGGCAGTACACGAGGAAAAACTCGAGTGCCAATCGATTTATAATTCGGAGCCGGCATACTCTGAGTGGTTGGTAGAGGAACTCCGCGACGAATGGCGAGTACAATACCCGAGGATCAACGAACTTTTCTCCGCATTACAGAATATTGGGGTGACAACTTGGTCCGCGGAAATTTTGTCGGAAAGTCTTAAAGCATTGAGTATCGATTGCAGCGCTTCTGACGTCAACGGATATTTGAGATTTCTCTATGACAACTCCATAATTGGATTTCGGGTGGGGCGGTCCCAACAATGGAAGTTTAAGTGCTTTTTCAAATCTCAGGGTTTTGTGGAATCAGATTTATATAAGGTGCACGACGGACTTCATCGGGGGCTCAATCTCACTGAGAGCCGAAAGTCCATTGAAATCGCGGACCAACATCCTTTGAACTGACTTAACAGCGCCTGTGCGAAGAGAGGTTGGCCAATCAAACATCCTCCCCAACAGCGCGCAGGCACGTCTTTAAAATCCGCGTGTCCGACAAATGCAAATCTGCCTTCTTTCCGAGGCATAAACTCCACCTCCCTTTCATCCACCTCCCCATCATCCACCCCCTCCCCACCCGCGTTACAATTCCCCCTCGTCCCACCACGGATACACTGTTAGGCGTGACGGCGAGGTGGGGCCGGTACCTGGTTTGGGGAGACGACGCAAAGTCCCGGTCCGGGGCCTGCAGGAAACGGGGACCTCTTCGGAGGCGCTTGAGAAAGCGTGACTGGCTGCGGACGTGCCTCAGAGGCACACATTTGCCCATCGGACCCTGCCCTGTCGGGCACCGTGGCGATGCGGAAGCAGATCCCAAAAATTTGCAGGCAAGAACCACCGAAACGGGGCACGTTTCGTGTCACCTTTACCATTTAACTGAGACACGGGACGTGCCCTCGTGGGGAGGGTTGGGAGGGTTGGGAGGGGTCTTTTCGACGAGCCGCGCACCCGGCTGACCATTTTTGGGTGCATCCCAAATGTCCCGCGCGCAGGCCCCTGTCCTGGGGTAATCTCCGATTGCAACACAGTCCGCAAACGGAGGAAACCATGAAGAATTTTGTACTGGCGACGACTGCCGCACTGCTTTTGGCGACATCGGCGCAGGCGGCGGAAATGAATTTTCCGAGCGATGCGCCGGTCGCCACGATCACCATTCCCGACAGCTGGAACCCGAAGGAAACCGAGACCGGCATCGACGCGACCTCGGACGATAACTCGATCTACCTCGCCGTCGACGTCGCCGACGCCAAGGATACCGATGCGGTGGTCAAGGACGCAGTCGAGTATCTCGCGGGCCAGGGCGTCACGGTCGACCAGAAGACCGCCAAGCAGACGGCCGGCATGCTCAACGGCATGGTGCTCACCAATGTCAACTGGGACGGCACCGACAAGGACGGCCCGGTCACCATCGGCCTTGCCGCGGCTGCGGCCAATGCCGAAAAGGTCCTGGTCATCACCTATTGGGGCACCAAGGGCGAGCAGGAAAAGAACGACGCGGCGATGACCGACATCGTCAAGTCGCTGAAGCCCGTCGCGCAGTAGGAGCGCCTGCCAGGCGCCAAGCCAGACAACGGGCGAGACATTGGCTGGACGCTCCGCTTGCAAACGCCAGCGGCCCCGGATTGCTCCGGGGCCGCGACATGGGGTTCCCCCATTCGTTCAATCATAAATCCTGATGACTTTCCGGGTCTTCGGCTCCACGATGATGCGGCGCTTGTTGGTCACCACATAGCCGTACTCGCCGTTGTCGGGAATTTCACGGACGACGACGCCCTCGTTCAGCGGCTCGCCCACAGTAACCCCGTCGTCCATGATCACCGTGTCGTCATAGGGCTGTTCGGTGACATAGCGGTCCACGCCGTCAGGGACGACAATCACGTCCTGAGAATAGGCCTGGGTGGCGGCCGTCGCGGACATTGCGAGCAGGCTGGCAGCAAAAATTGCTGTTCTCATCGTGTCTCTCCTTCCAAGGTTGAAACGTCACGATGTTTTGCTAATGTCTGCGGGCCATGATAGTTCCCGATTTTCTGTCGAATGCTAAACCCCGCCACATGGTTTGCGGACATCCTCCGCCCGGCTTCGTCAAATCCGGGGGACCGGGCGCCCAGCTGGCACGCGACAGGATCATGGATGATTTCAGGGGGATCTGAGCGGGTCTGCCGACCCCGAATGGCAGCGCCAGATCGCCGCTTGCGCCTCGCCCGCCAAAGGAGCACTATGCCGCGCGTCGGAACTTTAGTCATGATGGGAGGAACATATCATGAACGACGTGGGTCTCACAAATCTTCAGACGGGCAAGACGGTCGTCAGCGGGGCGATTATCGAAGCACTTGCGATGCAGGAACGTGGACGGGTGCTCGAACCCGGCGATCCTGCCTATGACGAAGCACGCACAATCTGGAATGCCATGATCGACCGCAAGCCTGCGCTCATCGTCCAGTGCTTCGGCGCGGCCGATGTCATGCATGCGATGGAGCTTGCCCGTGACAACAACCTGCTGGTCGCGGTGCGCGGCGGCGGGCACAATATCGCCGGCAATGCCGTCTGCGACGGAGGCCTGATGATCGACCTGTCGCCGATGAATTCGGTGCGCGTCGATGTCGCGGCGAAGCGGGCATGGGTTGGACCGGGCGCGACACTCGCCGATGTCGACAAGGAAACCGCCGCCTTCGGCATGGTGATCCCCACCGGCATCAACTCCACCACCGGCATTGCCGGGCTGACGCTCGGCGGCGGCTTCGGCTGGATCACCCGCAAGTTCGGTCTGACGCTCGACTGCCTGATGTCCTGCGACGTGGTGACGGCGGATGGCGAGATGCTCAAGGCCAGCCCCACTGAAAACAGCGACCTGTTCTGGGCACTGCGCGGCGGCGGCGGCAATTTCGGCATCGTCACGTCGTTCGAGTTCAAGCTCAATCCGCTTGGGCCGCAGGTCATGGCGGGGCTCGTCTTCCATCCCTTCGCCGATGCGCGGCATGTCTTCGCCGAATATCGCAAGGCGCTGGAGGCCGCGCCCGACGAACTGACCTGCTGGGTGGTGATGCGCAAGGCGCCGCCCCTGCCCTTCCTGCCCGAGGAATGGCACGGCAAGGAGATCCTGGCGCTCGCCATGTGCTATTGCGGCGACATGACAAGGGCCGAACAGGCCTGTGCCCCGTTACGCGGCATCGGCAAGCCGATCGTCGACGTCGTCGCACCCTGCCCGTTCACGGCCTGGCAGCAGGCATTCGATCCGCTGCTGACGCCGGGTGCCCGCAACTACTGGAAGAGCCATGATTTCATGGAACTGTCCGACCCGGCGATTGACATCCTGCTCGACGCGGTGCGCAACCTGCCGGGACCGGAATGCGAGATCTTCGTTGGCCATGTCGGCGGTGCCGCCGGCCGCGTGGCAGCCAATGCGACCGCCTTCCCGCAACGCAATGCGCATTTCGTCATGAATGTGCATGCGCGCTGGCGCGAACCCGCCATGGACAAGCCCTGCATCGACTGGGCGCGCAAGCTGTTCGATGCGGCCAAGCCGCATTCGACCGGCACCGCCTATGTCAACTTCATGCCATCGGATGAAAGCGATCGCGTCGAAGCCGCCTATGCGGGCAATTACCGGCGGCTTGCCGAAATCAAGCGGCGCTACGATCCGCAGAACCTGTTCCGCATGAACCAGAATATCAAGCCTGCCGAAGCGATAAACTGAGAATGAAGCAGGACGTCCGCACCCTGGAGGCGACGCTGCATCCGCGGCGCCGCCTTTAAAGACGCGATGCGGTCACTCCGCCGCCTGCCCTGCGGTCGCTCCGATCCCGATCCCGATTGCCGCAAACGCCAGCGCAATCACCTCGGGGCTGGCGCCGGGACGGCTCGCGTCCGAAGACAGGATCTGGCGGAAGCGGCGGGCGCCGTCGACGCCGACGAACAGGCCGATCATGTGGCGGGTGACATTGGCGAGCCGGCCGCCATTGGCGATATGGGCAGCGGCATAGTCCATCATCGTATCGCGGATGGCGACCCAGTCGATCGCGGCCTGCGGCTCGCCATGGAAGAGGCGATCGACGTCGGCGAGGATCGCGGTGTTGTGGTAGGCGGCGCGGCCGAGCATGACGCCATCCACATGATCGAGATGTTGAAGCGCCTGATTCAAATCGGCAATTCCGCCGTTTATACCGATGAAAACATTGGGGTATTTCTGCTTGAGCCGGTAGACGCGATCGTAATCCAGCGGCGGAATATCGCGGTTTTCCTTGGGCGAAAGGCCTTGCAGCCAGGCCTTGCGCGCATGCACCCAGATCGCATCGGCGCCGGCATCGAGCACACGGGCGGCAAGATCATCGAGGGCAATTTCAGGATCCTGGTCGTCGACGCCGATCCGGCATTTGACGGTGACGGGGATGGTGGAGACCGCCTTCATCGCCGCGATGCCGCGCCCGACCAGGTCGGGATCGCGCATCAGGCAGGCGCCGAACGTGCCGGATTGCACCCGGTCTGACGGACAGCCGACATTGAGATTGATCTCGTCATAGCCGAAGCCGGCGCCGATTCGCGCCGCTTCGGCAAGCTTGGCAGGATCGGAGCCGCCGAGTTGCAGGGCGACGGGGTGTTCCGATGGATCGAAGCCGAGCAGCCGCTCGCGCTTGCCGTGGATCGCCGCATCGGCGACGATCATCTCGGTGTAGAGCAGCGCCCGCTTCGACAGTAGGCGATGCAGGAACCGGCAGTGACGATCCGTCCAGTCGATCATCGGTGCGACCGAAAAGATCTTCGTGCCGGTCGCCAGTGCCGCCGCGTACATGATCAGGGGACCGCGACGGCCGCCGCGCTCTTGAGAAGCGGGATGGCCGGCAATGTATGGCCCAGCACCTGGTCGGCACCTTCATAGACCATGCGGATGGCAACGAACAGGATGATGGCGAAACCGACCCAGGCGATCCAGCGGAAGCGGTTGAGCAGCTTGGCGATATAGGCGGAGGCAGCGCCCATCAGAACGACCGACAGTCCGAGACCGAAGATCAGCGCCCAGAAGTGATCCTTGGCGGCGCCGGCGACAGCCAGCACGTTGTCGAGCGACATCGAAACGTCGGCAATGATGATCTGGACGACGGCCTGGCGCAGCGTCTTGGTGCCCGCCTTGGCGCCGACGGTGCCATTGGCATCCGAGTCGCTGTTCATCAGCGCCTCTTCCGCCTCGTGGACCTGATGCTCGGTGGTGTGCAACTCGCGATACATCTTCCAGCAGACCCAGAGCAGCAGGATGCCACCGATGAGAATGAGGCCGACGATCTGCAGCAGCCACGTCGTGGCAAGAGCAAAGATGATACGCAACACGGTCGCGGCGATGATGCCGATGAGAATGGCTTTGCGGCGCATGTCCGGCGCGAGACCGGCGGCGGCAAGGCCGATGACAATGGCATTGTCGGCAGCCAGGACGAGGTCGATCATGATAACCTGGCCGAATGCGGCAAGTCCTGCGTAATCCAGTCCAAACATGGGCTCTCGAAACTCCGTTTTCAGGGCTGTGCCCGCCACTTGGACGGAAATGACGCCGTTGTCAACCACGCACAAGGGCCGAATTTGGGGAGTTGAGAAGGAAATTCAAGCGCCTATGATGGACAAAACCTGAGCGCGCTGGTTGATGAGTGTCAATTGCAGCCCGTCAGCAGGGCTCGGAGACCTGGAGGGACTATATGACGCTTTACGCGCTAGGGGATATCAGCCCGGTGACATCGGGTGACGGGACGTTCTGGATCGCGCCCGGAGCCCATGTCATCGGCAGCGTGACGATCGGCATGGATGTCGGCGTCTGGTTCGGTGCGGTGCTGCGCGGCGACAATGAGATGATCTCGGTCGGCGCCGGCACCAATATCCAGGAGGGGGCGATGGTCCATACCGACATGGGCTATCCGGCAACGATCGGAACTGGCTGCACGATCGGCCATCATGCCATCATCCACGGATGCACCATCGGCGACAATACGTTGATCGGAATGGGCGCGACGGTCCTCAACGGCGCCAGGATCGGCAACAACTGCCTGGTCGGCGCCAATGCGCTGGTGACCGAAGGCAAGGCGTTTCCCGACAATTCGCTGATCGTCGGCGCACCGGCCAAGGTGATCCGCACCCTGAACGACAAGGCGATCGAGGGGCTCAGGCATTCGGCGGAAAGCTATGTCCTCACCTGGAAGCGTTTCAGCAAGGATCTGAAACGTCTCTGAGCGCAGATTGCCACAATCAGTTCAGGCCGATTTCCGGCCAATCCCGCGTAGCAATTCATAGGTTGCCTCGGCCGGCATCGGCCTGCCGAACAGATAGCCTTGCGCCAGGCCGCAGCCGAGATGACGAAGCGTTTCGGCCTGGGCTGTGGTCTCGACACCTTCGGCGGTGGTGATCATGCCCAGGTCGTGACAGAGATTGATGACCGCCTTGACAATTGCCAGCGACTCCGGATCGTCACCCATGCCGCGGACGAAGCTCTGGTCGATCTTGATCTTGTTGAAAGGGAATTTGCGGATGTAGCTGAGGCTGGAATAGCCGGTCCCGAAATCATCCATGGCGAAATGCACGCCGATTTCCTTGATATCGTCGAGTGCCGACATGGTCTGGTCGGTATCGTTGAGGAACACGCCTTCGGTGATTTCCAGGCTCAGGCGGGTTGGATCCAACCCGGTTTTGGAAAGCGCCGACATCACCGTCAGCGGCAGATGGCCGCTGCCGAACTGCAACGGGGATATATTGACGGCAACGGTAATATCGTCGGGCCAGCGCGTCGCCTGCTCGCAGGCCGTGTCGAGGATCCAGGCGCCGAGTTCGGTGATAAGGCCGGCTTCCTCGGCGACCGGAATGAATTCGGCCGGCGATACGAAGCCGCGTTTCGGATGCTCCCAGCGGATCAGAGCCTCGAAACCGACGATGGCTTCCTGCTCGAGCGATACCAGCGGCTGGTAGTGAAGCTTGAACTGCTGGGTGGTGATCGCCTCGCGGAGGTCATGCTCCATCTCGTGCCAGTCGCGCATGCGCCGATCCATATCGGCCTCAAAGAAGCGGTACTGGCCCCGGCCCTCCTGTTTCGCGCAATAGAGTGCGAGGTCGGCGCTTTTCGACAATTCGTCGGCATCGACCGCGTCCGGTGCAGGAATAGCAATGCCGATCGATGTACCGATGATGATGTGATGCCCATTGACGTCGAAAGGTTCCGCCAGCCGCGCGATGATCTGGACAGCCAGAGCACTGGCGCCTTCGGGCTGCGCGACACCCGTCTGGTAAAGCGCAAATTCGTCGCCACCGAGCCGGGCCGCGAAGCAGTTTTCGCCGATCGAGTTGCGCAGGCGCGTGGCGACCTGAACCAGCAATGCGTCACCAACGGGATGGCCGAGCGTATCGTTGACGATCTTGAACCGGTCGAGATCAAGAAACAGCAGGGCCGAATCGGAATGATTGCAGCGCTGCAGCGACTGTTCGGTGATATGGGTGCGGAACAGCGTCCGGTTGGCAAGGCCCGTCAGACTGTCATGCATCGCCATGTGGGCGATTTTCTCGGACGCGGCCTGCTTCTCGGTAATATCCTCGTGGGTCACGACATAGCCACCGTCCGGCAGCCGCATGACGGTCATGGTCATGACGCGGCGATCATCGAGTTCCACGACGCGTTGCGAGGTCTGGTAGGCGCCGCCGGACGTATCCACGTCCGAAAGCACCTGATCCGAGATCGTACGGGTAACGCCCGCGCCGGTCTGGCGGCAGAGTTCGATGAATTTATCGACGTTCATGCCCAGAAGGTTGGCTTCCGCTCCGAGATTATAGATATCGCAGAGCCGGCGATTGGCGATGATGATCCGGCCCTTGCGATCGAGCATGTAGAGACCTTGGGGCATATTCTCGATCGCGCCATGCAGGCGGTCGCGCTGGAGGGATATCTCTGCTCGCGAGGCTTCCTGAAGTTCGCGTCGGGCATTGACAAGTGCCTCGAACGTTCGCGCGAACTGGTTGGCAAGATCGCCGATCTCGTCGCGACGGCGCAGCAGCCGGCCATCGATCGGATCGTTTTCGCTGCGCATGGCCAGGCCGAGATTGCTGACATTGACCGTCAGCGCTTCGAGCGGCATGGTCACCGCCCGCTTGAAAAACCAACCGATAACGATGGCAAGAACCGCCGCGATGAAAACACCGATCGCGATTTCGATGTTTGCGACATTGGCCTCCTGCTCGGTTCGCAACTGGGCATTGCGGTTGATCCGCTGGGCCACATCCATGATATTGAGGAGTGCCACGGAATACTGGCCCTGCTCCCGCTGCAGACGCAGCACGAGTGACTGCTTCACGCGTTCATGTCCAATCAGCGTAGCCTGGGATTTGAAGATCGAGTCATCCCTGAGATGGGACATGCGCTTGGTTTCGGCGACAAGCGTTTGCAGTTTCATATGATTGTTGGCGCGACCGATGCTCTCATAATAGTCCTTGAGGTCGTTGACGCTTTTCTCGACCGACTGGATCTTGATCCAGTAGCCCTTATTCATGCGCTCAAGTTGAAAAGGCTTGTTGGCGGTTCCCAGCATCGTACCGAAATTGACGATCTCGGTCACCAATATTTTAAGCTTATAGAAATCGCGCAGCCGCTTCCATGAATCGCGCATTTTCGCATTCGTGTCCGACGAGCGCTGCAGGATCGCACCGATCGTCGTTTGCTTGACAGGGTCGGCAAATCGGTCCGGATTGGCGATCCGGTCTTCCAGCGCGATGATATTCATCGAGGCTTCGATGCCGATCAGATTGGTCGTCGTGCGCAACGAGGTTTGTGCTATCGCAATGTGGCTCTTGGCTGTCGTTGCCTTGTGGCAGACATCCAGCAGGGCCTGACGGGTCTTGAAAATCTTGTTTCCGGAGAATTCATAGCGGTTCAGTTCGGTCGCCGCATCCGCCTGCTGCGCGAGCTTCTTCAGCGCGGCCAGCTTTGCGCGCTGATTGTCCTGCGACTGCTCGAGATAGCGGGTGGCACCCTCCAGCCCGACACAATCCTTCATCACCGGATCGAAAATACTCTGCAGCTTCTGATAGCTCTCGGAAAGAGAAATAACGCCGATGAGAAGCGGTGAAGCCGCAACTGCAGAGAAGTTGACCGATGCCTCGACCTTTCGAACATTGTAGACCGCGTTCAAACCCGAGAGGACGGCCGCAAGCAGTGTCAGACCAACGCCAAGCGTCACCTTGTTGCGGAATCGTACGTTCGACTCACGAAACAGGCTTCTGCACCGTTGCACGAAAGGATTCCTCATCCTTTGCCCTCTGCCCTTACATTGTGTGGACGTCTGATCTCCCAATCGTATCAAATATAGACAGTACTACTTGAAAATGAATTAATCGCCGCAACAATCGAATCCGATTAACCAGGCCCTTTCAATCGAATGCGCAGTGGTCACGTCTGGCCGCAACGGCTCACACGGATCGTGCAGAGGGGCCATCCCGGCCGCCGCCCTGCGTTCTCGCCCGATGATTCCTGCGATCGCTCAAGAGCAGTTGCTGCAGGCGCCACGGATTTCGATCGTTGTCTTCTCCGGCTTGAAACTCCTGGAGGCCTGCCACTGTTGAAGGCGATGTTCAATCGCGTGATCATGAAATTCGGTGACCTGGCCGCAGGAATCGCAGATTGCGAACGCGGTAACGCCGTGTGCATGCGCCTCGTGGTCCTGTGGATCGGCGCAGGAGATAAACGCATTCAGGCTCTCTAGCCGATGGATCAGCCCGAATTCAACAAGTTTGTCGAGCGCGCGATAGACCTGCAGCGGCGCCCGCAAACCCTCGGCCCGGAGCTTGTCAAGAATATCGTAGGCGCTCAGGGAGCCATTGGCGGCATTCAGCGTGTGGAGCACCAGCGACTGGTTGCGGGTGAGGTCGGGATGGGCGGTCATGTTCCACCTCCATGCGGGCTTGCAGCATCTGTGCTGCTCCGGCCGGGTATTAGACTCAAGACGAACAACAACAATGCCGCGACCACGATCGACGGACCGGAAGGCGTGTCGAATTTCAACGAACCGTAGAGCCCACCGACGACGGCGGCAACCCCAATCAGCGACGACAGCACCGCCATCACCTCCGGCGAGGCCGAAAAGCGGCGAGCCGCGGCCGCAGGAATGATCAGCAGCGAGGTGATCAGCAGGATGCCAACGATCTTCATGGCAATGGCGATCACCAGTGCCAGCAAAAGCATGAAAATCAGTCGAACCCGCTTCGGGTTCAGCCCTTCGGCCTCCGCCAGATCTTCCGACACGGTCGACGCTATCAGCGGCCGCCAGAGATAGACGAGCGCCAGCAGCACCAGGATGCCACCGCCCCAGATGATGTCGATATCGCCCTCGCTGACCGCGAGAATGTCGCCGAAGAGGAAACTTACGAGATCGATGCGCACCCACGTCATGAAGGCGAGGATCACCAGCCCGACCGAGAGCGAGGCATGCGACAGGATGCCGAGAAGCGAATCCGCCGACAGCGACCCAGTGCGCTGCAGCAGCAGCAGCAGCAGCGACACGCCGGTCGCCACGACGAATACCGCCAGGATGATGTTGAGATTGAGCAGCAGCGACAGCGCCACGCCCAACAGCGCCGAATGCGCCATCGTGTCGCCGAAATAGGCCATTCGCCGCCAGATGATGAAGCAGCCGAGCGGACCGGTGGTGATCGCCAGCCCGGCGCCGGCGACAAGCGCGCGGACGAAGAAATCATCGAACATCGCGGCTCTCCCCGGCTACGGATTTCGGAGCGACGAGCCGGTTGTGATCATGCCCGCAGGAACAGTTCGGTCCATGCGCATGGTCATGGTCGTCGTGATGATGTCCATCATCCGGATGACAATGTTGGGTGATCGTTCCATCCTGATGCTGGACGCGCCCATCCGGCAGATGCGTATGATCGTGGTGATGTGTATAGATCGCCAGGGCGCCGGCCCCGCGTACGCCGAACAGCTTCTGATATTCAGGACTTTGCGACACCACGTCCGGCGTGCCGGTGCAGCAGACATGGCCGTTGAGGCAGACGACCGTGTCCGTTGCCGCCATCACCACATGCAGATCATGCGAGATCAACAGCACGCCGCAGCCGGACCGGTCGCGGATTGCGCCGATCAATTCGTAAAGCGCGATCTCTCCCATGTAATCGACGCCCTGCACCGGCTCATCCAGCACCAGCAGGTCCGGCTTGCGCGCAATCGCACGGGCCAGCATCGCACGCTGGAATTCTCCTCCCGAGAGATGCTGGACTTCGGCTTTGGCGAGATGGCTGATGCCCGTCTCAGCCAGGGCCTCGGTGATTTCCCTGCGGCTCAGCGGCCCTGTCAGCACCATCAGCCGCTCGACAGTCAGCGGCATGGTCCGGTCGATCGCCATCTTCTGCGGGACATAGCCCACCTTCAGCCCGGAATGCTGGGCGACTTCGCCCTCGTCGGCACGGATCAGACCAAGCGCCATTCGCGCCGAGGTCGATTTGCCTGAACCATTCGGACCGATGAGGGTGACGATCTCGCCGCGGCCGACCTCAAAGCTGACGCCGCGAACCAGCCATCGACCCTTGCGGCTGACGCCGGCATGCGAAAGGCTGATCAATTTGTGTTTCTCGAGGGTGCGTTTGAGCATGTAAAATTTTCCGTATTCGGGGCTTGGCAGTCCTTATGCCATACGTTATAGCATAACGCAATAAATGTAATAACATTACGAAACGTTCGTAATTTACATCGAGATGAAAGGGATCAAGTCGATGAAGAACAGACTGCTAAGAGGGATTATGGCGGCGGCGATGCTGGCGGCCATTCCGGCGATCGCGATGAGCGCGCCCAACGTCGTTGTCTCGCTCAAACCCATCCACTCGCTGGTAGCCTCGATCATGCATGGCGTGGCTGATCCCGGCGTCATCATCGAAGGTGCGGCGTCGCCCCACACTTATCAGATGAAGCCGTCCGACGCGACCAAGCTGCAGCAAGCTGATATCGTCTTCTGGGTTGGGCACGACATGGAAAAATTCATGGAAAAGCCGCTGGAAACGCTGGGCTCGAAGGCAAGGATCGTCGAACTGGATGACGCGCCCGGCCTGATCAAGCTGGCAACGCGCGAGAGCGGCACATTCGAACCGCATGACGACGGCGACGAAGCGCATACCGACGGCTCGGTCGAATACGACCTGCATTTATGGCTTAATACCGGCAACGCCAAGGCAATGGCGACCCTGATCGAAAAGACGCTGGTCGAGGCCGATCCCGGCAATGCGCAGGCATATTCGAAGAACCTTGCCAATCTGAACGACAGGCTCGACAGGCTTGCTGCGGAAATCAAGCAAACTGTCGCGCCCGTCAAGGACCGGCCCTTCATCGTGTTCCACGACGCCTATCAGTATTTCGAGAAGGAATTCGGTGTCGCGGTTGCAGGCTCGATCACGGTTTCGCCCGAGAACATGCCGGGCGCGGCGCGGCTTGCGGAAATCCACGCCAAGGTGAAGAGCCTGAAAAGCACCTGCATCTTCGCCGAGCCACAATTCGAGCCGACACTGATTAGCGTCGTCCTTGAGGGGACCGATGCGAAAACCGGCGTGCTCGATCCCGAGGCTGGCACTCTCACCAAAGGCGAGAACCTCTATTCCGAGATGATGATGGGGATTGCCAGTTCTCTCAAGGATTGCTTGTCGAAGTAATACCAGTCTCGATGACAGAGACCCACCGCGCCGGAGCGATCTTGGCTTTCCGGCGCGGAGAAAACCGCAGATGGAGCTGCTCCTCCATCCACGCACCTCGCCGCCACGATCAGGCAAGCCGAGAAACCGCTGTCGGAGAAGATCTGGACCGCACTCACGCCGGGACCGTCACCTCAACGCAAGGCTCACGGTGTCTGCTGATCGAGCCGTCGCGCGATTCGCCGCGCCTGACATACTGCCCGATACAGCAATGAGAGCCGCTGATGCCGCAATTCTATCGACAAGCGCTTGACGCCTGGGACGCGCAAGACCTGCCTTCCGTCTTCGACCTGGTCAACAAGGCAATGCAGTCGCCGGACGCACGGCATCCTAAGATATTCGAACTGCTCGGACATGCGCTGTTGAAGTCGGCAATGCCTGAGGAAGCCGCCGAAGCCTACCAGATGGCGGCCGAGAGGAGTGAGGACGGCGGGTTCGACTACCTCAAACAGGCAATCGCGGCACAAACGGCGGCAGGCCAGGAGGAAAAGGCCTTCCTGCTGGCAATGCGGGCACAGAAGCTGGTTGCGAACGACCCGGATGTCGTCTTCGTGCTCGTCAAGGGTTTCCTGGCGCGCGGCGAAACCGAACTGCTGGAGCATTTCAAGAACCGGCTGACACTCAGCGACAAGCTGGAGCAGTTGCAGCTTGCGGCCGAGCTGATCAGCGCCGAGATCCGTAATCCCTACAATCTGGATCTGTTCAAAAAGCTGATCGTGCACTATCCCGACGATCATTTCACGCATTTCAAGCTGATGGCGGTGGCACGCGAATTCTGCGATTACGAGACGGTCGCCGCGCAGGAATCCTGGCTCGACCGGCAATTGGCGGCCGGCAACGACTGGATCTTCGAGGGGCAGACGCATTTCGCCAATCTGCTGCATTGTGAGGACGAACGACTGAACCGTCTGGCCACCAACAATGTCTGCATCAAGGGCCAGCCATCGGCAACCGTCACTGCCAGGCGCCACTCGATGCCGCACACATGGAAAAAGCGGATCCGGATCGGCTATCTGTCGAATGATTTCGGCAGCACCCATGCAACCATGCGGCTGCTGCGCAATGTGCTGGAATTGCATGATCGAGACCGGTTCGACATTTCGCTGTATTGCTACACCAGCAGCCATCTGATCGAGCGCGATGACGGCGGCCGTGCGCATTGGGGAACGATCGTTCCGGTGCGCGAACTCGGCGCCGAAGCGATTGCCTCGAAGGTCCGCAGCGACGGCATCGATATCCTGGTCGATCTCAAGGGTCATACGGGTGATTCACGCAGCCACGCGCTGAACCATCCGGCGGCACCGATCCATGTCGCCTGGCTCGGTTTCCCCGGCTCCACGACAGGCGTGGATATCGATTATGTGATTGGCGACCGGTTCGTGCTTCCGGAGAGTTCCAAGCCGCATTACCATGAGAAATTCGTGCATATGCCGGCGAGTTACCAGCCGAATGACCGCGATCACCGGGCGCTACCCCCAGCGACGTCCCGCCGGGAACTCGGCCTGCCAGAAGAGCAGATGATATTCGCGACGTTCAACACCAACCGCAAGATTACCCGCCAGACGCTGGATCTCTGGGCGGAGATCATGCACCGCGTGCCGAACTCGACGCTGTGGGCGATGATCTATCAGGATGTCGGCCGCGTCAATTTCAGCGACTACCTCAATGGGAAAGGCATTGCATCCGAGCGGATCATCTTCACCGAGGCCGCGACCTACGAGGCACATATCGCCCGTGTCCAGGCGGCGGATCTGTGTCTCGACACCTTTCCTTACAATGGCCACACGACGACTTCGGACATGCTCTGGGCCGGCCTGCCGGTTTTGACAAAGCGTGGCAGCAACTTCGCCTCGCGGGTTTCCGAGAGCCTTCTGAATGCGGTGGGCCTGCCCGAACTCGTGGCAAGGGACGAGCGCCACTTCGTGGAGCTGGCGGTGCGGCTCTCCGATGACAGGCCATGGCTTGGCAGTCTCCGGAAGCACCTTGTCGACGGGCGGCCGACCGCATCCCTGTTCGATCCGCGATCGTTCTGCAGCGCGCTCGAGACGGCATACGGAAAGATGGTTGACCGGGCTCGCAAGGGCTTGCCGCCGGATCACTTCGATGCGTGATTTCCGGCTGCAAATCAGACTCCAGTTGACGAAATACAATTGGAAATCATAACTTCGCGGTGAACCTCGAATCAAACAAAGGAAGCCTTAATGAAAGCCCTCAAGACCCCTGCAATCGTCGCGATTTCCATGGCATTCGGCATCGTCGCAGGCGCCGGGGTAGCCGCTGTCGCCGCCAATCAGCCGAACATGAAGTCCGCCCTGGATCACCTGACCGCAGCAAACCTTTTCCTTGCCAAGGCAACCGCCGACAAGGGCGGCCATCGCAACAAGGCCCGCCAGTTGATCGGCCTCGCGATCAGCGAAGTCAAGGCCGGCATCAAATTCGATAACAAGAACTGATTTTACTTTCGTACGGACAAAAACCCGGCGCGGAAACGCGCCGGGTTTTTTTCGTGATTTTAAACCGCTCGTCGGAGAAATAGGGAAACTCGGCCGGCTGGCCGCGCCGGCTGACATCAGGAGAATCCCCTGCCGTATATCAGGACTTCTTCTTGCGCGGCGGGCCTTTGCGCTCGGCGGAGGCCGCCCAGAGGTTGATGTCGGCTTCCTTGGCGTATTTGTCGATCTCGGCAAGTTCGGACTTTGAAAAATCGAGATTGTCGATCGCGGCCACGCAATCGGTCACCTGGCTCGGCCTGGATGCGCCGATCAGTGCCGAGGTGATCCGGCCGCCGCGCAGCACCCAGGCAAGCGCCATCTGCGCCAGCGTCTGGCCGCGTTTTTCGGCGATCTTGTTAAGGCTGCGGATGTTCTCGACATTCTTCTCGTTCAGGAATTCCGGATTGAGCGACTTGTCCTGCACCGCGCGGCTGTTTTCCGGCAGGCCGTTGAGATATTTCGACGTCAGCATGCCCTGTGCAAGCGGCGAAAACACGATCGAGCCGATACCGAGTTCCTCGAACGTATCGACCAGCCCGTCCTCCTCGATCCAGCGGTTGATCATCGAATAGCTCGGCTGGTGGATGATGCAGGGCGTGCCGAGTTCCTTGAGAATCTTGCAGGCCTCGCGGGTGCGCTTGGAATTGTAGGAGGAAATGCCGACATACTGCGCCCGGCCGGAGCGGACGATGTGATCGAGCGCGCCCATGGTTTCCTCGAGGGGCGTCTCGGGATCATAGCGGTGCGAATAAAATATATCGACATAATCCAGGCCAAGCCGTTTCAGGCTCTGGTCGCAGGAGGCGATCAGGTATTTGCGGCTGCCCCATTCACCGTACGGACCGGGCCACATGCCATATCCGGCTTTGGAGGAAATGATCAGTTCGTCGCGAAAACCCCGGAAATCGGTGCGCAGGATCTCGCCGAATGCTTCCTCGGCACTACCTGCCGGCGGGCCGTAATTGTTAGCGAGGTCGAAATGGCTGATGCCGAGATCGAAGGCGGTCTGGCAGATCTCGCGCTTCAATTCATGGCGGGTATCGCCGCCGAAATTGTGCCACAGACCGAGCGAGATCGCCGGCAGCTTGAGCCCGCTCTTTCCGACACGGTTGTATTTCATCTTCTCGTAGCGGTTCTCGGCGGGTTGCCAGGCCATAATATGCTCCAGAAATTATTGATCATGCGCTCAATACCCCTCCCCAACCCCTCCCCACAAGGGGGAAGGGTTAATGCGTTGCTCTCTCTCCCAGCAAATTTCGATCATACACCAGAATGCGCAGCTGCTATCGACCAAAGGGCTAAACCCCTCCCCCTTGTGGGGTTGGGGCCTGCCAAAATGTCTCAGCGCAACAGCGCCCTCGCCTCTTCGATTCCCAGAGCCGCCGGTTGCGTGCAGGTCGTTGCGATGTCGATGGCCCTGCCCTCTTCCGCAGATCGCAGGATCGAGGTGAGCACGTCGATCGTGTGCAGCGATCTGTCGAGCGAGCAGCGATAGTCCCGTCCGGTTTCAACCGCCGCCATCATGTCGGAAAGACCGATGCCACGATAATTCGCCTGCATGCCCCAATCGAATTGGTAGTTCTTCGCCGTCAGCGGGTGATCCCAGACTTCGACTTCGTGGACTTCCTTGTCCGTGCCGGCGACCTCGACCTTGCCGCCGAAGAAATTCGGATCGGGCACGAAGATCGCGCCATCCGTACCGTAGAGCTCCATGTTCTGGTGGCGATTGGCCCAGACATCCCAGCTCGCGAGCAGCGAAATCTGCGCGCCGCTGGCAAATTCCAGGATCGCATGCACATTGGTCATGACGATAACCGGCACTTTCTCGCCGCTGCGCGGACCATTGCTGATGATGCGCTCCTCCTTGGCCTTGTTGGCGAGCGCGACAACGCGTTTCACCGGACCGATCAGGTTGACGAGATTGTTGACATAGTAAGGTCCCATGTCGAGGATCGGCCCGCCGCCCGGCTGGAAGAAGAAATCCGGGTTCGGGTGCCACATTTCCATGCCCGGCCCGAGCACATGGGCGGTGCCCGACATGATCTTGCCGACCCGGCCAGCGTCGATCAAGTGGCGCACGAACTGATGCGAGCCACCGAGATAGGTGTCCGGCGCCGAACCGACGCGCAAACCCTTGGCATCGGCGATCTCGCGAAGATCTTCACCCTGCTCGATGGTCAGCACGAAGGGCTTTTCGGAATAGACATGCTTGCCGGCTTCGAGCGCATTCTTCGAGACAGGATAGTGCGCCTCGGGGATGGTCAGGTTGACGATGACATCGACCGCCGGGTTGGCGAGCAGCGCATCGATCGCCTGCGCCTCGACCCCGAATTCCTCGCCGCGCGCCTTGGCGGCTGCCATGTTGATGTCGCCGCAGGCGACGACCTTGAGGTTGTTGTAAAGCGGGATGAGCCTGAAATAGGCTGCGGAGATGTTCCCGCAGCCGATGATCCCGACGCCATATTCTTTCGTCATGATACTCTTCCTCAAAATGTCTTGATGGTCTCGATCGACCGCGTGGCGCAGCGGACGAGATCGGACGGATTGTCGTGTTCGACCACGAAATGCCTGGCCCTGGTGGATTTGAATGCCGCAAACAGCTTCTTCCAGTCGATCGTGCCATGGCCGACATCGGCCCAGCCGCCCTCGTCCTCGTTCTCGCCCGCCGGCGCCAGGTCCTTCACATGCACGGAGCTGATCCTGTCCTTGTAGATGTCGATGACCTTGAAGGGGTCGGCACCGCCGCGCGCCACCCAGGCGACGTCGATTTCCCACGAAAGGCCGGGACCGGCTTCAAATATCCGGTCATGCGGCAGCGAACCGTCGGGCAGCGCCACGAACTCGAAATCGTGATTGTGCCAGCCGAATTCGTAGCCGGCATCCTTGAACGGCTTGGAAGCCTTTTCGAGCCGGGCGCCGAATTCCGTCCAGCCGCTCGCGTCGGTCGGCCTGTCTTCGGGCATCAGATACGGGCAATAGATCGAATCCATGCCGAACGTACGGGCGATCTCCAGCATTCGAGTGGGCTCGTTTTCGAGCTGGTCGATCCCGAAATGGCCTGTCGCCATCTTCAGGCCGTTGTCGTCGAGCTCGGATTTCAGCGCCTTGATCGCGTCGCTGTCCAACGGACCATAAATCCCGCCGAAGCCTTCGACTTCCGTGTAGCCGAGCGAACCCAGCAATGCGAAGACATCGCTGAGCGGCGGAAAATTACGGGCGCTGTAGAGCTGGAATGAGACTGCTGTCATGGTTCTATCCTTTCGAATATGCGGCTTACGCCGCGATTGATCTGTGGTTCATTCGGTCGCCTGGCAGGTGTGCAGATCGCGCACCGTGAATTTCGCCGCCGCCCCCATCTGCTGCGGCGTAAACGCGATGGTCCGGCTCTCGCCCGCGAGCATGTCGTAGGCGTTGTCGGAAAAGCGGCCCTCGCAATCAGCCTCGATCAGGATGAAGAGGGCCAAACCCGTTGCCGAAAGCGAAATTGAATATGTCCCGTCAGCTTGTTGCGAAACGGTGTGGCCAAGTCCGGCCGGCTGCAAATCCAGAGCCTTGTAGGTGGTCATCACATGGTGACCCCTGCCCTCGGTTCCGGCAGACGTTCGGAAATCCCAAAACAGCAGATGGCCCTCGGGAATATCGGCGGCGGCGATCGATGCGAGCGCCATCGCCTTGTCCGGCCTGCAGGTGGCCCGGGCGATACGCAGCGGCGTCCTACGCCCGTCGAGCGCGACGGTATAGAAGTTGGCATTGACTTCGATATTGTCGGCGAGATCGTTGACCATGGTTATCTCGATGGTCTTGCCGTCCGTCGATGGAATGCCAACCAGCGCGACCGGCGCGAAGAACCGCGCTGCCTGGTAGTGCATAGCCTTCCAGTTGCCGCCGTAATCGAGGCTTGCCCAGGAGGCCACCGGCCAGGTGTCGTTGAGCTGCCAGATGATCGTGCCCATGCAGTGCGGCTTCAGCGACCGCCAGTACTCGACCGCCGTCTTGATCGCCAGCCCCTGCTGGATCTGGCTGAGATAGACGAAATTGGAGAAATCCTTGGGAAAGCGGAAATAGCGGAACATCGTGCCGGCGATCCGCTCGTTGCCGCCGGCATTCTTCTGGTGCACTTCCATCACCGGAGAGGCGATGTTGATGTCCTTTCTGTCCGCGAACCGGCTGATCAAAAGGTTCGACGTGTAGGACTGGAAGCCGAATTCCGAGCAGAAGCGCGGGCGAACCGTGCGATAGTGATCGAACGACTTGTTCTCGTGCCAGACCGACCAAAAATGCATGTCGCCGGAACCATCGGCATGCCAGGCGTCGCCGAAATCCAGCGGCCCGACGGACGGGCTCGACGGCCACCAGAGCGCCTCCGGATCGGCTCTCTTCAGTGACGTCTCGATCGTGCGGTTGAGACGGTCATAGGACACCAGATATCGGTCGCGGTTGTTCTTCGACACCTCGAACCAGCCGAGCGCGCCAACAAGCTCGTTGTCGCCGCACCAGAGTGCCAGGCAGGCATGATGCGAGAGCCGCCTGACCTGATAATCGACCTCCTTTTCGACATTGGCAAGGTAATCCGGCGTCGATGGATAGAGATTGCAGGCGAACATGAAGTCCTGCCAGACCAGCAGGCCCAGCCGGTCACAGAGATCGTAGAACCAATCATGCTCGTAGAATCCGCCGCCCCATATGCGGATCATGTTCATGTTGGCATCGACGGCGGATTGCAGCAGCGCCTCGGTCTTGGCCAGGCTGGTCCTGGAGAACAGCGCGTCGGCGGGAATCCAGTTGGCGCCCTTGCAGAAAATCTCCCGGCCGTTAATGCGGAACAGGAAGCGGTGGCCCACCTCGTCCTTGTCGGTCACCAGTTCGATGTGCCTGAGTCCGATCTGCCGTCCCGCGGTCTCGCCGGGAATGATCACATTGAGCGGATAAAGATGCTGTTCGCCGCTCCCCGCCGGCCACCAGAGCTTTGGCCTGGCGATCGAGAATGTGTGCCGGACTCTCGTCTCGCCGATATTGAGATGGCAGTTCAGTTCGACTTTCTCGCCGTTGAACTCAAATTGCACCGGTACGAAACCTGGCTCGATGGCAAACAGCGTCACGGAAACTTCGACATCGACCGCGCCGCTGGTGTGGTGGATCTGCCGCGTCGTCAGGAGTTCGACGCGGGCTGGACCGAGCCTGCGGAGCGCCAGCGTGCCGTAAAGCCCGGATGGCGCCAGCGCGATGTTCCAGTCCCAGCCGAAATGGCATTGGGGCTTGCGCAGCATGTTGCCGTATGGGACCGGGCAATTCATCGCCAGCCAGGGAACTTCGAACGGCTGGCTGTCATAGACGGCCTTGCCCGCCGAGATCGGCGAATGCAGCGTCACCTCGATCGTGTTGCCGCCCGCCTTCAACGCCCTGGAAACATCCGGCCGGTAACGCCGGAAGCAGCTGTCGGCTTCAAGCACCACGGTTCCGTTGATGCGGATGGTCGCGACTGTATCGACGAAATCGAGATCGAGATACCAGAAGCCGCCGATATCGGCCTTGTCGATGGTGACGCTTCGCGCCATCACCCAGTCGCGATGCGCGACCCATTGCACGTCGGCCTCGTTCCTGCCGAAATACGGGTCGGGGATGACATCCTGCGCCTGCAGCGCCGAATGCACGTCACCCGGCAGCATAATCGTCAAGCCGGAGGGCTGTCCCTCGGAGGAAAGCGACCAGGCGCCGCCGAGATCGAAATATCTGGAGTCGGTCATGCTCATTCTCCGGAGCGACGGTAGCCCATCAGATCCTCAGTTCGGTCCCGGCATCGAACAGCGACGCCAGGCTCATGTCGAAAGACAGCTTGATCTTCGTGCCAGGCGCATAGCGCCTTGAGCCTGCGATGCGCACCGAAATCGTATTGCCGGCAAACTTCAGCCAAAGCAGGTTGTCGGCGCCCATCGGCTCCTCGATGTCGACCACGGCATCGAAGGTCATGGCCGCCGAAGCATCATCGACCTGGACGTGTTCCGGCCGAATTCCGAGCACGACCTTCTGACCGGTCGCCGGCATTGCCTGCGTCTGGTAGCCGTTGAGCGGAATGCGGACGGTGTTGGTGTTGATCACCGGCCCACCCGCTGCCGCTTCGACGTCCCCCCTCAGGAAATTCATCGCCGGCGAACCGATGAAGCCGGCGACGAACAGGCTTTTCGGCCTGTTGTAAATGGTCATCGGATCATCGAGCTGTTGGATGATGCCGCTCTTCATGATCGCGATTCGGTCGGCGAGCGTCAGCGCCTCGATCTGATCATGCGTCACGTAGATCATCGTATTCTTGAGCTGCTGGTGAAGGCGCTTGATCTCGACACGCAGTTCGGAACGCAGCTTGGCATCGAGGTTCGAAAGCGGCTCGTCGAACAGGAAGACATCGACATCGCGGACCAGCGCACGGCCGATCGCGACACGCTGCCGCTGGCCGCCCGACAAAGCCGATGGCTTGCGGTCCAGCAACGGCTCGATTTGCAGGACACCAGCAGCCCGGGCCACACGCTTGTCGATTTCCGTCTTCGGCAGGCCGGCGATCTGCAGCCCGAAGGACAGGTTTTTGCGGACGGTCATCTGCGGATAGAGCGCGTAGGATTGGAACACCATGCCGATGCCGCGATCCTTGGGTTCCTCCCAGGTGACGTTCTTGCCCTTGATGAAGATTTGTCCTGCCGACACGTCGAGAAGGCCGGCGATGCAGTTCAGAAGCGTGGACTTGCCGCAGCCGGAGGAGCCGAGCAGGACGAGAAACTCACCATCGTTGATATCGAGATTGAGGTCTTCGAGAACCGTCACCGCACCGAAATTCAGCGACAGGCTCTTGATGGAAACACTGTGGGACATGGGTATCAACCTTTCACTGCGCCGGCGGCGATGCCGCGAACGAAGAGACGTCCGGACAGGAAGTAAATGATGAGCGGCACGGCACCCGTGAGCAGCGTTGCGGCCATGTTGACATTGTATTCCTTCACGCCCTGCACCGAATTGACGATGTTGTTGAGCTGGACCGTCATAGGATACGTATCGGGCCGGGTGTAGACGACGCCGAACAGGAAGTCGTTCCAGATGCCGGTGATCTGGATGATCATCGAAACGACGAAGATCGGGATCGACATCGGCAGCATGATGCGGAAATAGATGCCCCAGAAGCCAGCCCCGTCGACGCGCGCCGCTTTGAACAGCTCCGGTGGCAGGCCGGAGAAATAATTGCGGAACAGCAGCGTGTTGATCGGCATGCCGAAGATCGTGTGCACCAGGATCAGACCTGCGAGGGAGCCATAAAGGCCGAGTTCCCTGAGAATGATGACGATCGGATAGAGCATCACCTGATAGGGAATGAAGGCGCCGACCAGCAGGATGGTGAAGAACAGGTCGGCCCCCTTGAAGCGCCAGTTCGCCAGCATGTAGCCATTGATCGAGGCAATCACGATCGACAGGATCACCGACGGCACGGTGATGCGCACCGAGTTCCAGAAACCCTTGCTCAAGCCCGTGCAATCGAGCCCGGTGCAGGCGGTCGACCAGGCTTTGACCCACGGCTCGAAAGTGATTTCGACGGGCGGCGAGAAAATATTGCCGAGCCTGATCTCCGGCATGGTCTTGAGCGACGTGACGACCATGACATAGAGCGGCAGCAGGTAATAGGCCGACACCAGCACAAGCGTGCCATAGACGAAGATGTTGGCTGCCGAGAAGGTGCGGCGCGGCTTCCGGCCACTGGGGCCTGACTGTATTGCATTGGTCATTGTGAGTTCCGCCGTCCGAATTCGAAATAGGCCCATGGCACGATGACGACCACCACGGACACAAGCATCATGGTCGAGGCTGCGAAGCCCTGTCCGAGATTCTGCGCCCGGAACATGTATTCGTAGACATATTTGGCCGGTACTTCCGACGCGATGCCGGGACCGCCGGACGTCTGGGCAACGACCAGGTCGTAGACCTTGACGATCCCCGCGGCGATGATCACCAGCGTGGTGACGAGAACCGGCCGCATCATCGGAATGATGATCGAGACATAGGTGCGCCACGTGGGAATGCCGTCGACGCGAGCAGCCTTCCAGATATCCTCGTCAATGCCTCTGAGGCCGGCGAGCATCAGGCACATGACCAGCCCTGTGCCTTGCCAGAGGGCCGCAACCAGGACGCCGTAGATGACGATGTCGGAATTGTAGAGCGGGTCGAACGTAAAGCTCTCCCAGCCAAGCGAACGGACGACATGCTGGATCCCGAGTTCGGGATTGAGGATCCACTGCCAGACAAGACCCGTGACGATGAACGACAGGGCAAACGGATAGAGCAGGATCGACCGGAACGTATTCTCGAAGCGGATCTTCTGATCGAGCAGGGTCGCCAGCAGAAACCCGATCAGCAGCGAGAAGACCATCATGCAAAGGCCGTAGATGAAAATATTTTCGACAGCGATCAGCCAGCGCGGCGTGTTCCACAGGCGATAATACTGGTCCAGGCCGACAAAGCGCAGCCGTGGCAGCAGCTTGGAATCGGTGAAGGAATAAAAGACTGTCCAGCCAGTGCCGCCCACGAAGATCACCAGCGCGGTCAGCACCAACGGTATCGCTGCGATCTTGGCGCTCAAGTTGCGCAGGAGCCGGTTGGGGCGTCCAGTCGATAATTCAGCCATGAATTTTGCCTCCGGAGGGCTTTATCCGTTCATAAGCGGACGAATGAACCGCGCCAGGTGCTACGTGTCCCGGCACCGGAAACCGGCGCCGGGACACCTGCAACAGTAACTACTGGGCCGAGGCGACAATATCGACGAAGCGCTTCTGCGCGTCTTCGGGGGCCATCGAGGGATTGGCGAAGAACTCGGCAAACAGATCGTTGATCTGCGTGTTGGTGTCTTCGGTCAGCAGCTCGGTGGTGGCGGGGACGACATTGCCCTTGGCGAGGATGTCGAGACCCTTCTTCATGCAGTCATTGGCGGCCGCGAGATCGACATCGCCGCGTACCGGCAGCGAACCCTTCTTGAGGTTGAAGGCCACCTGGGTCTTCGGCGACAGCATGGTCGAAGCCAGGACTTCCTGCGCCTTGCTCTTTTCCGCATCAGCAAGCTTGGGGAAATAGAAGGAGTCGCCGTCCGTGGAAATGACCTCGTGGACACCGAGGCCCGGAAGGCAGGTGTAATCCTTGCCTGCGACCTGCTTGGCCACCTGGAATTCGCCCTGCGCCCAGTCACCCATGATCTGGCCGCCGGCTTCGCCGGTGATCACCAGATTGGTCGCCTGGTTCCAATCCTGGACATTCGACTTCGCCGACATCTTGCGCGCGTCATCGGCGGCCTTGAAGACCTTGGCGATGTCCGGACCGGCTGCGACGGCCTTGTCCTTGTCGCCATAGACTTTCTGGAAGATTTCCTTGCCGGCGATGGCCACCATCAGGACGTTGAAGGCGCCGGCCGTCTGCCAGGACTGCTTGCCCACAGCCAGCGGAATCTTGCCGGCCTTCTCAAGCGCCGGAGCGGCGGCAACGAACTCATCCCAGTTCTTCGGAACCGGTACGCCGGCATCGGCAAACGCCTTGTTGGAGAGCCACAGCCACTGCCAGGAATGGATGTTCACCGGAATGCAGTAGATCTTGCCGTCCACCGTGCAGCCCTTGAGCAGGCTTGCCGGACGGATCACGTCCTTCCAATGCTCCTTCTCGGCGACGTCATTCAAATCGCGCATCAGGCCGGCCTGAATCAGTTCCTCGGCCTGACGGCCATGGTTGAACTGCGTGGCGGCCATCGGATCGCCGCCGGTGATCCGGCTGACCATGATCGGACGCGCGGTATCACCTGCACCGGCGATAGCGCCGTCAACCCAATGGTTGCCGGTCGCATCGAATGCCTTGGCGAATTCAGCGACTGCCGCGGCCTCACCACCGGATGTCCACCAATGGGTCACTTCAAGATCCGTCGCGTACGATGCGCCACCATAAAGCGCTGCGGAAGCTGCGAGCGCCGCTGCAAAAAAACGAGACTTCATGAGTTTTCCTCCCTCACTGAAACGTTGCCGGAAAAACTTATGCGAAATGGAGGTGTGCCGCAACAGGGGTAGGCGAAAAAAATCTCGCATCAAATGATCCGCTACTTGGAATTGTGTTAAATGGAGATTCTTTTCTTTAATCGTTTGAATTTGTCGCCATACAGAAATCCGAGATACGCTCGCAACCACATGATATAATTAATTTCTTTTAGATACAGGTCTGAATTTCGATCATTTTTAGTCTTCGCACCCGCAAAAAAATTCCGTGAAACACATTTCTGCACCGCAGAATTGTTTTTTGTAACTCGCGGAAAAAACTGCTCGACATTTCACCTGTATCGTTACAGATTTTTATATTCGCGGAGGAGGACATGGCATTTCCGGCGAAGATCGCCTAGACGTCGTGTCGCGCATTCGGGAAGGCAAAAATGAAGGGTATACTGCAGGCAGGACACGGGCCGACAGCGGGGGAGCGGCCGACCTTGAAGACCATAGCCTATATGACGGGCCTCGGCGTGACCACGGTATCGCGCGCGCTCAAGGATGCGCCCGACATCAGCCACGACACGAAGGAACGCGTGCGGCTGGTCGCTACCCAGATCGGGTATCACCCGAATCGCGCCGGTGTGCGCCTGAGGACCGGAAAGACCAATGTCATCAGCCTCATCCTCAACATAGACGAAGAACTGATGGGCCTGACGTCACATATCGTCTACGGCATTTCGGAAATTCTTGCGACCACCAATTACCACCTGATCGTGACGCCCTATTCGCGCGAGAAAGACCCGATCGAGCCCGTCCGGTATATATTGGATACAGGGTCGGCGGACGGCGTGATCCTGTCATCGACCGAGCCGAACGATGCCAGGGTCAAGCTTCTGGTCGAACGCAATCTACCATTTGCCACGCATGGCCGCACCAATATGGGAATTGCCCATCCCTATCATGATTTCGACAACGAGACCTATGCCTATGAGGCGGTCAAGCGTTTGACTGAAATCGGACGCAGGCGGCTTGCCATCCTGGAGCCCCTGCCAAAATATACGTTCCACCAGCATATGCATTCGGGTTTTCTGCGCGGCCTGCAGGATTTCGGAGCCAGGGCAATCCCCTTCTCCCATGTCAGCCTCCATGATCCACTCAACAGGATCCACGAAGCCGCCTTGAAACTGATGGCCGAAAACCCCGACCTCGACGGGATCATCTGCGGATCGAGCGCTGGCGCTGTGGCGATATCCTCGGCGATCGAGGCGAGTGGCAGACACCTGGGTCGCGATATCGACATGATCTCCAAACAACCGGCCGACCTGCTGCGTTACATGCAGCCGGAAATCATGACGGTGAGCGAGGACATAAGGCTTGCCGGCCGCGAACTGGCCAAGGCCGTGCTTGCCAGGATCGATGGTGTACCTGCCGAACGGCTGCAAAGCATCAGCCTGCCGGACGGCCGGTTGGTCTATCCGACGTAACGGATTTTTGCTTCCTCCGGCTGCGCCCATTATGGCGCGCCTCGGGGAGCCAAAACTGATCCCGAACCGCATGCAAACCGGCCCGGCAATCCGAGGCCCGGGCTCGCGGTAACAGTCCTCGCCAAAAAATTCGGTGCCGACAATGATCTGGGCCGGAATAGCATACGTATCATACGGCGATGGCTGGTCGGCGATGTCTTGAGGAAGGCGGCTCGGCCAACAGGGCCATCATGGGTTCTTTCCATGAGAAAGACCGCAACAGCGGGAGGCTATCATGCCCAGCAGCAATATCGAAATCGTCCAGAATATCTATGATGCGTTCCTGCGCGGGGACATTCCCACAGTCGTTGAAGGTCTATCGCCGGATGCGACGTGGGCGCTGGTCGGCCGCGAGCAGGACGTTCCCTTTGCGGGCATCCGCAATGGCAAAACCGGTGCGACTGACTTCTTCCGCATCCTGGCGGAAACCGTCGACGTCGGTTCCTTCGTACCCCGCGAATATCTGGCAGCCGAGGACAAGGTCTTCGTCTGGGGTGACTGGCAGTGGACCGTGCGCCGGAATGGCGTTGGCGGCAAAGCTGAATGGCTGCACGTTTTCGTCATGAAGAATGGCAAGGTCACTTCATGGCGATCCCATACCGACACAGCCCAAATTGCCGCAACATTGCACGCCCCGGCGTCAGGTACTGACAGGCGAGCAGCAGGTCGCTAAAGCGCCGGGTCTCTTGGCGCCGGATTAGAAATCCGTGAGCCCGCTGCCCCAGGGGCCGTGATGCTTGTCGAGGCCGTCGGTACGATCGAACCCATGCGCGCCGAAGAAATCGCGCTGTGCCTGGATGAGGTTCGCCGTGCCCCGCCCACGACGGTAGCTGTCGAAATAGCCAAGCGCAGAGGCGAGTGCCGGAACCGCAAGGCCCGCCATGACCGCTGATGAGACCGTGCGGCGGAGCGCGCCGTCGGTTTCCTTGACCATCGCGGAAAAGGCCGGCGTGATCACCAGGTTGTCGGCATCCGGCATTGCCCGGAACGCGGAGGTAATGTCATCGAGGAACTGCGAGCGGATGATGCAGCCGGCGCGCCAGATCTTGGCGATGACAGGCATCGGCAGCGACCATTTGAACTCGCGGGACGCTTCCGCCATGACCGCAAAACCCTGCGCATAGGCGCCGATCTTGGCGGCAAACAGGGCCAGTTCCAGATCCTTCAGAAGGTCCGGGCCGAACGGCAACGGAAATTCGTTAGCCGGCGCACCAAAGATCTTCTCGGCTGCCTCGCGCTGGGTCTTCATCGACGACAGGCTGCGGGCGGCAACGGCGGCTTCGATGGCGGTCGCCGGAATGCCCATGTTCTGCGCTTCGATGACCGACCATTTGCCCGTGCCCTTCTGGCCGGCCTTGTCGAGAATGACGTCGGGCATCGCCTTGCCGGTCTCGGCATCCTTGGCGGAGAGCACCTTCTCGGTGATCTCGATCAGATAGGAGTTCAGCCGGCCCTTGTTCCATTCGCCGAAAATCGACGAGATTTCGGACGCGCTCTTGCCGAGGCCGTCGCGCAGGATGCCGTAGATCTCGGCAATCATCTGCATATCGGCATATTCGATGCCGTTATGGATTGTCTTGACGAAATGGCCGGCGCCGTTTTCGCCGAGCCAGGCGCAGCAATCCTCGCCCTTGAACTTGGCGG
>JAQGJP010000011.1 GCA_028290545.1 Rhizobium sp. | reverse complement strand
TGGTGCGGTCGAGAAGACTCGAACTTCCACGGGTTGCCCCACAGCGACCTCAACGCTGCGCGTCTACCAATTCCGCCACGACCGCATCGTGGTAGTTCCGGACTAGGTCCGGCGGCGCAGCATGTAGCAAAAGGATTCCCGGCACACAAGAGTGGCTTTCAATATTTCTCCGCTTATTTCCATTAGTATTTTTCGAACGGAGATTATCTCGGCCGAAGGCTTGGCGGCTTGCGGAACGCGCAGATTTTATCCACATAGGCTGGATGGAACGTTCAGCCCTCTCCCTGCCGATGTTTGCCGTCGACGGCGCCCCTCCGGTGCGCTGGCGAATTTCCGATCAGCCCGTGGCTTACGAGGAGGCTGTCCGGCGGATGGAAGACGAAGTGGCGAAGATTGCGGCCAATGAGGCCGACGAACTCGTCTGGCTGCTCGAGCATCCGCCGCTCTACACAGCCGGCACCAGTGCCGATTCGAAGGATTTGCTCACGCCGGATCGATTCCCCGTGTTCCAGACCGGTCGCGGCGGTGAATACACCTATCACGGCCCCGGCCAGCGGGTGGCTTACCTGATGCTCGATCTCAAGCGCCGGCGGCAGGATGTCCGCGCCTTCGTTTCCGCATTGGAAGACGTGGTGATCGGTACGCTCGCCGATATGAACATCAGAGGCGAGCGGCGCGAGGATCGCGTCGGTGTCTGGGTCGAACGGCCCGAGCGCCCGCTCCTGCCGGATGGCTCGAAAGCCGAGGACAAGATCGCCGCGATCGGCATCCGGTTGCGCAAATGGGTGAGCTTCCACGGCTTCTCACTGAACGTCGATCCGGAACTCGAGCATTTCTCCGGCATCGTCCCCTGCGGCATCGCGCAATATGGCGTCACCAGCCTCATCGATCTCGGCCAACTGGTGATGATGAGCGATGTCGATACGCTGATCCGTTTGAATTTCGAACGCGTGTTCGGCCCGGTGCGTTCGGACAATTAGAATCATATCGGCGCATTGCCGATGGCGGGATCGGATGATATTGCCCTCGAAAGTTCAGGGAGACTTCAGATGACCAGACCCATCCGCATTGCGCCCTCCATCCTTGCCGCCAATTTCTCCAGGCTTGGCCAGGAAGTCACCGACGTGGTGGCGGCGGGCGCCGACTGGATCCATCTCGACATCATGGACGGACACTTCGTGCCGAACATTTCCTTCGGGCCGGACGTGGTCAAGGCGCTCAGGCCGTTGACCGACGCCACCTTCGACTGCCACCTGATGATCACGCCGGCCGATCCCTTTCTCGAAGCCTTCGCCAAGGCGGGTTCCGATATCATCACCGTGCATGCCGAGGCCGGCCCGCATCTCAACCGATCTCTGCAGGCGATTCGCGGCCTTGGCAAGAAGGCCGGTGTGTCGATCAATCCCGCCACCCCGGAAAGCGCCATCGAGTACGTGCTCGAGCATGTCGATCTGATCCTGGTGATGAGCGTCAACCCCGGTTTCGGCGGCCAGAGATACCTGCCGTCGGTGACGGATAAGATCAGGCGCATCCACAAGATGATCGGCGACCGGCCGATCGAGCTCGAAGTCGATGGCGGCATCACGGCCGAGACGATCGGTATTCCCTCGGAAGCGGGCATCAATGTATTCGTGGCGGGCTCGTCCATTTACAAGGGCGATGGCTTGGATGATTATCGCAGGAACATAGAAGCCATACGCCAGGCGGCGGAGAAAGCTCGGGAATGAAATCGCTGACAAAATCGATACCGGCTCTCGCTGTCCTACTCATGGCGACCTCCGCCTTTGCCGGGGATACCGCTTCGCTCAACGTTCTCGGCTATTCCGAGGACGGCAAGGTATTCGCTTTCGAGGAATACGGCGTCTATGACGGCGCCGGCTTTGCCTATTCCAACATCTTCTTCATCGACACCCAGGAGGACAAGTTCCTGCCGGGAACGCCGATACGGGTGCAGATCGATGAAGAACAATCGATGGCCAAGATCCGCGCCCTCTCGCATGCCAAGGCGGAGCCGCTGATTGCCAAATACAGGCTGGCTGACAATCCCGGCGTTATGGTTGCCTACAATCCGGTCTCGGAAATCGACAGCAATCCTCACAAGCTGCGCTATTTCGGCTATCTGTCCTCGCCGCCGCGCAGCCTGACCTATACGCTTGAGCTGAAGGAAAAAGAGTTTCCGCCAATCAGCGATTGCCTGAACATGACAGGCAACTATACCGGTTTTACCCTGCTGCTCACCGAGGACGCGGGAGAGCCCGTCAGCAAGGCGCTGCACGACGACAGCCAGGTTCCCAAGAGCCGCGGTTGCCCGAACGGCTACCGGATCGGCGCGGTGATCAGCAGCGAAACCAATTCTGCGCCGCAGATCGCCATGATCATGGTGGCCACCTTCGGGTTCGAAGGCAATGACGAACGGTGGATCGCCGTGCCGGTCAACAACCGCGGACAGTGAAATGGCGGACGTGCCTCCGCCCCATCCAGCTTCCCGCATCCCTGCCTCCAGCCTTTTGCCGCCGCCCGACTTGTTCAACCGAAGCATCCCTGCTCCAGCGACTGTCATTTTCGGTTCGGCGGCCTGGGGCATCTGCATGGCAATTGCCGCCGTCATCGGACTCTACTGGCGCGACGGCCTGATCATTCATTCCAGGCTGGCCGTGATCTCACTGTTCTTCTATGGCCCTGCGGTCGGCTTCGCGCCCGGCCTGATGCTGGCGGAGTGGCTCTGCGGCAGGGCGGGCAGGATCACGCGCTTTGTCGTCGGCACGATCATCCTGACGCTTGCGACCCACACCGCGACAGCCACGATCTTCGCGCTGCAGTACCGGATGTTCTACGCGCATTGGCATGCGGAATTCCCGTCAATCACCTGGTGTTTCCAGTTCGCCTTCACCTCCGCGAGCGCCCTTTACCAGTTCACGGTCGACAGCATGTATGTGTATTTCCCCATCGCACCGCTGCTTTTCCTGGCGCTCGGCTTCTGGTTTGCGCGCCGTGCGCATTGAGATTGCCGGTCGTATTTGTTAGAGGGGCGGCAATTGCCCCGTTCCAAAGGACTTCCGCCAATGATCCCGCGCTATTCCCGCCCTGACATGGTCGCCATCTGGTCGCCCGAAACCAAGTTCCGCATCTGGTTCGAGATCGAGGCGCATGCCTGCATGGCGCTTGCCGACATCGGCGTGATTCCGAAGGAAGCGGCACGCAACATCTGGGAAAAGGGCAATGCCGCCAGGTTCGACGTCGACAAGATCGACGAAATCGAGGCCGTCACCAAACATGACGTGATCGCCTTCCTGACCCATCTTGCCGAATTCATCGGACCCGACAGCCGTTTCGTGCATCAGGGCATGACGTCGTCGGATGTGCTGGACACCTGTTTCAACGTGCAGCTCGCCCGCGCCAGCGACCTTCTGCTCGCCGATCTCGACAGGCTGCTGGACGCATTGAAGCGTCGCGCCTTCGAGCACAAGGACACGGTCACGATCGGCCGCAGCCATGGCATCCACGCGGAGCCGACCACATTCGGCATCAAGATGGCACTCGCCTATGCCGAATTCGAACGCTGCAGGGCCCGTCTGATCGCCGCTCGCGAGGAAATCGCCACCTGCGCGATTTCGGGTGCGATCGGCACATTCGCCAATATCGATCCACGTGTCGAGGAACATGTCGCCAAGGCGTTGGGCCTCAAGCCGGAACCTGTCTCGACACAGGTCATTCCGCGCGACCGGCACGCGATGTATTTCGCCACGCTGGGCGTCATCGCCTCGTCCGTCGAGCGTCTCGCCACCGAAATCCGCCACCTGCAGCGCACTGAAGTGCTTGAAGTGGAAGAATATTTCTCGCCCGGCCAGAAGGGCTCGTCGGCCATGCCGCACAAGCGCAATCCGGTGCTTACGGAAAACCTGACGGGCCTTGCCCGCATGGTGCGCTCGTTCTCGATCCCGGCGATGGAAAATGTCGCCCTCTGGCACGAGCGCGACATCTCGCATTCGTCGGTCGAGCGGATGATCGGGCCGGATGCGACGATCACGCTGGACTTCGCCCTGGCGCGGCTGACAGGCGTGATCGACAAGCTGCTCGTCTACCCGGAAAACATGCTGAAAAACCTCAACAAGTTCAAGGGCCTGATCCATTCGCAGCGCGTGCTTCTGGCACTGACCCAGGCGGGCGTATCGCGCGAGGATTCCTACCGCCTCGTGCAGCGCAATGCGATGAAGGTCTGGGAACATGGCAAGGACTTCCTCGATGAACTGCTGGGTGACGCGGAAGTGCGTGCAGCGCTTTCCGAGGCCGATATCCGCGAAAAATTCGATCTCGCCTATCATACCAAACATGTGGACACGATTTTCAAACGGGTGTTTGGATAACCTCCCCACCGCTCGAAAGGATCTGACATGGCCGGCCGTCTCTCTGGAAAAATCGCGATCGTTTCGGGCGGAGCAACGGGCATGGGCGGTGCTGCCTCGAAACTGTTCGCCGCCGAGGGCGCCAGGGTTGCCATCATCGACCGCAACGCGGAAGCCTCTGCCGCAACCGTTGCGGAAATCAAGGCGGCCGGTGGCGAGGCGATCTACGCCATTGCCGATGTCTCGAAAGCCAATGAGGTCAAGGCTGCCGTCGATATGGTCGAAAAGACTTTCGGCGCAGTCACCGTGCTCTTCAATCACGCCGGCACGATCGTCATCAAGCCGTTCCTCGACACCACCGAGGAGGAATGGGACTGGCTGCATGACGTCAACGTCAAATCGATGTTCCTGATGACCAAAGCCGTGCTTCCCGGCATGATCGCGGCAGGCGGCGGCTCGATCGTCTGCACATCTTCGATTTCAGCGGTGGCGGCGACGCCGATGGAGGTGCTCTACGACACGACCAAGGGGGCAGTGCACATGTTTGCCCGGGCGATTGCGGTCGAGTTCCGCGACCGCAATATCCGTTGCAATGCCGTCTGCCCCGGTTTCGTGCGCACGCCGCATGGGCTGCGCGAAGTCAAGGACCTGCAGGCGCTCGGCGTCGATGTCTCCGAAGCGGCCCTTGCCGCCCAGCAGGGCCGGATCTGCGAACCGGAGGAAGTTGCCCATGCCGCGCTGTTCCTCGCCAGCGACGAGGCGAGCTTCGTCAACGGCACGCATCTGTTCGTCGATAACGGCTTTACGGCGCTTTAGACGCGACCCTCAGGTCGCGCCGCCGCGCACGGGTTTGACGTCCGGCGGTCCGATCATCTTGCGATAAAGATGCCAGGTCGAATGGCCCAGCACCGGCAGCACGACGGCGAGCCCGGCAAAGATCGGGATCGATCCGATCACCAGAAGAATGGCGACGATCAGGCCCCAGAACAATATCGCAACGGGATTGCGCAGAAATGCCCTGATCGATGTCTGCATCGCGGCCACCGCGCCGATATCCCGTTCGAGCAGCAGCGGAAAGGTCACGACCGAAATGGCGAGCACCAGGACCGCGAACACCAGGCCGGCAAGATTGCCCCAGAACATCATCCACCAGCCGGCTTCAGTGGTCAGAACGTTGCTGATGAAGAGGCCGAGCGAGGCCGGCGGCACAGCGCCAAAATAGAAGGCATAGATTGCCTCGGCAACCTTCAGCCATGCGATGAAGATGACGAACAGTACGCCGGCGGCGGCGGCAATTGACAAAATCGCCGGCGAACGCCTGACCTCCAGCGCATGCCGCCAGGACGCATCCAGTCCCATTTCCCGCCGCCGACTGATTTCATAGAGGCCGATCGCCGCGATTGGTCCCAGAAGCGCGAAGCCCGAGGCCAGCGGGAACATCAGCGGCAGCAGATTGGCGCCTGCGCTCCAGACCATCAGCACCACGCCTGCCACCGGATACAGAAGGCAGAGAAAGACATAATGGGACGGCTTCTCCTGGAAATCGTTATAGCCGCGTCGCAGGGCATCGATTACATCGAGAACGCCGATCTGCTCGACATGCGGGCGGACCAGCACCCCTTCCGCGTTTGCGACCACATGAAATGTACCCATAACGGATCCTCCATACGGGATATCGGGCAACCAGTCGCCGGTAGCGGCTCGATACGCCCATGCGGCAATATAGCGCGATCCGGTATCGATGTCCCCACAAATGCGCGGGCAGTCAGCTTTCGCAGCCGGGAAAACGGTAATCCTTCATCTGCGCCCTGAGTTCGGTCTTGAGGATCTTGCCTGTCGCGGTGTGCGGAATGGCATCGACGAAGACCACGTCATCCGGCATCCACCACTTGGAAACCTTATCCCGCATGAAGTCGAGAATCTCCTCCTTTGATGGATTGCATTCCGCCTTGGCGATGATGATCAGCAGCGGCCGCTCGTCCCATTTTGGATGCGGAAGGCCGATCACGGCGGCTTCGGCGACAGCCGGGTGGCCGACGGCAAGATTTTCGAGCGCGATCGAGGAAATCCACTCACCGCCGGATTTGATGACATCCTTGGATCGATCAGTGACCTGCATATAGCCGTGTTCATCGATATGGGCGACATCGCCGGTATCGAACCACTGGTCGCTGTCGAATTGTTCGGCCCCGTCACCCTTGTAGTATGCGGAGGCAACGGCCGGCCCACGCACCTTGAGCCGACCGAATGTCCGGCCGTCATGCGGCATGGCATTGTCGTCGTCGTCGGTGATCTTCATCTCCACACCAAAGAAGGGCTGTCCCTGTTTGGCCTGTACATCAAGCCGTTGATCGGCGCTCAGCGAGTCGTGATCGGGATTGAGCACGCAGACGCTGCCGATCGGAGACATCTCGGTCATGCCCCAGCCGTGCCGCACTTTGACCCCATATCTGTTCTGGAAAGTCTCGATCACCGATCGCGGACATGCCGAGCCGCCGATGAAAACCCGATCGAGGTCCGGCAGGCTGCCATTCTCTTTTTCCAGATATTGCAGCAGCATCAGCCAGACGGTCGGCACTGCGGCCGTCACCGTGACCTTCTCGTTGGTCAACATTTCATAGATCGATTTTCCGTCCATGCCAGGCCCCGGCAGAACCAGGCGGCTGCCCGCCATCGGCGCTGCGAAGGACGTTCCCCAGGCATTGGCATGAAAGAACGGCACGACCGGCATCATCGTGTCGCCTGAGGACATCCCGATCACGTCGGGAAAGATCGATGCCATGGCATGCAGCACGTTCGAACGGTGCGAATAAAGCACGCCCTTGGGATTTCCCGTGGTCCCCGACGTGTAGCACATGCCGGCGGCCGTCCGTTCGTCAAAATCCCGCCAGGTGAAATCGCCGTCGCCTTCTGCGAGCCATTCCTCGTAGCAATCGACGTTCGCGAGTGAGGTCTGGGGCATGTGCTCCCGGTCGGTCAGCACGATGATCCTTCGCAAGGTTGGCACAGAACCGGCGATTTTCTCGATCAATGGCAGAAAGGTCAGATCGACGAACAACATGCTGTCTTCGGCGTCATTCATGATCCAGACCAGCTGCTGCGGAAACAACCTTGGATTGAGGGTGTGATAAATCGCGCCCAGCCCGGTAATGCCATACCATGCTTCGAGGTGGCGCCACGTATTCCAGGCCATGGTGGCGATCCGATCGTCCGGCCTGACGTCATCGAGTTCCAATCGGCGGGCAAAGGCGAGCGCCCGCGCCCTGGTGTTCCGATAGTTCGTTCGATGGATGGGTCCCTCGACGGAACGGGAAACCACTTCACGATCGCCGTGATAATTTGCGGCGTGATCGATAACCTTGTGGCAGAGAAGCGGCCACTCCTGCATCAATCCAAGCATGTATTCCTCCCCAGGCATGCTCTTGATATTCCCGACAGCTTATCCTTCGAGTGCGTTAACACAAGCATAGTTTGGAGACGCATTCTCTGGACGTCGGCGCATCGCGATATTCTTGACATAAACGCCCTTCCCCTCCATCTGAAGGTCATGAAAGCATCCGAAGCAGATATCCTGATCATCCCCGGCCATGGCAATTCCGGCCCGGACCACTGGCAGAGCCGCTGGCAATCGAAACTTGCTTCCGCGCGCCGCGTCGAACAAGGCTCGTGGCATGATCCCGTGCGGGAAGACTGGGTACAGTCGATCACCGATGCGATCAACGCGGCGCAGAAGCCTGTGGTCCTTGTCGCCCATTCGCTCGGCGTCGGGGCGGTCATCCACGCATTGCCGGCGTGCCAGGACAAAGTTGCGGGGGCGTTCTTCGTGTCGCCGCCAAACCTGCAGTATCCAGGCACCAAGCCGCGGCAGATGAAGACATTCGGTCCCTATCCCCGCCTGCCGTTGCCGTTTCCGTCGATCACCGTTGCCAGCCAGAATGATCCGTTCGGCAGCTACGAGCATGCCGGGGACATCGCCAATGCCTGGGGCTCGCTGCTGGTCGATGCCGGTAATTCCGGCCACATCAATGTCGAGTCGGGTCACGGCCCGTGGCCGGAAGGCACGATGGTGTTCGCGCAATTCCTGTCGCGCCTGAAACCGCCTGATCGCAAATAGAAAAAGCCGCCCTCGCGGACGGCCTTGATTGTCAAACCAGCGAGACTGGTCTCAGCCCTTGTCGATCTGGTCGGTCGCGATCGGCAGAAGTTCCATCATCTTGTTGCGGATATCTTCCGCCGATTGGGAGATACCGCCGGCGTCGAAATCGGCGGCGACCTTGCGCACGACATCCTCTTCGCCGGCTTCCTCGAAGTCGGAGACCACGACCTCCTTGGCATAGGCATCGATGTCGGCCTTGCCAAGCAGCGCGCCGGCCCACTGGCCGAGCAATTTATTGCGCCGGGCGACGATCTTGAATTTCATTTCCTGATCGTGCGCATACTTGTTTTCGAAGGCTTTTTCGCGATCGTTCATATTGGACATAGGTCTCTCCCCTGAATCCCTGATCTTGATTATAATGCTGGAGCACATAAATCAAAAGCCTGACGAAAGCGCAACCCGGTGTTTCGTCAGTGACGGTAATATGACCAAGAGGCTCTAAATCAGGGGATCAGATCGATGCATGATTGTGAAGTGCGATCTTTTCCGCTAATGACCGGGTGAATAAATCGATGCGGCATCGCGGAAACGTGAGTCCCACCGCCAACAAAAAAAGAGAAGAATATGAACAACCGCCGTCGCCGGATTTATGAAGGCAAGGGAAAGATCCTTTACGAAGGTCCGGAACCGGGTACGCTGGTGCAATTCTTCAAGGACGACACGACCGCCTTCAACAAGAAAAAACATGAAGTCATCGACGGCAAGGGCGTCATCAACAACCGGATCTCCGAATTCGTCTTCACGCATCTGAACCGCATCGGCATCCCGACGCATTTCATCCGCCGCCTCAACATGCGCGAACAGTTGATCCGGGAAGTCGAGATGATTCCGCTCGAAGTCGTCGTGCGCAACGTCGCCGCCGGCGAGCTTGCCACGCGCCTTGGCATCGAGGAAGGCCTGGTCCTGCCGCGCTCGATCATCGAATTCTATTACAAATCGGATGCGCTCGACGATCCGATGGTTTCCGAGGAGCACATTACCGCCTTCGGCTGGGCGAGCCCGCAGGAACTCGATGACGTGATGGCGCTGGCCATCCGCATCAACGACTTCCTGACCGGTCTTTTCCTCGGCGTTGGCATCCAGTTGGTCGATTTCAAGATCGAATGCGGCCGCCTCTATGAAGGCGACATGATGCGTATCATCCTCGCCGACGAGATTTCGCCCGACTCCTGCCGGCTCTGGGATATCGAGACCCGCGAGCGGCTCGACAAGGATCGCTTCCGCAAGGATCTCGGCGGCCTGCTTGATGCCTATCAGGAAGTTGCGCGCCGGCTCGGCATCATCAACGAGAACGAGCCAATCCGCAGTGGCGGTCCGGTTCTGGTCAAGTCCGACTGACGGCCCCGGCCGCTGACAATCAAAGTGAATATAGAGGGAAATATGATCAAGGCGCGTGTAGTCGTAACGCTGAAGAATGGCGTGCTGGACCCACAGGGCAAGGCTATCGAAGGCGCGTTGACTGCGCTTGATTTCTCAGGCGTCGGCGGTGTGCGCCAGGGCAAGGTATTCGATCTCGTCATCGACCACGACGACAAGGACAAGGCGGAAACCGACCTCAAATCGATGTGCGAGAAGCTGCTGGCCAACACGGTGATCGAGAATTATACTATCGCTCTCTCGTAAGAGTGGAGATGCGTCGTGGCGGATATCGACGGCAATTTGATCTATGAAATGCTCAAGAAGATCCAAGGCGATATCTCGGGCATGAAGTTCGAGATGTCGGGCATGAAGACCGAAATGAGCAATATGCGTGGGACGATGGTTTCCATGCAGATGGATATTCACAATATCTACATGCGACTCGATCGAGCCGACCAGCGCCTCGAGCGTATCGAAACCAGGCTGGACCTTCGCGAGCTTACCGAAGCGCCGCAATCACCGTTTGAGCCGGGCAATTAACCTAAGCCCGCCTCCGAAATCGAGATTTCGAAATTTCTCAGCTATGTGCTTCGCCATGCACCGCATGAGATCGGCTTGGTGCTCGATCAGGAAGGCTGGACGGATTATTCCGAACTCAGCCGCAAGCTCTGCGAAAGACTCGATGTCGCGGATGCCGATCTTCAACTTTCAGCGACGAAGCCTCCAGCCGTTCTATAACATGGCACGACGGCTGAAGCCTGGGAGAAGATCTGCGAGGGCGGCCTGCTGCCGATGAACCGGACGCATGTGCATTTTTCGCCTGATGTCGATACGGCAAAGCGCATGGCCATCCGCCGCAAGGGACCACATGTCATGTTGACAGTCGATACATAAGCCATGACCCGCCAAGGTTATTCTTTCCATGTCGCCGACAATGGCGTATGGCTCACCGCGAAAATGCCACCGCAATTCCACAGCCCTCTTCCGGAGATCAATCCATGAAATCCGCTGTCGTCCAGCTTCCCGGTCTCAATCGCGATCGCGACATGATCGCCGCCCTGACCAAAATTTCCGGCAAAGCACCGATCACCGTTTGGCAGACCGAGACCTCGATCCCCGACGATGTCGATCTGATCGTCATTCCCGGCGGCTTTTCCTATGGCGATTATCTCCGTTGCGGCGCGATTGCCGCCCGCATGCCGGTGATGCAGGCGATCCGCGAGAAAGCCGACAAGGGCGTCAAGGTGATGGGTGTCTGCAACGGCTTCCAGATCCTGGTCGAGGCCGGCATGCTGCCGGGCGTTCTGATGCGCAATTCATCGCTCAAATTCGTATGCCGTGAAATCAGGCTCGAAGTCACCAACAACGACACGGATTTCACGCGGGCCTACGACAAGGGCCAGATCATTCGCTGCCCCGTCGCCCATCACGACGGCAATTACTTCGCCGATGCCGAGACGCTCGCCCGCATCGAAGGCGATGGCCAGGTGGTCTTCCGCTACACGAAGGACACCAATCCCAACGGCTCGATGAATGATATTGCCGGTATCATCAACGCCAGGGGCAATGTCCTAGGAATGATGCCGCATCCGGAAAACCTGATCGAAGCCGCGCATGGCGGCACCGATGGCCGCGCCATCTTCGCTTCCGCGCTGGACGTCATCGCCGCTTAAGCTTTGTCCGGTAGAACCTGCCGATCAGCCGTCTTGCCCGGAGTGTTTTCATGCGCCTCATCTTTACCGCCATTGCCCTGTCCACGCTGGCTGCGCTCGCATCCTGCTCCTCCAGCAGCAAGCCGGTGCCGGCGCTGACGCTCAGTGCATTGCCGGTGATGGAACGCGTCGCGCTCGGCGCCAATCGCTGCTGGTTCAAGTCTCGCGATCCGATGTTTGCCGCCTATAAGCTGGCTCCTGAACTCAATTCGTTCAGCGGCACGCCGCGCATCCTGCTGGTCAAGGCGCACTCGCCGGAATCGCGCCCGCTTCTCGTCGTGCAGGCCAGCGGCACGCCAGCCAGGATGAGCGCCTTCGGGCCGCTGATGGACCAGCCGGACATCTCCGCCCGCGTCCACAAGGATGTCAATCATTGGGTTCGCGGCGGCAAGGACTGCTGACACAGCTGATGGCGTCGTTGCAATAGGAAGTCATCGCGTCTCGACCATGCCACCTGTTGATCTCGGGCATTTTCCTGTCGCGCTGGCGAAGCGCATGGGTTATAGGCTGGCAAACCTTGCCTCCCAACCGATCCCGAGAGCCAGATGACCGTTTCCAACGACCGCCCTATCACCGAGGACCTGATCGCCAGCCACGGGCTGAAGCCGGACGAGTATCAGAGAATATTGGGACTGATCGGCCGCGAACCGACATTCACCGAACTCGGCATTTTCTCGGCGATGTGGAACGAGCATTGCTCCTATAAATCCTCGAAGAAATGGCTGAAGACGCTGCCCACCAAGGGGCCGCGCGTCATTCAGGGTCCGGGCGAGAATGCCGGCGTGGTCGATATCGATGACGGCGATGTTGTGGTCTTCAAGATGGAAAGCCACAATCACCCCTCGTTCATCGAGCCTTACCAGGGCGCGGCAACCGGCGTCGGTGGCATTCTGCGGGATGTGTTCACCATGGGCGCCCGTCCGATTGCAGCCATGAACGCGCTGCGCTTCGGTGCGCCCGATCATCCAAAGACAAAGCATCTGGTGTCCGGCGTCGTCGCCGGCGTCGGCGGCTACGGCAATTCGTTCGGCGTGCCGACCGTCGGCGGCGAGGTCGAATTCGACGCCCGCTACAACGGCAATATCCTCGTCAACGCTTTCGCCGCAGGTCTGGCCAAGTCGGACGGCATCTTCCTGTCGGAAGCCAAGGGCGTCGGCCTGCCGGTCGTCTATCTCGGCGCCAAGACCGGCCGCGACGGCGTCGGCGGTGCGACCATGGCTTCGGCCGAATTCGATGAATCGATTGAGGAGAAGCGGCCGACCGTGCAGGTCGGCGATCCCTTCACCGAGAAATGCCTGCTCGAAGCCTGTCTCGAACTGATGCAGACCGGCGCGGTGATCGCCATCCAGGACATGGGTGCTGCCGGCCTCACCTGCTCCGCCGTCGAAATGGGCGCCAAGGGCGATCTCGGCATTGAACTCAATCTCGACCAGGTGCCTGTCCGCGAAGTCCAGATGAGCGCTTATGAAATGATGCTGTCGGAAAGCCAGGAGCGCATGCTGATGGTGCTCGAACCCGCCAAGGAAGAGGTCGCCAAGGCGATCTTCGTCAAATGGGGACTGGATTTCGCCATCGTCGGCAAGACCACCGACGACCTGCGCTTCCGCGTGCTGCATCAGGGCGTCGAAGTCGCAAACCTGCCGATCAAGGATCTCGGCGATCAGGCGCCGGAATATGACCGGCCGTGGACGCCAGCCGTCAAACCCGCGCCGCTGGCACAGAACGATGTGCCGGGGGCCGATGTCGCCGACGCGCTGATCCAGCTCGTGGGCTCCGCCAACAATTCCTCGCGTCGCTGGGTCTACGAGCAATACGACACGCTGATCCAGGGAAATTCGCTGCAGCTTCCCGGCGGCGACGCCGGCGTCGTCCGCGTTGAGGGCCATCAGTACAAGGCGCTGGCCTTCTCCTCGGATGTCACTCCACGTTACGTCGAGGCCGACGCCTATGAAGGCGGCAAGCAGGCGGTCGCCGAATGCTGGCGCAACCTGACGGCGACCGGCGCCCTGCCGCTCGCCGCCACCGACAATCTCAATTTCGGCAATCCGGAAAAGCCGGAGATCATGAGCCAGTTGGTGCATGCCATCAAAGGCATCGGCGAGGCCTGTATTGCGCTTGATTTCCCGATCGTCTCGGGCAACGTCTCGCTCTACAACGAGACCAACGGGCTGGCGATCATGCCGACACCCACCATTGGCGGCGTCGGACTGATCCCGGACTGGAAGCGGATGGCGCGGATCGGCTTTGCCGACGAGAACCACGCGATCGTTCTGATTGGCGCACCCGCCAGCTGGGGCACCCATCTCGCCCAGTCCGTCTATATGCGCGATATCCATGGCCGCACGGATGGCCCGCCGCCGCCGGTCGATCTCATCCAGGAGCGCAAGGCCGGCGATTTCGTCCGCGAACTGATCCGCGACGGCATGGCGACTGCGGTGCATGATTGTTCTTCGGGCGGACTGGCGCTGGCGATCGCCGAGATGGCGATGGCGTCGGGCATTGGCGCAATGATCAACGAACTCAACGACACCAACCCCATTCCGCTGTTCTTCGGCGAGGACCAGGGCCGCTACGTTGTCACAGTCGAGCACGACGATCTCGACGAATTGCTGGAGATGGCCGAGGAAAAGGGCATTTTCGCGCCCTGGATCGGCACGACCGGCGGCGCGACTGTAGCGCTTGGCAAAGCGCGCCCGGTGGCAATTGAACAATTGCAAAAGGCCCATGAATCGTGGTTCCCTGATTTCATGGCCGGCGAACTGCCTGCCAGCGAATAAGGAGAATTTCCATGCCGATGAATCCGGGCGAAATCGAAGACATGATCAAAGAGGGCATCCCGGGCGCCAGGGTCACGATCCGTGACCTTGCCGGCGATGGCGATCACTATGCAGCCGAAGTCGTCGCCGAGGCCTTCCGCGGCAAGAACCGGGTGCAGCAGCACAAGATGGTCTACGACGCGCTGCAGGGCAAGATGGGCGGGGTGCTGCACGCGCTTGCCTTGCAGACATCCGCGCCGGATTGACGGACAGCCAGAGAATCAACTGTCGCGGCAAACCAAGCTTCCGAATTTCAAACGGAATATTTGACGATTTTCCGTCATTATTCCATGAAAACTGGTATGTAGCCACAATGCAGGCGACATTTTAATTTTCATCGAATAGTTTACGCAACCAAGTCGTTCCTTCTCTTGGAAGGGCACCGCCGGCCGGCAATGCCCTTATCACAGTCGACTTGGGAGCTCGCATCATGGAATGGACCATACCGCTTTCCACAAGCCAGATGAATACGGTCGCCTCGATCGGATCGCTGGAAGGCATCTTCATCGCTTCGAGTGTACTGATTGCCTCGACAACTGCGGAGACAATCCTCGCAAGCGGCAGCGGCAACAGAGTCATCGTCGAAGGGACCGTCGCCGGTTTCGACGTAGGAAGCCGCGCCATCTCGCTTGGAAACCAGGCCGCAGTGGACTCGGGCAACAGCATCGAGATTGCCGTTGGTGGCGAGGTGCAGGCGTTTAATTTTGGCACTGCAATCGGCGTGAGCGCTTTCGGATCCCACATCGTCAACAATGGGCTGGTCTCTGCGAAAGATAGTATCGGCATCCTGTTGCAGGGCGTTAGCGATACAACGAGAACGACAATCACCAACAACGGACGGATCGAAGCCGAGATGGCCATCGGCCACAATGGCGGTGACCCCGCGAGCGAAACGATCGTCTTACGAAATACCGGGACGATAGACGGCGAAGTCGCAAGCTACGGCGTATTTTTCGACATATTCTGCCAAAGCAAGGACCTCATCACCAATTCCGGCCTGATGATCGGCGACGTGCTCCTGAACGACAACGACGATCTCTACGACGGTCGTAAGGGCAGCATCAGGGGCGACGTCTTTGGTGGCAACGGCGATGATCGCATCTACGGGGGCAAGGAACGCAATGTCCTCGATGGTGGCGAAGACGACGACAGCATCAGGGGCGGCGGAGGTCGCGACCAGCTTTCCGGCGGAAGCGGCAAGGACCAGTTCATCTTCACGACGATCGGCGACAGCAGCGTCAAGGCCACCGGCCGGGACGTGATCACGGATTTTTCGAAAATCGAAGCCGACCGGATAGACCTCCACGCCATCGATGCGGACACAACAGAGAAGGGCAATCAGGACTCCGATTTCATTGCAAAAGACGCTTTCGGCAAGACAGCCGGAGAGCTGCGTTTCGAAAAAGCGGATGGGCTGCTCACGCTTTATGGCGATGTGAACGGCGACGGCAAGGCAGACTTCGCCATCGACTTCGACAACACCTTGAAGCTCAGCGTCGGCGACTTCATCTCATAGCAGTGGAAATATGAATTCGGGGCGGCCGGGAGCGCCGGGTTCGAAGTCCGGACAAACATCATTGGCAAGCCGACGGCGACAAAGCGCAGAAGGCGCAACGCGAGACGGCGACCCGATTGTTTTTGTCGATAAAATATTTCCGTGCTTCTGGAAATAAGGCCAATGATTGATTATACATAGTCCATGGCCGCTGGGCCTTGACCCCGGTGCTGCAACCAAGGAACTGAGCTATGAGCGCAATTGAACAATTCATCGACAATGAAGTGAAGAGCAACGATGTGGTTCTCTTCATGAAGGGAACCCCGGATTTCCCGCAATGTGGTTTCTCCGGCAAGGTCGTGCAGATCCTCGACTATGTCGGCGTCGACTACAAGGGGCACAACGTGCTCGCCAGCGCCGATCTCCGCCAGGGCATCAAGGATTATTCCAACTGGCCGACCGTGCCGCAGCTCTACGTCAAGGGCGAATTCGTCGGTGGTTGCGACATCATCACCGAAATGTTCCAGGCTGGCGAACTGCAGCAGCTGCTCACCGAAAACGGCATTGCCGTGAAGGGCGAAGCGGCCTGATCATCTCGCATTCATTCTCCTGATCTTACGGGCCGGTTATCCGGCCCGTAACTTTTCCAGCCTTTGCCGTTGCCTGCCGATTTGAGCACCGTGTCCTGCGGATGCGATTTCCTTGCGAACATAGTCCGGGATATTTCAGATGCACGAACACAGTCTGCAAAGCCGCGCCGTCGCCAAATCGAACCTGGGCATGACCGAATTCGTCGCGCTGTGTGCGTCGCTTGCGGCGGTGGCTGCGATGTCGATCGATATCATGCTGCCGGCGCTACCGGCGATCGGCCAGGCATTTGGCGTTGTCGATGAAAACAGCCGGCAGCTTGTCATCCTGGTTTTTGCCGTAACCTTTGCCCTCAGCCAGCTTTTCTACGGGCCGCTCAGCGACCGCTACGGACGCAAGCCCCTGCTTGCCACCGGGCTTGCCCTCTATCTCGCCGGTTCGATCGCGGCGATGTTCATGACCGATTTCCCTTCGTTCCTCGCCATGCGCGTGGTTCAGGGCATTGGTTGCGCCGCCTTGCAGGTGGTGACGATGGCCGTGGTGCGCGACTGCTTTTCAGGCCAATCGATGGGCCGTGTGCTGACCTTTGTCTTCACCACCTTCATGATCATCCCAATCATCGCCCCCACGATCGGCCAGTCGATCGATCTTGCCGCCGGCTGGAAGGGCATCTTCGCGTTCAATGCCATTGCCGGCGCGCTGATCCTGGCCTGGATGGGCTTCCGGCTGCGGGAAACGCTCGATGCCAAGGACCGGCGGTCGCTCTCCGTGGGCAGCGTGCTCGGCGCCTTCAGGGAAATCTGCACCAACCGCATCACGGCTGGTTACGCGGTGGCGGGCACTTTGACGCTGATTTCGCTGTTTTCCTACATCGTCTCCGTCCAGCAGATCTATGGTGAACTCTACGGGCTCGGCACGCTGTTTCCGCTGGCCTTCGGCGGCTCGTCGATCGGCGTGGCGGTTGCGGCTCTCATCAGCGCAAGGATCGTGCGGAAATTCGGCATGCGTCCGGTCGCCCATGGCACGATGGTGATTTTCACCGCCTCAGGCCTGGGGCTGTGGCTGATCGCCATTCCCGGCAATCCGCCCTTCTGGCTGACATTCTCGCTGCTTTCGGTCTGCATGATGTCGTTCGGCGTGCTGCAGGGAAATGTAAACGCCATCGCGCTCGAACCGCTCGGCCACATTGCCGGCACGGCCTCGTCGCTGTTCGGCGTGGTGACGACGACCGTCGGCACGATCCTCGGGGGCGTGGTCGGCCAGGCCTATAACGGTACGGTCCTGCCGCTGGCTTTTGCTTTCGGCTTTGGCGGCCTGTTCGCGATATTGGCCGTTCTGTGGACCGAACGCGGACGAATGTTCACGAATTGACATGCCATGCAAATCTTGCATGGAAATATATTCCGTCATGCGCGATTTATTAAAGCCTGAACCTTTGCGCGCTATAGCGGGCAGGCTATAAGCCGGCCTTACTAATTTCTCCCAAAGGGAATCCCGCATGTCCGCCCCCGCCCGTTCTGTTTCCCGACCCGAATTCATTGCCATGATGGCGGCGCTGATGGCGCTCAATGCGCTGGCCATCGACATCATGCTGCCCGCCTTGCCGAAGATGGGTGAAGCCCTGCATGTCGCCCACGAGAACGAGCGCCAGTTCGTGCTCACCGCCTACCTGATCGGCTTCGGCTTTGCGCAGCTGTTCTTTGGACCGATCTCGGATCGCTTCGGACGGCGGAAACCGCTTCTGGCAGGCATGGTTGTCTACATCATCGCTGCGGCGCTTGCCGCGATCGCGCCAACCTTCGAGACGCTGCTTGCCCTGCGCTTCATCCAGGGACTGGGCGCGGCATCCACGCGGGTGGTGGCGCAGTCCGTCGTTCGCGACAAATTTGATGGCAGGGCGATGGCGGAGGTCATGTCGCTGATCTTCATGGTGTTCATGGTCGTCCCGGTGTTTGCGCCATCGGTCGGACAATTGCTGCTGTTTTCAGGCCATTGGCAGCTGATCTTCATGTTCATGGCCGGGCTGGCGCTGGCGATCGGCCTCTGGGCATTTTTCCGCATGGACGAGACTTTGAAGCCGGAGAAGCGCCGCCCACTGCGGGCCGCGGTGATCGCGGAAGGTTTCGTGCTGGTGGTCTCCAACAAGTCGGCGTTCCTGTATGGACTGTCGGCGATGTTCGTGATGGGCGGACTGTTCGGCTTCATCAGCACGGCGCAGCAGATCTATGTCGATATCTATGGGCTGGGCGCCTATTTCCCGCTCGCCTTTGCCTTTGTCGCCGCGCTTATGGCCGTATCTTCATTCCTCAATTCCCGGATTGTCGGCGCGCTGGGCATGCGCCGCGTGGCGCATGCGGCTCTGCTGGCATTCACCGCGCTCAGCGGCATCCTGTTTCTGCTGGCCTCCATGGGACATCTGCCCTTCCCGGCCTTCATCACGGTCTTTACGATGATCATGTTCATGTTCGGTCTGGTCGGCTCGAACACCACGACGCTGGCAATGGAGCCGCTCGGCAATGTCGCCGGAACGGCGTCATCGATCTTCGGCTTCCTGCAGACGGTTGGTGGTGCGGCGCTTGGCGCGGCGATCGGCTATGTCTATGACGGCACGGTCGTGCCGGTCGCAGCCGGGTTCTTCGCGCTCGGTCTGCTGGCCATCGTCTGCGTGCTGATCGCCGAAAACGGCAAGCTTTTCGGCGTCAGCGCCAAATATGGCGCCAACGCCTGAGCCTTAAAACGTAAAGACTTCGCGCCGGAGAAGGTCCCAGGTGTCCTTGTCCGGCGTCAGCACAAGTCCGCCCTCGACATGATGCGGCAGATAGGCCGAACCGTCGAAGCGTGCGGCATAGGCGCCGGCCTCCAGCGAGATCAGCGTGCCCGGCAGGTGGTCCCACGGCATCAGCTTGTTATACATCAGGTAATGCACATGGCCGGCTGCGAAGGTGCGGTATTCATGGCCGGCACAGCGGTAGTTCATCAGGAAGCGCAGCTTTGCCATGTTGGCGAGCACAGTCTCGCGCTTGCCGCCGGGCAGGTAGCCGGTCGAGGCCATGCCGTACATTTCCGCAAGCGGCGCCGGTGCGATCACCGAGAGTTTCTTGCGCTGGCCATCGGGCTGAACCTGCCAGGCTCCGGACCCTTTCTCGGCCAGGACCCAATCGTCGCCCATCGGATCGTAGATCAGGCCGGCGACGGTTTCGCCCTTGGAAACGACGGCCGCCATCACCGCGAACAGCGGAATGCCGGTGGCGAAATTGAACGTGCCGTCGATCGGATCGATCACCAGCGCCAGATCGGCGTCAGCCAGCTTCGGCAGCAGCGCGGGGTCGTGCGCAACCGACTCTTCGCCGACGAACAGCGCGCCCGGCAGAACCGAGTCGAGGCGCTCCTTGATATAGCGCTCGGCCGCCTCGTCGCCCTCAGTCACCAGATCGGAGGCCTCAGTCTTGATACGGATATCGCCATCTCCGAGCCGGCGGAAGCGCGGCAGGATTTCCGCTTTCGCGGCATCGCGCAGCAGATTGGCGAGTGCTTCGATATCCAGTTTCAACATGATCCATGAATCCTTTCAGAGGCTTTCGGCTGTTTGCTGGCAGATGGAGTCACGCTTGAAGGATCTCGCGTAAAATCTCATGCCAGAGGTCTTCGTTCGCGGCGGAGAGAATGCCGCCGGTGGTCTCGCCGGGTCGATAGGGCGAACCGTCATGCCTGGCGGTATAGCCGCCCGCCTCCTGATGGATCAGCACGCCGGCCAGATGATCCCACGGCATCAGCTTGAAATGCCCGATGAAGTCGACCTTGCCGGTCGCCGCCATCCAGTATTCATAGGCCGAGCAATTGTAGCCGAACGCCATCCTGGTCTTGCCGAGATTGCCGGCGATCCGCTGCCGCATGGCACGATCGATATCGTTGATCGAGATCGTGCCGACCATGCTGCCGATCGGGCGGGGTGCGATAACCCGCGCAATCGTCTCATCCCCCGACCTTGCGAGCACGCGGGCGCCCGCGCCTTTCGACGCCACGAGCGTGTCGCCGAGCACCGGATCGTGGATCAGGCCGGCGATCGTCTCGCCTCTGGCGACGACGCCGAGGATGGTGCCGAATATCGGCAGACCGGCGGTAAAATTGAACGTGCCGTCGACGGGATCGATGACGAAGGCGAGCTCGGCATCGGCAAGTGCTGAGATCAGGCCGGGATTGGTCTCGGTCGCCTCCTCGCCAACGATCAGGGCGCCGGGAAAATGCTGCAGCAGATGCGCGGAGATGCGTTTCTCGGCCAGCAGGTCGGCATCGGTCACCAGGTCGATCGACGATTTCTTCTCGGTGATGTCGTCGCTCGCCAAGGTGCGGAAACGCGGCATGATCTCGGCTTCGCCGGCCTCGCGCAGGATATCGCGCAGCACCTCGATATGATTTTCGGAGAAAGCATTCATGCGGTCAGGCCTGCGAAATCGAACAGTTTCGGGTCCATCAGATGCGATGGATTGATATGGCCGAGCGCCCGCAGCATGGTGTCCTTGCGGCCCGGCATGCGGGTTTCGATATCGTTCAGCATCGCCTTCATCGCATTGCGCTGCAGGCCGTCCTGCGAGCCGCAGAGATCGCAGGGGATGATCGGGAACTGCATGGCCGTGGCAAAGCGCGCCAGATCGTCCTCGGCGCAGTAGCTGAGCGGCCGCAGCAGCATGATGTCGCCTTCGTCGTTCAGCAGTTTCGGAGGCATGGCCGCCATCCGTCCGCCATGGAAGAAATTCATGAAAAAGGTTTCAAGAATGTCTTCGCGGTGATGGCCGAGTACGATGGCGTCACAACCCTCTTCCCGGGCAATACGGTAGAGATTGCCGCGCCTGAGACGGGAGCAGAGCGAGCAATAGGTCGCGCCTTCAGGTACTTTCTCCTTCACGATCGAATAGGTGTCGCGATATTCGATTCGATGCCGGATGCCGAGCGAGGTCAGATACTCCGGCAGGATATGTTTGGGAAAATTCGGCTGGCCCTGGTCGAGATTGCAGGCAATGAGTTCAACCGGCAGCAGCCCGCGCCAGCGGAGTTCCAAGAGCTGCGCCAGCAGGCCATAGGAATCCTTGCCGCCGGACAGACAGACGAGCCAGCGCCTCTGCCCGTTCAGCATGCCGAAATCATCGATCGCCTGGCGCATGTTGCGCATCAGCCGCTTGCGCAGCTTGTTGAAATTGGCCGACTGCGGCGCGTGGGCGTAGAGCGCTTCCATGGTCGCGTCGCCGGCAAAGGCGGCGTCGTCCTCCTCGCGCGGGGCATCCGGATTGATGGTCAGCATCGGCGATCGCCTTTGGTGGAAATGTTCGGGACAGGCAATAGCGGATTGCTGCGATGCGTCAAGGATGGATTATGAACTCAGAGCTTTTGCCCGATCAGGTCCATATCCAGCACCACCATGTTGGAATACATCGGCGTGCCGACATCCATCTTGAAGAGCGCGCGCGACAGCTTGCCGGTCACGTGGAATTTCAGCGTCTTGCCGGATCGACCCTTGAAGGCGACGTTGAAGCGCGTCGGGCGCGTCACCCCCTTGGCGGACAACTGGCCATCGATGCTCGCGCTGCTGTCGCCGCTTCGCTTCACGCCTGTAGAACGGAAGCTGACGGTCGGGAAATTGGCGGCATCGAACACCGCTTCCGACTTGATGAATTCCTCGATGCGGGGATCGACGGCCTTGATGCTGCCGGGTTCCAGCGTGATCACGACCTTGGATTGGCCGACATTCCGGTCGAGCTGGAAAGTGCCATTGAAACGCTTGAACTCCCCCTCGATCGCGGCTCCCCCCATCTGCGCCACGGAAAAATGAATGCGCGACGACGGGAGCACCCGGTACCGCCCCACGGAATCGGAAAACTGATCGGCGAAACAGAGCGCCGGCCAGAAAATGATGAGCAGTACAAGCACAGCGCGATGCATATTGTTTTCTCCTGTCAATTCGGATCGGTGCTGTTGTCCCGGCGGTCTGCGTAGCCCGGTCTCAGCATTCGGATCAAGGTGGCATCCCTGTGGTGAAAATGATGCCGGAAAGCCGCGAGTATGTGTACGGCGGCAAGGAACATCGCCGCATAGGCGAAAAACCCGTGAATGCTCGACCAGACCTGTTCCGTATGCATGGAAATGCCGAGCGGCAGCGATGGAATGACGAACAGGCCGAAGAACCAGGTGGCGATCGGCAGCGGCGAGGTCGAGACCACGGCCCAGCCGGTCAATGGCAGCAGCAACAGCGCCAGATAGAGAACGACATGCGTGCCGAGCGCGAGTTGCTTCTCGCCGTCCGGCATCGTGTCCGGCAGCTTCGGCCGGCGAGACGTCACCGCCCAGAGAACGCGCAGCACCGCCAGTCCGAGGATCGTGAAGCCGAACGATTTGTGCCACTGGTAGAGATTATACTGGGCAAGCAGGTCCTTGAGGCCTTGCATATACCAGCCGAGCGCGAACTGGCCGAGAAACAGCGCCGCCATGATCCAGTGAAACAGGACCGAGACAAGACCCCAGGATGTGTCTGTATTACGTATCATGCTGAAACCATTTCAGGCGGCCCCCCGCATTGCAATTCATATCCCTGTGAAAAAACGTGATGGAGATTTTTCGCAACAAAAAAGCCGCCTTCGCAGGCGGCTTTTCCAAATCGGGGTCGAGTTGATCAAATCAACGCGAGTAGAATTCGATGACCAGATGCGGTTCCATGATGACGGCGTAGGGAACGTCGGCAAGGGTCGGCACACGAACGAAGGTGGCCTTCATCTTGGAATGATCGGCTTCGACATAGTCAGGAACGTCGCGTTCAGCGAGCGAAACGGCTTCGAGCACGATCGCGAGCTGCTTGGACTTTTCCTTGACTTCGATCACGTCGCCAGCCTTGCAGCGATAGGAACCGATGTTGACCCGAATGCCGTTGACCTTGACATGGCCATGGTTGACGAACTGGCGCGCTGCGAAGATCGTCGGAACGAACTTGGCACGATAGACGATCGCATCCAGGCGCGATTCCAGAAGACCGATGAGGTTTTCCGGGGTGTCGCCCTTGCGGCGGGCCGCTTCGTCGTAAGTTGCGCGGAACTGCTTCTCGGAGATATCGCCGTAGTAGCCCTTGAGCTTCTGCTTGGCCTTGAGCTGCACACCGAAGTCGGAGAGCTTGCCCTTGCGGCGCTGGCCGTGCTGGCCCGGGCCGTATTCGCGGCGGTTGACCGGCGACTTCGGACGGCCCCAGATATTCTCGCCCATACGGCGGTCGATTTTGTATTTAGACGATGCGCGCTTGCTCATCGCATTTCCTTTCTTTTTGTGGCGCGACCGAAGCCGTTCGCCTTGTTATAAGGAAACACGCCCTCCTCTGAGACCGCCTTGCGGCAACCTCTGACAGGTTTCTCACATTTGCGAATGGAGAAGCCACGGGACATGCTACTCGCTTCCGCTGGCGTCACGCCAAAAGAAACAAAACACCGGGCATTGCTGCCCGGAGTTGACGGGCTTCTATGAGTTTGAATCCGGGATGTCAACGCCCCAGGTCGGAAAAGCCCGTCCTCCCGGTAAAAAACCCAAATCCTCCCTTGAAAAGAACTCTCCCGTTTCCCAATTGCCTGTCGCACCAAGGTATCGGGCCCCTCTGGCGTGATTCCCGGACACCACGTGATGTCGGTACCTGCGAGCCAACCATCGTCCGGTTCACGGTTGACTGATGCATCTTCTCCACCTCGATCTTCTCGGCACACCCGCATGGATGTGGGCCGTCTTCCTCTCCCTCGTTCTCTCGCTCCTCGCACTCGATCTTGGCATCCTTCACAAGGGATCGAAGGAGATCGGCATCGGCGAAAGCCTGCTGCTCTCGGCATTCTATATCTCTGTCGGCGTCGCCTTCGGCGGCTGGGTCTGGTATCAGCTCGGCCAGCAGCCGGCGCTTGAATATCTGACCGGCTTCGTGGTCGAGAAATCGCTGGCGATGGACAATATCTTCATTATCGCGACGATCTTCTCCTTCTTCGCCATTCCGCGTCAGTACCAGCACCGTGTGCTTCTCTACGGCATCCTAGGCGTGATCGTGCTACGCGGTATCATGATCGCCGGCGGCGCCGCGATCGTCGAGAATTTCCATTGGGTGCTCTATATCTTCGCCGGCTTCCTGGTAATTACCGGCATCCGCATGCTGTTTTCCTCCGGCCACGGCAGCGACCTCGCAGGTAATGCCGTGGTGAAATTCCTGCGTCGCCATCTGCCGGTCAGCGACAGGCTGCATGGCGATAGTTTCATCGTCCGCGAGACAGACATCAAGACGGGCCGCCTCAGGACATTCGTGACGCCGCTGCTGCTGGCGCTGATCATGGTGGAACTCGCCGACCTGGTTTTCGCTGTCGATTCGATCCCGGCGATTTTCGCGATCACCACCGACCCGTTCATCGTCTATACATCGAACATCTTCGCGATCTTGGGGCTCAGGGCGCTGTATTTCGCGCTGGCCGCATTGGTGCACCGCTTTGCCTATCTGAAATATGCCCTGGCCGGCGTGCTGATCTTCGTCGGTTCCAAGATCTTCGTGGCCGACATGCTCGGCATTGCTAAGATCCCGCCTGCCCTGTCGCTCGGTGTCACGATCATGCTGCTGGCCGCCGGGATATTGGGCTCGATGTGGGCGACGCGGAAGGAGAAGCCGGCGGAAGCATGAGCGGCGTGCAAGGGCAACGGTTAGGAGAGATCCCAACCGGGCAATGCGGCGGCCTGCTCCACCCACCTCGCCATCTGCGCCTCGTCGAGCTGGTCGCCTTCGTGGATGTCGATCCAGCGCGCGTCCTTGCTGCGCGCTGTGCCGCCGGGCGGGAGCGGCTGCAGCGAGGTACCAAGAAAGAAAGTCACTTTGATGTATTTCGTCAGGCAATGAGTGCTGAGAAACCAGCCTTGGCCCTCAATGCCATAAAATGGCGAGTTCCATCTGACCGCTTTGCGCACGTCGGGGATGGCGCGCACGATCAGCGCGTCGAGCCGGCCACCGACGTCGCGTTTCCAGCCCGGCATCGCTGCGATATAGGCCTGCACCGGGGCGTCGCCGTCGCCCTTGGCAATCTGAGGGTTGCCGCCTGAAAGAAGGACAGGCTCCGCCGCGGTCTGCGTGGCGACGGCCTTCCTTGCGGACTTCGCCGACTTTTTGGGCACCTCGTCGGTCATTGGTCCACTCCTATCCGCCGGTCCGTTGCCCGCTGCGCCGTCTTGAGGCATATGGCAGCGCGAACATGTAGAGACCGCTGAACAATAGCAGGAAAAGCGGCGGCAGTGGCGAGTAGACCACCCAGGAGGGCGGTGTGCCCAGCCCCATGGCGACGAAGTTGGCAATGACGGTCACCGTAAAGATGATCGACAGCCAGCGGTGGACCTGCCGGATAAACGCGTTCCAGTTCAATGATACCTCCTCTCAAAGCAGACCGCAGCAGGTCGGGTGACCCGCTTGGCGGCGGTTTTCGGCTCTGGATCGTGCCGGCCGACCTCACTCCGTTCGCGCCAGGACCTGTTCCAGCTTTGCAAAGAACTGCTGCCAACCATACTTGGCGCCCTGGTAGGCCTGCTGCTGATCCGGCCGGAAGCCAACCTGCTCCATGCGCAAGTGCGTCCCCGTGCTCGAAGAGGTGAGAGTCCAGGTGACGACACTCTCGAGGCCCATGGCATCCCACTTGTAAGACAGCGTTCTGTTCGGCTCGACTTCCAGGACCTGGCAGTCGACAGCGCCCCAGTCTCCGCTGAGATTGAAACGGTGACCCAAGTCCGGCTTGAAGTCGTTCTTCATCAGCCATTCCTCGATCAGGTGTGGTTGCGTCAGCGCGCGCCAGATCTTTTCCAGCGGATAAGGCATCTCGCGTTCGACGACGACGGAGCGCGTTTCGATCGATGTATCGTTCATTGGTCCATCCTTTTGAGTAGGTCTTCGAGAGCGTCGAACCGGTTTTTCCAGAAGCCGGCCATCCGGCTTGTCCAGTCGTTGAGGGGAGCAAGCGCGTCGAGCTGCGCGCTATAATGGGTCTGTCGTCCTTCATGGCGGTCGCGCACCAGTCCGGCCTGCTTGAGGACCGCAAGATGCTTTGAGACGGCCGGCTGCGACACCCCGGCCTGCGCCGTCAAGGCCCCGACCGTCTGGTCTCCGTCGCGACACAGCCGCTCGAAGATGGCCCGTCGCGTCGGATCGGCGAGCGTTCTGAAAAGGATATCATGGGGCTGTGTCATCGCAATCTATAACTCTCCAGCTATTGATCTAATCAATAACCGATGAGTTATATGAATGTCAAGCCTGGCAATGCACAATGCTTGTCACAGGGAATCGCCAGCGATCCCCGCAGAGAAGAACCAGCTTACTCAGCAGCCGACCTGACCTCGACATCGGCGGCATCCGGATTGCCCGGCGCGGTTTCGACGCCGAGATCCGGAAAGGCGGCAATCCGGTGGCCGGCCCGGTCCTGATGGATGACCACCAGTCCCTGTTCCTCGAAATAGCCGAGCAAACGCCGCGCGCGGCGAACGGAGTGCGTCCCGTAGCTGCGGGCGATCAGCGCGTCTGACGGGCATGGATTGCCGGAGAGCGCTGAGGTGGCCAGCATCAGGAAGACCGATTTCAGATCATCCGTAACGGCATGACTCAAGGTTAGGGCCTTCTGCCAGAGTTCGGAACCCTGCATCTCGGCATCGGCACCGGAGCGGATGACCGCAAGCCGCTGGCGGAATTCCGGCAATGCCACGGTGGCGCCCGATAGACGGCGGATACGGCAACGAACCAGGAAATCCTGATAGAGTTCGGCATCCGTCCGGAATGCGGAATCGTGGCCATGCAGGACATCGGCAAGCGCCTCGGAAATGTGGTCCTGCCGCTCCCCTGCGGTCATTTCGGTGCGCCTGGGCCGCGTCTCCTGCGGTTCGGTCTGCTCGGTGCGCGGTTTGGAAAGCTCCGCCAGAATATCCGTCGCCGGCCGTGGCGCCGGCTGGACATAACGCTGCATGGGACGGGCGAATTCCGCCGGGTCGGGCGTCAGGATCAGGTCGGCCGCATCGACATTGGCCTCGGGCAGCGGCAACAGCTTGGGGCTGCCGGAACGCGCAGAGGTTTCCACTGTGCCGATTTCGACCTTGAGCGGCCGGCGGGAGAGTGCCGGACCGAGCGCGACAAACGAGCCACGCGGCAGGTCGCGGAACATCTCCGCCTGCCGCCGGTCCAGCCCCAGCAAGTCGGCGGCGCGCGCCATGTCGATATCGAGAAAGGTGCGGCCCATCAGGAAGTTCGAGGCTTCGGCGGCGACATTCTTGGCAAGCTTGGCCAGCCGCTGCGTGGCAATGACGCCGGCCAGTCCGCGCTTGCGGCCCCGGCACATCAGGTTGGTCATGGCGCCAAGCGACAGCCGGCGGACTTCATCGACCACTTCGCCGCTGGCGGCCGGCGCAAACAATTGCGCCTCGTCGACCACCACCAGCACAGGATACCAGAAATCGCGGTCGGCATCGAAAAGACCGTTGAGGAAGATGGCGGCGGCGCGCATCTGCTCCTCGGCATCCAGCCCTTCGAGCGATAACACGCAGGAAACGCGATGCTGGCGGACACGCGCGGCAATACCCAGAAGTTCCGCCTCGCTGCGCTCGCCTTCGATCACCACATGACCGTAGCGGTCGGCGAGCGTGACGAAATCACCCTCGGGATCGATAATCACCTGCTGAACCCAGCCGGCGGATTGTTCGAGCAGGCGGCGCAGAAGATGCGATTTTCCGGAGCCGGAATTTCCCTGCACGAGAAGACGGGTCGCCAGCAATTCTTCCAGATCGAGGTGCGAGCGCTCACCGCCCACGCCCTTGCCCATGTCGATGCCTGCCGTCATTCCATTCCTCGTCGTCCGCCGTCCTTCCTTTAACAGGATTCGAGCGGCATGGGTGGAGGGATTTCAGCAAACCCACAGATTAGCTTTCCTCCAGCCAACCCTGATAGCAGACGATCAGTCCGAACCATGGATGGGCGATCTCGACATGGAAATGGAACCTTCCGTCCTTGACGAATTCATAGGTGCGCCCGCCCGGCGCCATGAAGGCCGGCATGGGAATGCCCAGGAATTTCCAACGGCAGACAACATATTCGAGCCGCCCCTCACCCTCGACCAGTGCCAACCCGACCGAGACCGGACCAAAGCGTTCAACGATCAGATGGTCGCTGCGGCCCTGCCCCTGGTCCTGCCAGCTGCGAAACACCCGGCCGGCGAATGTCCGCTGCCAGAGTTCGCCGGTGCCGCGCCGCTCGAGCATCACGTCCACGGGAATTTCTGCGCCTGCTTTCGGAAAACGATGGAGCATGCCGATGAGTTGCGCGAACAGCCGATAGCCCCGTTCGACTTTCGCACGGCCGGAAAAGCGCCTCGTGCTCTCGACCATGTGCAGGCTGCGGATCGGCGCCGGAAGGCGTTCCCAGGCCGCGCCGAGGATGCGCTGGTAGAGCGGCTGGTTCGCGGCTGGTTCATCCCGGATTCCCGTCATGATGGATTTCACCATGAAGCCGCGCGCGAAATCGTCAAGGGAAAGTTCCTGCGTCGCGGCACGGGCGCCGGGTGCAGGTGCTTCGCCGGCCAGCACGTTGCGAACCACGGCATCGATTGCCATGCTGGGTACATATGGCCCGGCATCGCCTTCGGCGAGCAGATGCCAGGATCGGGCAATCCTCTCGCCGGACGCGCCGCGCCCGGTGACGCGGACGAACATGCCGCCCCGGTGTTCACCCCAGGCGAAACGATTGATGGCGAAGTGGCAAAGTCCTGCCAGACCCTTCAAGCCCGGCAGCAGCCTGAGGCGCACCAGCCACGCCATGGCATTGAGCATCCGCAGGTAGAGGACCGGCACCGGTGCCGCACCGAACCAGATGGATTTCAAGCCCGGCCGCGTTTCCGGCACGAGTTGCAGATCCGGCACGTCTACCAGGGAGAACCGCCGGGATTTGAGTGGCAGGTGGCCCGGCGGGCAAACCGTGACGCGGCGGGATTCGGTCAGCCCGTAAGCCAGTGCCTTTCTGCCGTCGCGCATCAAAGTGATCGGTTGTCCTGCGTAGCTGGCTATCGCCCGGATGACATTGACCCCGACGCCTGCGAACGGCGACGGCGCTATCCCGCCCTCGATATCCTCGACGTAAGCCATATCGCGCGCCAGTTCCCGGATCGCGGCGCCGCTCAGCGCCGGGCAGGAACTGACCGCCGAAAGCACGAACAGGCCTCTCGCCTTTGCCTCGGCGTCGAACTGGCTTATATCGCGGGCAAATGCACTGCCATCGGCGAAATCGAGATAGTGGATCGCGTGCTTGAGGCAGGCCTTGACCAGCCGGTAAGGGTCATCGCCATAGATCTGGAACGGTCCAGTGGCATCGACCAGAATATCCGGTGCGATTTCGGTGAGGGCTCTGTCGATATCGCCATCGCGATCCAGCGCCCGCGGTTCCAGCACAGCCGCCGCCGGCAACCGGCTGCAAAGGCTCTGCGCTTTCGCCAGCGACCGCCCAGCGACGATCAGTTTCAGCCGCGATTGATCGGCGAGCAGTTCCACCAGCCGGCCGCCGAAGGTGCCATAGCCTCCGATGATGAGAACGCGGAAGCTATCGTGCCGGGTCACTATTTTTCCTGTACCTATATGTCAACGACGTCAAAAACTGAATCTCGGTTTCTCCGTAAGTTGTTGACATTACAACATAACATGAGTTCCCAAACAGTGCACGCAGTCAGCCGATCACATCCGAATCGGCTTAAATGCATTTTCAATCCCCGCTTTTAACCCGGTCTTAAGCATAGAAATGCAACCTATGTTAACCATAACGGATATGCTTCGATCGTCGCATGATGCTCGATCGAGGCGCCGGTGTGAAGGGACACTGTTCGTGATCCCCAGTCGTCAAGTCAGGCAAAAGTATCGTCCACGTATTGATTTCGGAAGTAGCCGTGACAAGTATTCTGACCAACTCGGGAGCGATTTCCGCTGTCGACAAACTGCGTTCCATTGGAAGCGCGCGGCTGGCAACCCAGCAGCAGCTTAACACAGGACTGCGCGTCGACACCGCGCAGGACAACACCGCCTACTGGTCCATCGCCACGACAATGCGATCGGACAACAGAGCCCTGTCTGCGGCGGAAGACTCGCTGGGACTCGGGGCCGCCGCGGTCGACGTCGCCTACACCGGAATGACGAACGCGATCTATGTCGTCCAGCAGATCAAGGACAAGCTGATTTCGGGGCGAGAAGGCGGCGTCAACCGCGTCAAGATAAACACCGAGATCAAGGAACTCCGGGAAGAACTCTACACCATCGTCGATGCATCGTCGTTCAACGGCGAGAACTGGCTGCTGCGTCATTCCACGGCCGATGATGCGGACAAGGAACTGGTGGGGTCTTTCGTGCGCGATGGCAAGGGCAATGTCTCGATCAAGACGCTCAACTATTCGATGGCCAACGCACTTGGAACCAACCATCTCATCGACGACGATTCCCAGTCCGGCATCCTGACCAATGTGGCCTATGCGCAGGCCCTCGGAACCACGACCGACTGGGTTCTGCTCAATGGCCGCAACCAGACCCTGCATACCGAGTTCACACTGAGCAACAACACCGCCGCGAGCGATGTCGATGACATGATCAGCGTCACCGAGCGCATGCTGATGGCGATGACGGATGCTGCAGCCGGCCTTGGCTCGACAATGTCCCGGATCAAGATGCAGGGCGCATTCGTCGCCGATCTGCAGGACACGCAGGATCGCGGCGTCGGCAGGCTGGTCGATGCCAATCTGGAGTCGGCGGCGTCGAAAATGAGGGCGATCGACGTGCAGCGCAGTCTTGCCAACCAAGCGCTGTCGGTCGCCAATGCCACACCGCTCAATCTGTTGCCGCTGTTGAAGTGATGGCCGTGGACCTGTTCTATCCGGCATAAAAAACCCGGCCTCTCGCGAAGCCGGGTCTTGAATGTCAGCGGCACAAGGGCAGAACTATGCCATCGCCTTCTGCAGGTTCTCGTCGATCTTGTCGAGGAACCCGGTGGTCGACAACCACGGCTGGTCGGGGCCGATCAGCAGCGCAAGATCCTTGGTCATGAAGCCCGACTCGACGGTCGAGACGCAGACCTTTTCCAGCGTATCGCAGAATCTCGCCAATTCCGCATTGTCGTCCAGCTTGGCGCGGTGCGCCAGGCCACGCGTCCAGGCAAAGATCGAGGCGATCGAATTGGTCGAGGTCTCCTGGCCCTTCTGGTGCTGGCGATAGTGACGCGTCACGGTGCCATGCGCAGCTTCGGCCTCGACCGTCTTGCCGTCCGGCGTCAGCAGGACCGAGGTCATCAGGCCAAGCGAGCCGAACCCTTGCGCGACGGTATCCGACTGCACGTCGCCGTCATAGTTCTTGCAGGCCCAGATATAGCCGCCGGACCATTTCAGTGCAGAAGCGACCATGTCGTCAATCAGGCGATGCTCGTAGGTGATGCCGAGTTCGTCGAATTTCGGCTTGAACTCGGTCTCGAACACTTCCTGGAAGATATCCTTGAAGCGGCCGTCATAGACCTTGAGGATGGTGTTCTTGGTGGACAGGTAGACCGGCCACTGGCGCATCTGGCCGTACATCAGCGAGGCGCGGGCAAATTCCTTGATCGACTCATCGAGGTTGTACATGCCCATGGCGACGCCGGCGCCCGGCGAATTGTAGACTTCCTTCTCGATGACGGTACCGTCCTCGCCTTCGAATTTCATCGTCAGCTTGCCCTTGCCGGGCATCTTGAAATCGGTCGCCTTGTACTGGTCGCCGAAGGCATGGCGGCCGACGACGATCGGCTTGGTCCAGCCGGGAACCAGCCGCGGCACGTTCTTGCAGATGATCGGCTCGCGGAAGATCACGCCGCCGAGGATGTTGCGGATCGTGCCGTTGGGGCTCTTCCACATTTCCTTGAGGTTGAATTCCTCGACGCGGCCTTCGTCCGGGGTGATCGTCGCGCATTTGATGCCGACGCCGTATTTCTTGATGGCATTGGCCGCATCGACGGTCACTTTGTCGGCGGTTGCATCGCGGTTTTCAACCGAAAGATCGTAATAGTCGATTTCAAGATCGAGATAAGGGAATATCAGCTTGTCTTTGATCAGCTGCCAGATGATACGGGTCATCTCGTCGCCGTCGAGATCGGCAACCGGGTTCGCAACCTTGATCTTACTCATGAAGTCTACCTCTTTGTTTTGCCGCAGTCTGGGAATATCGCGGCAGGGTGTTTGGCGGTTGGTTCTGCCTATAACACCGCGAACGGCGGAGGCAAATAATCAATCGCCGCACCGACACGAATTGACGGAATTTTCAAACTCTGTTTCCCTGCCCGGCAGATCGCCACGGAATCACCAACAGGATCCACCATGTTCAAAGCATTGGCTGCGGCACTTCTCCTCGTCACCGCATCGCCGGCATTTGCGGCCGATGCGCAACAGCCTGTCAAAGCGATCATGGATCTGGCGGTGGGGCTCTGGAGCGACGACCCCAAGGTCGAGGGCCAGGATTATTTCGACAAGACCCGGCTCGGCACTGTCTACGCCAAGGCATTTGCGGACGCCTATCGCGAGGCGGCCAAGCACCCACTCTATGACGAGGGAAGCGGACCGTTCGGTTATGACGTGATCACCAACGGCCAGGACGGTTGTCCGCTCAAGGAAGTCATGATCGCCAACCAGGGCGAGAAGGCCGGAATCACCGATATCAAGGTGACGTTCAAGCTGATGACCTGCTACGACGACGATCCCGGCAAGGATGCGACCTCGGAGGTGCATTTCGATGTCGTAATTGAGAACGGCAGACCCGTCATTTCAGACATCCATCGTGTGACCGAAGGCAAGGCGGACTCGCTGCTCAAGGAAATGCAGGACATCGCCAGGAATGGCGGCGAGCAGCCCGCCGACCAGAATCAAAACCAACAGCAGGAACCGCAGCAGAAATGAAGAAGATCGCCCTAATTGCATTCGTCGCGATGATGCCGCTGAACGCCTATGCCGCCTCCGTGGAAGATCCGGTCAAGGCGGTCATGACGATCGCCGTTTCGCGCTGGCAACCGGAAAGTTCAGGCACGGACTATTTTGAAAAGCCTCATCTCGATGCGAATTACAGCAAGGCTTTCGTTGCCGTCTATCATCAGGCGGAAAAATATCCCGCCTATGACGAAGGCGGTACGCCCTTCGATTATGATGTCATCACCAACGGCCAGGATGGCTGCCCGCTCAAGGATCTCAAAATCGCTCCAGGCGGCGAAAAGGATGGAGTGACGGCGGTCGATGTCTCGTTCCGGCTGTGGGACTGCGCCGAAACTGCGGAAGACAAAGCGAAAATCAGCGAACTCAAATTCGATGTGATCACTGAGGACGGCAGGCCGGTCATCAACGACATCCATCGCAAGACCGACGGCAAATGGGATTCGCTGATCGGTGAGATGCAGGAAACGATGAAGGCGCGCCAATAGGTCGCCGGCAGCCGGACACGGCAGGTCCACACGCCCCGTCTTGTCCGGTTCGCCCGCATCCCGCTTTAAATCCGTCGGAAATTGTGCCAGTGAACGCCTGAACGAGGAATAAGGCAGAGAATGTCCGGCACCAATAGCGAACTGGAAATGATCATCGGCGGCCCCGTGGTCGTGCTCGTCGAGCCGCAGCTTGGCGAGAATATCGGCATGGTGGCACGCGCCATGGCCAATTTCGGACTTTCGGAATTGAGGCTCGTCAATCCGCGCGACGGCTGGCCGAGCGAGAAGGCGCGTTCAGCCGCCAGCAAGGCCGATCACGTCATCGACGGCGCGGTGGTGTTTGCGACGCTCGAGGAGGCGATCGCCGACCTCAATTTCGTCTACGCCACCACCGCGCGCGAACGCTACGGCTTCAAGCCGGTCCGCTCACCCGTTGTCGCGGCCCAGACCCTGAAGGCAAGATACGATGCCGGCGAGAAGGTCGGGGTCCTTTACGGACGCGAGAAATCCGGGCTCTCGAACGAGGAAGTGGCGCTTGCCGACGAGATCGTCACTTTCCCTGTTAACCCGGCCTTTGCTTCATTGAACATCGCCCAGGCCGTGCTGCTGATGTCCTACGAGTGGATGAAGCAGAGCATGGAATCGGCTGAGGAAACGCCGTTCCAGGCGCTGGACCAGCAGCCCGCCACCAAGGATCAGTTGTTCGGCCTCTACGACCATCTTGAAGAAGCGCTGGATGCACGCGGCTTCTTCCGGCCCGCCGCCAAAAAGCCGAAAATGATCGACAACTTGCGCGCCGTGCTATCGCGCCGCGCCTTCACCGCGCCTGAAATCAAGGTGATGCGCGGCGTCATTTCCTCGCTCGACCGGTTCTCCCGCAAACGTCCGCGCGGGGCCGGCAATCCGGATGAAATCGATCATGACGAATAATGCCGCAAAGCCCGTCCTCGTGTTCGATTCGGGCATCGGCGGGCTGACCGTATTGCGCGAACTGCGCGTGCTGATGCCGGAGCGGAACTTCGTCTACATCGCCGACGATGCCGGCTTTCCCTATGGCAACTGGGCCGAGCCCGAACTCAGGGCCCGGGTTATTTCGATATTCGGCGATTTCCTGCGGGAGCACCAGCCGGAGGTGTCGGTAATCGCGTGCAACACGGCCTTTACGCTGGCCGGCGCCGATCTGCGCGCTGCCTTCCCCGAGCACACATTCATCGGTACGGTTCCTGCGATCAAGCCGGCCGCCGAGCGTACTCGTTCCGGCCTTGTGTCGGTGCTCGCGACCCCAGGCACCGTCAAGCGCGCCTATACGCGGGATCTCATTCAATCTTTTGCAAGCCAGTGCCACGTGCGGCTGGTCGGCTCGGCCGATCTTGCACGCATGGCGGAAGCCTATATTCGCGGCGACAAGGTCGCCGACGATGCCGTGGCGGCGGAAATCGAACAATGCTTTTACGAACAAGACGGCAAGAAAACCGATATCGTCGTGCTTGCCTGCACGCATTATCCATTCATGGCCAATGTCTTCCGCCGCCTCGCGCCGTGGCCGGTGGACTGGATAGACCCGGCCGAGGCGATCGCCCGGCAGGCCCGGCGGCTGGTTCCCGCTCTGGATGATGTTCATCCGGAGAGCCATGTCGATCGGGCCGTCCTGACCTCGGGGAACCCGGATTTCTCAACGCGGCGATTGATGCAGGGATTTGGGCTCTCGTTGTAGAACTGCACGCCAGGTGCTCAACATTTTATGAGCTTATAAGCCTTTTCTAAATCTTTGTCGGTCAAGTTGTGGCAAATGGCCATCGACAACAGGATCCAGCAAATGGCGTCAGAAGCAGTATGTGGCGGGTGCCTCGACGGCAACAAATTCTCGCTGCCCATCACAATGGCTTTCCAGCCAATCATCGACACGACCACTGGAAAGGTTTTTGCTCAGGAAGCCCTTGTCCGCGGCCGGTCCGGTGAAAGCGCCTTCGAGGTGCTGAGGCACTTGTCTGATGAAAACCGTTATGCCTTCGATCAGCTCTGCAGAGTGACTGCGATCGACCTGGCATCCGATCTGGGGCTTGCACGGGACGGCACGATGTTGTCGATCAATTTCCTTCCGAACGCGGTCTACGAACCCAACGCCTGCATCCGCAAGACGCTGTCAGCCGCCAAACGCGCCAACTTTCCGTTGGAGAGCATCATCTTCGAATTCACCGAAGTCGAGCGTCTGGATACGGCGCACCTGCTGAATATTCTGACCACCTACCGCTCGATGGGCTTCAAGACCGCCATCGACGATTTCGGCGCGGGCTATGCCGGTCTCGGGCTGTTGTCCAGTTTTCAGCCGGATATCGTCAAGCTGGATATGGACCTCATACGCGGGATCGATGCCGACCCGGTCAGACGGGTGATTGTCAGAAACACACTGAAGATGCTGACGGAACTCGGCATAAGGCCGATCTGCGAAGGCATAGAGACCGCCAGGGAATTCGAAGTCTTGCGCGATTTCGGCGTCGAACTGATGCAGGGCTATCTGCTCTCCAAGCCCGCACTGGCCTCGCTTGCCAGGCCGGACTGGCCGAGGCTCCACGGCGAGATCCTCTCGACGTTGAATGGATAAGTCCTGCGTGACTATTGGCTAACTGCCGTACTGTCGCAACGGCAGACAGGATCTCTATCGGAAATTCCGGCAATCTGCGCCTGAGTTGAACTCAAGCGCTGCCGAGGCGGCTGCGCACCGAAATGCGGCTGACCCGTTTCTTGGACAGGCCGAGGCGGGTTTCCCGGCCAGCCTCCACGATGTTCTCCAACCGCATGGATAGCGAAAACAGACAAATGCGATTGCGGCCCTGCCGCTTGGAAACATAAAGCGCGTTGTCGGCACCTGCCATAAGATGGTCGAAATCGAGCCCCGCTTCGGCAGTGCTTGCGGCGCCGATGCTGGCGGTCACCTTCAACACATTGCCGTTGAAACGGATGTCGAGTGCCTCCACCGCGGCACGGACGGTTTCGAGAAATTCGGCCGCGGCCGCCTCGGAACAGTCTGGCAGGAAGAGACCGAACTCCTCGCCGCCCAACCGCCCGAACACCATGCCCGGAGACAGTTCCGACGAAACGCGATAGGCGAAGGATTGCAGCACCCTGTCGCCGGCCATATGGCCGTAGGTGTCGTTGACCTTCTTGAAATAATCGAGGTCGAGAACTGCGAGAACAGCCGATTTCGGTTTGCGCGCCAGTGCGGCGCGGGTCTCGGACACGAAGTGGCGGCGGCTCGCCACCGATGTCAGGCTGTCGATCTCGGCAGCCAATCGATAGCGCCGCTCTGCCCGCTCCCGCACCAATGCCACAAAGACGAAGGAGGAAAACATGCCATGGACAAAGGCTTCAAGCGTGATTACCGCAAACCACGTGGACGTCTGTCCGGGAACGATTTCGCCGACGGGATAGGCAATCGTCAGCGGAACACGGATGAGATAGAACAGTCCATGGCTGGCATAGAAAAATCCAGCCGCCATAAGTGACGGAAGACGCTCTTTTTTCCAGGTCTTCCACGTCTCCCGCACGACCAGCAGACAATAGAAAGGGATGCTGATGGACGAAACGATGACCCGATTGTTGACATCGCTTCTGATCGACTCAAATCCGTAGATACAAGCGATCCAGAACAATGCACCGGCGAAAATGAAGGGGATGCTGACCTTACTCCCCCGGAATGAGACAAAACCCGCCCAGATCATGCCATATGTGACCATCAGCAAAGCATTGCCGAGACCGATGCCAATCCACCACGGACTGATGCCCCGCAACGCCAGGGCGAAGGTGGCGACAGTTGCCATCCACATGCTGAGGCACCACCAACCGATAGCCGTATCGCGCTTTTCGAAAAACCAGATGAATGTCAGCGCCATCGCGACAACGAGTGTCATAAGCGACGTGCAGATCATAATGGTGCCGATATTCAAAACACTGGCCAATGCCGCATCCCCCGGACTCACACCAAAGCCGATCCGAGAAACGCGAAACGATGTTCGCTATCCCCGGACCAACCTGGCTCCATGTCTATTGGTAAGCGGCAAAATTTAATAAAAGGCAAAATACGCTTGCCGGGACCCGATATTCCCGGCATCCGCACAGCAAACAAATCAATCAGCCCAATGTGGCGGCTACAGCCTCGATCGCGCCTTCCGCTTGCGCACCATCCGGCCCGCCTGCCTGAGCCATGTCGGGCCGACCGCCGCCGCCCTTGCCGCCCAATGCCTGTGAAGCGACACGGACGAGATCAACGGCACTGAAACGCGATGTAAGATCGTCGGTTACCGCGACGACCGCGCTTGCCTTGCCGTCTTCGGAAACACCGACGAAGGCGACAACGCCGGAGCCCAGGCTCTTCTTGCCCTCATCGGCAAGGCCCTTCAGATCCTTCGGCTCGACGCCGGTGACGACGCGGCCGAGAAATTTCATGCCATTGATTTCACGCAAACCCGTGTCGCCAGATGTGCCGCCGCCGCCAAGCGCAAGCTTCTTCTTGACGTCGGCCAGTTCCCGTTCCAGCTTGCGGCGCTCATCCATCAGTCCTTCGACCCGCGACAGCACATCGTCCGGCTGAACCTTGAGCATCGCGGCAAGTGATTTCACCCGCTCGTCCTGGGTCGAGAGATAATCGCGCGCCGCCTCGCCGGTCAGCGCCTCGATACGCCTGACGCCAGCGCCGACGGCACTGTCGCTGAGGATACGGATCAGGCCAATCTCGCCGGTCTCGCGCACATGGGTTCCACCGCAGAGTTCGACCGAATAAGGCTTGCCGGCTTTTTCGCCATGCCTGGCGGTACCCATCGATACGACCCGCACCTCGTCGCCATACTTTTCGCCGAACAGCGCCATCGCGCCCTCTGCTATCGCATCATCGACGCTCATCAGGCGCGTCGCGACGGCGGCGTTCTGAACAACGATCTCGTTGGCGAGCGCCTCGACATCGCCGATCTCCTCGGCGCTGATCGGCTTGGGGTGCGACACGTCGAAACGCAAGCGCTCGGGCGAGACGAGAGAACCCTTCTGGGCAACATGCGTGCCGAGCAGTTCGCGTAATGCTTCATGGATCAGATGCGTCGCCGAATGGTTGGACCGCAGACGACCCCGGCGCATGTGATCGACCTCCAGAACCACCGCGTCGGCTGCCTTCAGGGTGCCTTCGGCGATCTCCGCCAAATGCGCGAAAAGCCCATCGCCCTTCTTCAAAGTCTCGGTTACGATCGCCCGGCCGCCCTCGAAGGTGATCAGGCCTGTATCGCCCATCTGGCCGCCGGATTCCGCATAGAACGGCGTCTGATTGACGATGATCTGGACCTTGTCGCCGGCGGATGCCTGAGCCAAGGATTTGCCGTTGCTGACGATCGCCTGCACCACGCCTTCGGCGCGCTCGGTGTCGTAACCGAGGAATTCCGTGGCGCCATGCGCTTCCCTCAGTTCAAACCAGATCGTTTCGGTTGCAGCATCCCCGGATCCCGACCAGTTGGCGCGGGCCTCGGCCTTCTGCCGCTGCATGGCCTTGGAGAATGCATCCGTGTCGACACCGATGCCTTTCTGGCGCAGCGCATCCTGGGTCAGATCGAGCGGGAAACCATAGGTGTCATAGAGCTTGAACGCCGTCTCTCCATCGAGCTCGGAACCTTCACGCAAACCGCTCACGGCGTCGTTGAGAAGGCCAAGGCCGCGCTCCAGAGTCTTGCGGAAACGGCTCTCCTCGAGCTTGAGCGTCTCGGTGATCAGCGGCTGGGCGCGGACCAGTTCCGGATAGGCGACACCCATCTGACCGATCAGAGCCGGAACCAGCTTCCACATCAGCGGTTCGCGCGCCCCCAGCAGCTCGCCATGGCGCATCGCGCGGCGCATGATGCGGCGCAGGACATAGCCGCGCCCTTCATTGGACGGCAGCACGCCATCGGCGATCAGGAATGCGGATGAGCGAAGATGGTCGGCAATGACCCGATGGCTGGCGCGTCGGTCGCCCTCCGCATCGGTGGAAGTCGCCTCCATCGAAGCCGCGATCAGTGCCCGGAACAGGTCCGTGTCGTAATTGTCGTGCTTGCCCTGAAGCAGCGCCGAAACCCGCTCGAGTCCCATGCCGGTATCGATCGACGGGCGCGGCAGGGAGACACGTTCCTCCTTGGTCACCTGTTCATACTGCATGAACACCAGGTTCCAGATCTCGATGAACCGGTCGCCGTCCTCGTCGGCGGAACCCGGAGGTCCGCCCCAGATATGGTCGCCGTGGTCATAGAAGATTTCCGAGCACGGACCGCAGGGGCCGGTGTCACCCATTGCCCAGAAATTGTCGCTGGTCGGAATGCGAATGATGCGGCTTTCCGGCAGGCCGGCGATCTTCCGCCAGAGGTCGAAGGCCTCGTCGTCCGTGTGGTAGACGGTCACCAGCAGCCGGTTGCGATCGATGCCGTATTCCTGGGTGATCAGGTTCCAGGCAAGCTCGATCGCCCGCTCCTTGAAATAATCGCCGAAGGAGAAATTGCCGAGCATTTCGAAGAACGTGTGATGGCGGGCGGTATAGCCGACATTGTCGAGATCGTTGTGCTTGCCGCCGGCGCGAACACATTTCTGTGCCGTGGCAGCCGTCGAATAGGGACGGCTCTCCAAACCGGTGAAAACATTCTTGAACTGCACCATGCCGGCATTGGTGAACATCAGGGTGGGGTCATTTCGCGGCACAAGCGGCGATGACGACACGACCTCATGTCCGTTCTTGCGAAAATAATCCAGAAACGCAGACCGGATCTCGTTCACGCCACTCATCTTATACCCTTCATACCTGATATGCCCGGAATTGCCGGGATTTTGGAACAACGGCTTTTATCGTTCGCCCTTGCCCATGTCCAGAAAAACAAAACCCCGACGCCCGCTGATTTGCGTGGCGCCGGGGCGTATGACCAGCCCGGTGAATTCGATCGCTGATCACGCTTCCAGCGCGTCATCACCGTCATCGCCGGCTTCCGGGGCCGTGTTCTGCAGGAAGCGGTCGGCAATCAACCCGGCGTTCTGGCGAATGGCAAGCTCGATCTCGCGGGCGAGATCGGGATTGTCGCGCAGGAAGATCTTGGCATTCTCCCGGCCCTGGCCGAGTCGCTGGCTGTTATAGGAGAACCAGGCGCCCGATTTCTCGACGATGCCAGCCTTGACGCCGAGATCGACGAGTTCGCCGGTCTTGGAAACGCCCTCACCATACATGATGTCGAATTCGACCTGCTTGAAGGGAGGCGCCATCTTGTTCTTGACGACCTTGACGCGGGTCTGGTTGCCAACCACTTCATCGCGTTCCTTGACCGAACCGATGCGGCGGATATCGAGGCGAACCGAGGCGTAGAATTTCAACGCGTTGCCGCCAGTGGTGGTTTCAGGCGAACCGAACATGACGCCGATCTTCATGCGGATCTGGTTGATGAAGATGACCATGGTGTTGGAGCGGGAGATCGAGGCGGTCAGCTTGCGCAGTGCCTGGCTCATCAAACGCGCCTGAAGGCCGGGAAGACTGTCGCCCATCTCGCCCTCGATTTCGGCGCGCGGCGTCAGCGCCGCAACGGAATCGATGACCAGAACATCGATGGCACCGGACCGCACCAGCGTATCGGTAATCTCGAGCGCCTGCTCGCCGGTATCGGGCTGGGAGATCAGCAGATTTTCAAGATCGACGCCAAGCTTGCGGGCGTAGACGGGATCAAGCGCATGCTCGGCATCGACGAAGGCGCAAATGCCGCCCTTCTTCTGCGCCTCGGCGATGGTCTGCAGCGCAAGCGTCGTCTTGCCCGAGCTTTCAGGCCCGAAAATTTCGACGATACGTCCCTTTGGCAGACCGCCGATACCAAGTGCGATGTCCAATCCGAGCGAACCGGTCGGCACGGTTTCGATTTCCACCACATTCTCGTTCGAACCGAGACGCATGATCGATCCCTTGCCGAACGAACGTTCGATCTGGGAAAGCGCTGCATCCAGTGCCTTGCTCTTGTCCACCGATTTTTCCTCAACGAGTCGCAATGAATTCTGGGCCATTCGATCCACCTTTAAGTTATCCGCGCCACTGAAGCAATGTGTTCCGCATGCCGTGTATGTACTTCATTTGTTCTCATTTCGCAAGAGCCATGCAACTGATTGATATGAAATAATATTCCGACCTATGTTCTATTTTTGTTTTCGTGAGCGTTTCCAAACACTTCCCGCAAGCTGCCGCTTGCAAGCGCGCCAATGTAACCGCTAAGATGATTCGATCGACGGACAGGAATCGTGCATGACATCCATACTCGTTCTGGGCGGCGCCCATATCGACCGGCGCGGCCGGATTTCCGGCGATACGGCGCCCGGCGCGTCAAATCCCGGTGCCTGGAAGGAAGAGAGCGGCGGTGGGGCATTCAACGCGGCCCGCAGCCTTGCCCGGCTCGCACATACTGTCATCATGATTTCGCCCCGTGGCGGAGATGCCGAGGGCTTGGCTGTCGGGATCGCGGCGGACGCTGCCGGCATCGACGACCGCCCCTTCATCTTTCTCGACCGGCGCACGCCGACCTACACGGCCATTCTCGAACGCGATGGCAACTTGGTGATCGCACTCGCCGACATGGAGCTTTATCGGTTCTTCACCCCGCGGAGGCTGGCGATCCGCGCCGTGCGCGACGCGATCGATGCAGCCGAATTCCTGCTGACGGATGCCAACCTGCCGACGGAAACCCTTTCTGCGCTGGCGAAAATGGCGGCCGAGCGCGGCAAGCCGCTGGCCGGCATTGGCATTTCGCCGGCCAAGGTGGTGCGTTATGATACCTTGCTCGACCAATTTGATTATCTGTTCATGAACGAGGCCGAGGCGCGGGCGCTGTCTGGCGAATATCCTTCGGACTACCGTGCCTGGCCCGCCATTTTCCGCAGGGCGGGTCTGCGCGGTGGCGCGATCACGCGGGGACGACACGAGCTGATCGCCTGGAGCGATGCCGATACGGTCAGCCTGCTGCCACCGCCACTCGAGGCGATTGGCGATGTCACCGGGGCCGGCGATGGGTTCGCGGCCGGTTTCCTGCATGCGATACTGGAGAAACAGACCCTCAGCCAAGCCGTTTGCGTCGGAGCGGCATCCGCCCGGCTGGCGCTGGCAAGCGAAATGGCCACCGCCGAAGAGCTGACGCGGGCGCTGCTGACGCACACGCTTGCCCTTGTGCCGCCAGCCGAAATAGTGTTGTAACCAACCAAGCCTTCATTGCAGGAAGAAGATGATGACCAGTCCCGCAGCCCCCACATTTCCGGTTTCCTTTTCTGCCGAAGTGGCCGAGGCCAAGGCTGCCGGCAAGGCAATCGTGGCGCTGGAATCGACGATCATCACCCACGGCATGCCTTATCCGGGCAATCTGGAGATGGCGCGCAGCGTCGAGAACATCATCCGCGCTGAAGGTGCGGTGCCTGCAACCATTGCGGTCATCGACGGCCTTCTGCACATTGGGCTGGAGCCGCAACAGCTCGCGCGGCTGGCGCAGACCCCTGACGCGATGAAGCTTTCCCGCGCCGACCTGGCGTTCGCGATCGCCGAGGGGCGGACGGGTGCGACGACGGTGGCCGCCACGATGATCTCGGCGGCGCGCGCCGGCATCAAGGTGTTTGCCACCGGCGGCATCGGCGGCGTGCACCGCAAGGCCGAGGAGACATTCGATATTTCCGCCGATCTGGAAGAGCTGTCGCGAACGACGGTGATCGTCGTCTCGGCCGGTGCCAAGGCGATCCTCGATGTCCCGAAGACGCTCGAAGTGCTGGAAACCAAGGGCGTGCCGGTGGTCACCGTCGGGCAGGATGAATTCCCTGCCTTCTGGTCGCGCGGCTCCGGACTGAAAAGCCCGTTGCGTCTCGACAGCCCCGCGGCGATCGCCCATTTCCAGCACAAGCGCGAGGAGCTCGGCATTCATGGCGGCATGCTGATCGGCAATCCGGTACCGGAAGCCGATGAAATCGCCCGCGACGAAATGAATATCTATATCGATCGGGCGCTCGACAATGCCGAACAGGACGAGATCACCGGCAAGGCGGTGACGCCCTATCTGCTCAACAGTATTTTCCATCTGACCGGCGGTCGCAGTCTCGTCACCAATATTGCGCTGGTGGAAAACAACGCGCGGATGGCGGCACGGATTGCAATCGCGCTCCTGCATCAGGAATAGTAACTAAAATCCCTTGTGAGTTTTCAGAAATTCCAGCTCCGCCTCGCTGTTTTCGCGGCCGATGACCTTGTTGCGATGCGGGAAACGGCCAAAGCGGGCGATGATGTCATGGTGCTGGATGGCGTAGTCGAGCCCATTCTCATCGTTCAGGCGGCGATAGAGCCGCACGCATTCCGTCTGGTCGATCAGGTCCTCGCTATGCATCAGCGGCAAATAAAAAAATGCCCGTTCCGTCGTTGATCGCTGCTGATCGAATGCGTTGGCAATGGCAACACGACTGACCTCGCGCGCCAGATCGTCACTCGCAAAGGCGCGGGGCGAACCGCGGAACATGTTGCGCGGAAACTGGTCGAGCAGGATAACCAGCGCCAGAGCGCTTTCGGCATTCTTCATCCAGCCGGAGAGTTCGCCAGCGGAGGCTTGCCGCTGGAGATCGCCAAACCGCTCGGCAATCTGCCGGTCGATCTCCGGATCGGATTCGAACCAGTGCGCCTCGACCGTCTCGGAAAACCAGAAATCGAGGACTTTGCCAACAGAGGCTGGATCAGTCGCTGATGTCATGACCGCATCCTCTTTCCGCCGGCTTCAGCCATCGAGCATCTCCCGAACGGTCGTGGCCAGTTGCTTCAGCGAGAATGGCTTCGGCAGGAAGCCGAACTTTGATCCTTCCGGCAGGTTGCGGGCAAACGCGTCCTCGGCGAAGCCCGATACGAAGACGAACTTCATATCAGGATAGAGCTTGCGGATTTCGCCCAATAGCGTCGGGCCGTCCATTTCCGGCATGACGACATCGGAAACGACGATATCGATCTTGCCGTCCAGCGCTTCCAGGATTTCCAGCGCCTCGACGCCCGAGCCAGCCTCGTGGACCTTGTAGCCACGCGTCTCCAGCATGCGCTTGCCGCCACGCCGAACAGCCTCTTCGTCCTCGACCAGCAGAACGACGGCCGAATTGCCGGTGAGGTCCATGTCATCAGCCTGGGCGGCCTTGGCAGCATTGGCAAGTTCCTGGGCGGCGGCTTGTGCATCCTCGCCTTCGCCGGTCGGCACATCGACAGGAATATGGCGCGGCAGAAAAATACGGAACGTCGTGCCCTTGCCGACTTCGGATTCCGGAAACACATAGCCGCCGGATTGCTTGATGATGCCATAGACCATGGAAAGACCGAGGCCGGTGCCCTTGCCGACGTCCTTGGTGGTGAAGAACGGCTCGAAGATCTTGTCCATGATTTCGGGCGGGATGCCGGTGCCGCTGTCGGCGATGTCGATAACGACGAAATCCTCCTCGGGGAGGCCGCGGAAGTTCAGTCCTGCCGTCTCCGCCGCCGGCATGTTGCGCGTGCGGATGGTCAGCGTACCGCCTTCCGGCATGGCATCGCGGGCATTGACGGACAGGTTGACCATCACCTGTTCAAATTGTGAGATATCGGTCTTCACCGGCCAGAGATCACGGCCATATTCGACATCCAGCTTCACCTTTGTGCCTGACAGCAGCCGTGTGACGAGCATCCTGAGATCGCCGATCGCATCGGTCAGATTGATGACAGCCGGCCGCAGCGTCTGCTTGCGCGAGAAGGCCAGCAGTTGGCGAACCAGGACGGCGGCGCGATTGGCGTTGCGCTTGATTTCCATCAGGTCGGCGAAGCTCGAATCCGATTGCCGCGCTTGCAGCAGCAGATGATCCGAAGACAGCAGAATCGCCGTCAGTACATTGTTGAAATCGTGGGCGATACCGCCCGCCAGCGTGCCGACGGCATTCATCTTCTGGGTCTGCGCCATCTGGTTTTCAAGCGCCTTCTGCTGCGTGGTCTCCACGGCATAGACGATTGCTGCTTCCTCCGGCGCTTCGTCGGACTGGTCGATGACGGCATTGATGTAGAAGCGGAAATAGCGCCCTTCCTCGGCCGGGTGGCGGGAATCGACCGGCTCGATATCGACCTTGCGGTCCTTGGCATCGGCAAGCGCTGCGATGAGCTGTGCACGGTCGCCCTCCGGTACGATCGCCAGCAGCGAATTGCCGTTTTCCTCGCGTGACGTCAGCGCCGAGAACAATTTCATGAACTGGGTATTGGTGCGCAGGATATGGCCTTCGCCATCGACGGATGCGATCGCCATGGGCGTATTGTTGAAGAAGCGGTTGAAGCGCATCGCCGCAGAGGAATCTTCCTCCCTGCCCGCTTCCTCGGCCGTCCGCTGCAGGACGATCGTCCGGCTTTCGCCCGGCGCCCCGTCCTTGCTGGCGGAAACGCGGTGGACGAGCCGCACGGGCAGGCTCTGGCCATTGACCTTGCGAAAATCGACATCGATCGTTTCGGTGCGAATCTGTCCCGGCTCGGGCTGAATGGTCTCCAGCCGTGTCAGGCCCTCGCCCGCACAGATATCGCGGATCATCATCGAGCCGGACTGAAACTTGGTGAGATCGATGCCCAGCCAGTCGGCCAGCGTTGCGTTGACATAGAACACCTCGCCCTTGCGGCCCGCCGAAAAGAAGCCTGCCGGGGCATGATCGAGATAGTCGATGGCATTCTGCAACTCGCGGAAAAACTGCTCCTGTTCGTCGCGCTCGGCGGTAATGTCGGATATCTGCCATACCAGGAAGGGTCCGCCGGGCTCGTCCTCGACCTTCAATGGCCGGGCCTTCAGACGATACCACCATGCGGAACTCAGCGCATCGCTCTGGCCGAGCGGTCGCGGCAGGCGAAACTCCTCATAACCGGATTTGCCTTCCATCAGGCTGTTGGTCAGGCGATAGACGGCTTCCGTCGATTCCCGGTTCTTCGACAGAAGATGCTCGATCGACGGCGCGACGGTCAGTGAATCGGAACCGCTCAGGCGCCCGTAGGCGGCATTGGCATAGATGATGCGGCCCTTGCGGTCGGTGATCAGCGTGCCATCGGGATGGCTATTGAGCACGGCGCGGGAAACCGTGTCGGTGTGGTTCTGCGGCATGACCTCGACGAAGCCGATCACGGCCGAGACGAGGAAGAAAATGCCGGCCATCGCCAGCACGCCCAGGATACCAAGCACGATCTCGTTTTCGAGCTGGTCGCGGAACCACACAAAGGCAGCGGCCGTGGCGATGAGCACGAGTGCCAGCAGCATGAGTCGCAGGACGGTCCCCGGCCGCTGGGCGTTTTCAACCACCGGCTTGTAAAGTTCGGCCGCCTCGTTCGGTTTGGTCATCCAGTCCTCGATACGCGTCACGGGAGACGATATTTCGTTCGCGGCGACTGCCACGACTCATCCTTATCAACTTGCCGCCCCGGCAAAAAGCGGATTAGTACATGAATTCACCGATGAATCGGCGCCAATGCGCAAAAGACACAGGGCGCGCGCCATGACAGCGCGGGGGATAAAGGGCAAAACCGCTTGCCAAGCCGGAAAAATGCCGTCAATGACCATTAGAGACATCAGTTTTCAGCCGGAAAAACAACCGGAAAGGACAGACTATGCTCGACGGACTGGCCCCGGAACTTGCCCCTCGCCTGTTGATCGCCATTGGTGGCGTCGCCCTGGCTTTCCTGGTGCTGATTGCAGTGTTGATCTTCCTCAAGCGACGCAACTCGCCCTTGTTCATCAAGGGTGGAAGGATACGCGAACATCGGCTTATGGTGCTGGACGCAGCGGCGATCGACGCCAAGCGCCGGCTTGTGCTGATCCGCCGCGACGACACCGAGCATCTGATCATGATTGGCGGTCCGACCGATATCGTCATCGAAACGGGCATCGGCGGCGAAATGCGCCAGAAGCCGGGCGCAGCGCCTGCCGCCGCCCCATCGGTGATTTCGGCCGTCGCGGCTGAACCGCGCCGCGCCGAGGTCGCCACATCTGTCCCGGCCGGGCGGACGAACCAGGGACGTCAGGACGGCGGCAGACGGCAGCGACAGGGCCAGAATGGCGAGAATGGCCAGGGGACCCGCGCGGCTGATGCGGGCAGGATCCAGTCTGCCGACGTCGCGAGCGTCTCGGCCATGGGATCGGTCCTCTATGACGATGATCGGGAGCCGCTGAGCGGCGCGAAGGTCTCCACCCAACCTGCTCAGACCACCCCAGCGGTCCGTTCGGAGAATGAAGGACGACCGGCTTCGATCACAGCCCAGGCAGAAAGCGCGCTCGATCAGGCGCGAAACCGGGTCCTCAGCGCCGCGCCGCCCGACGAAAAGCCCAGTCGGGAAGAGGACGCCATCTGGGAGCTGGAACGGCAGCTGGATGTCAGCAAGGCTGAAGCCGCGCGCGCCGAGGCTGCGAGGGCAGAAACCGCCAGGATGGAGGCTGTGAGGGCAGAGACAGCGCGCGCGGAAGCAGCCCGGCTCGAGTCCGAACGCGCGGCGGCGGCCAAAGCCGATGCCGAGCGAGCGGAGGCTGTGCATGCCGAAGCGTCTCGGCTCGAACTGGCACGCATGGAGGCACAAAGAGCCGAAGCCGCGAAACTTGAGGCGGAACGCGCGGAGAAAGCCCGTCAGGAAGCCGCCCTTGCGCGCCAGGAGGCCGAACGGGCAGAAGCCGAACGCGCCGAAGCGACCCGGCTGGAAGCGGAAAGGGCGGAAGCCGCCCGGGCGGAGTCCGCGCGCATCGAAGCCGAGCGTGTGACCGCCGCCCGCGCCGAGGCCATGGCCCGGTTCGAGGCAGCACGCCGCGCACAGGCGGAGCAAAGGCAGGCGCAGCAGCCGGTCGTCGAGCAACCGGTCGCACAGCCGGTACATTCCCCTCAATCGGCACAGTGGCCTTTCGCTGAAACAGAGGTGGCTGACGATCAGCCCGCAACTGCCGAGCGCGAAGTGGAAACCGCAGCGTTTGATGAAGCGACGGAGAAGAGCCAGCAGCGCTTGGCCAGCGATTTCGAAAAGCTGCTCGAAGCCGAACTCGAGGCGGACGGCGTACTGGATAATTATCCGCCGCCCGCCGTTGCCGGCGAGCGGCGCGAGCCCGCAACGCCGGCGGTCAATCCCGTGCGGCGCGACATCCATCCGATCACTGGTGCCACCCCGGGCCATTCGATCGAACAGGACATGGCGCGCAGGCTTGGCGAGATCAGCCTCAATAAGAAGAACGACGGCCTGTAATGGTAACCAGATAGCGTGCCGATGAAAAAGCTTCCAAGGACTTTTGCAGCCCGCCTCAACGCTTTCAAGATGGACGCCGCGACCTATTGGCCCGGCAAGAACCGCGTCACGACGATCGATATTCTCGAGCGCGTGGCGACCGTCGAAGGCCTGAACGCTGCCGACCTCAATTATCCGGACCATTTCGGCGACACGACGCCAAAGGAGCTTTCGGCCCGCATGCAGGATCTCGGCCTGGCATTGAACGGCGGAGCGATGCGCTATTATACCGATCCCGGCTTCAAGCTAGGTGCTTTCACCCATCCCGATCAGAAAGTACGCCAGGCGGCGATCGACATCACCAAGCGCGGCATCGACGCGGTCAGGGAGATGGGCGCCAGCCTGATGACGCTATGGATGGGTCAGGACGGTTTCGACTATGCCTTCCAGGGCGATTACAAGAGAATGTGGGATGACACGATTTCCGCCATCCGGGATGTCGCCAGCCACGATGCCGGCTGCGATATTGCTATAGAATACAAACCCAATGAGCCAAGATGCTATGCGCTGATGCCCGATATCGGCACCACGCTGCTGGCGATCAAGGAAGCAGGGTCCGCCAATCTCGGCGTTACCCTCGATTTCTGCCATGTGCTGTTCGCAGACGAAATGCCGGCGCATTCCGCAAGTCTCGTCGCCCGGCACTCCCGCATTCTCGGCGTTCACCTCAATGACGGCTACGGCAAGCGCGACGACGGCCTGATGATCGGCACCGTCCATCCCGTACAGACGATCGAACTGCTGATCGAATTGACGAAGTCCGGTTATTCGAGCGCGATCTACTTCGATACGTTCCCGGACCACGGCGGCCTTGATCCCGTGGAGGAATGCCGCACCAATATTCTCGCGGCGGAGAGACTGATGGCAGTTGCCGACCGGCTTGCCGAAAACCAGGCGCTCGGGCAAGCTATCGCCAAACAGGACGCGGCGATCAGCCAGCGCATCATCATGCAGGAAATTTATCGGGAGGCGTAGCCGTGGCAAAGACGATACTTGTAGCTGGTTCCCTGCACTATGATGTCGTCGTCGATGCTCCGCGCATGCCACATCTCGATGAAACCCTGCCGGGCAAGTCCGTCCGGTACGTGATCGGCGGCAAGGGACGTAACCAGGCAGTCGCCGCGGCCCGCAACGGCGCCACGACGTTCATGGCGGGCCGGATCGGCGACGACACCATCGGCAAGACGATTAAGACCGACCTGATCGCGCAGGGCGTCGACGCCTCGCTCATGCAGTTTGGCGAAGGGCAAGCCAGCGGCATGAGCGTGGCGATCGTCACGCCGGCCGGGGATTATGGCGCGGTGGTGGTTTCGGGCTCCAACCTCGATTTCGATCCGGCCATGGTCGAATTGCCCGATGATACCGGCTTTCTCCTGCTGCAGAACGAGGTGACCGACGAAGCCAATATCGGCATGGCCCGCAAGGCGCACGAAGCAGGCGTGACGGTAATCTTCAACGCGGCCCCTGCGCGGCAAATGGCTCCGGAGCTTGTCGGCCTTGTCGATATCCTGATCGTCAACCGGGGCGAGGGCGAGGTTCTTTCAGGTCAGCGCATTGAGGATGTCAAAGACGGCATGAATGCCATCGGCTTTCTCTGCGGGCAGATACCCAAGGCGATCATCACGCTAGGCGGCGAAGGCGTGGTCCACATGCGGGCCGGTGGCCGGGCCGAGCATCAGGCGCCGTTCCGCGCCGACGTCGTCTCCGCGCATGGGGCCGGTGATTTCTTCATCGGGGCGCTGGCCAATCGACTGGCGTCAGGCTCGGAATTCGAGGCCGCGATTCATTATGCGCAAGCGGCTGCGGCGATCTACGTCTCGACTGAGATCGACAAGCGGTCCGGCATTCGCCCCGTCCATATCCGCGCCCGGCTCGGAGAAGATTAGAACTACATTATATTTCCGAAAGTTGATCTCCATCAATGCGCACAACCAGGGAATTTGCGATGATCTCGCCGCAATGGGACTGGGATCAGATGAAAATCGCGCAGGCAGCACGGGCAATTCGGTCGAAAATCACCGCGTGGTGGGATGATAACGAGGACGAACGTCTCGATGAACTCGTCGCGCGCAATTACGAAAACCTGTCGCAAACCGCTGCCAAACGAAAAGTAACGGCCTATCAACTGGTTGCTATCGCCGCACGCAGTTCGGACGACGAGAAAGAATTGACCAACGCTCGGTGAGCAGATTCAGCTCATCACACGCGGATATTCGATCGCCGGGCAGCGGTCCATGATAACGATAATGCCTTTTTCCTCGGCCTTTTCGGCGGCACCGTCGTGACGGACGCTCAATTGGCCCCAGATCACCCTGGGCAGTTTTTGCAGTGCCAGCACGTCGTCGACGACACCCGGCAATTGGTCGGCCGCACGGAAGACATCGACCATGTCTATCGGCTCATCGATATCGGCGAGCTTGCCGAAGACCTTCTGGCCATGGATTTCCTGGCCGGCATGGCCCGGATTGACGGGAATGACGTGATAGCCCTTGCCAAGCAGGAACCGCATGACACCATAGCTCGGTCGTGACGGATTGGCGGAGGCACCCACGACAGCGATGGTTTTGGTGGATTTCAGCACGTCCCGGATCAAGCTTCGATCATACTGATCATGTTTCATGGGCTGCTCCTTGCCTGTTTGCACCGACGCATATATTTTTCGACTGGGACTCTCAGATAGTGTTTTGGATTCGGGGAGGAAAGTGAATGAAGAAAATTATCGCGATTGCAATGCTCGCGGTGACGGCGACGTCGGCATCTGCAATCTCGCGCTATAGCGCGCTACAGCACAGCTGCGGCGATATACAGTCGATCATCGAAAACCAGGGAGCGGCGATCTTCCGGTATCCCTCTCCCCGCAAGAATGGGCTGACGTTATACGATCGCTATGTCAGCAATGACGGGTTTTGCGCGTCTCATCAGGTGACCGAACGCGTCCTCATTCCGTCATCGGATACGGATCGCTGCCCGGTCCGCCATTGTGTCAGCTCCGATTGCGACATCGGCTTTGCCGGCTGTCTATTCCGGTAGAACCACATGCCCCTCGGCATCCATTGGGAAGAAGGGATTGAAGGCAATTTCCCAGAGATGTCCGTCCGGATCAGCGAAATAGCCGGAATAGCCGCCCCAGAAGACCTCTTCCGGCTTTTTAACCTCGGTCGCGCCGCAGGCGATGGCGAATTTGAACACCGCATCGACGCCTTTTTTGCTCGTGACATTATGGGCGAGGGTCACGCCGGAAAATCCCTTCGCAGTATTCTCGACATGGGCATCATCAGCCAATGACTGACGCGAAAACAGACCGAGCACCGTGCCCTTGAGCTGAATGAAAGTGATGGCCGCCTGGCTGGATTCGGATTTGGCCCAGCCCAGCTTTTCATAGAAAGCGGTGGATCGAGCCACGTCGTCCACACCAAGGGTTATCAGCGAAATCCTGCGATCAATCGACATTTTCGCACCAAATTCTTCATACGTACGCTATATGTTTTCTTTTTGTACCCTATCTATCTGTTTGTATCAACACAGAAATCAAATCTATTGATCTATCAGAACAAAGCGGGGGCGCGAAGCTTCGCGCTGCGCATCATCAAGCATCGACTTTTATTGAAATACCCAAAAAATGGCGCTTTTGGGCTTTGCTTTAGGCGTCCGATCGGGTGTAACTCACTGCCCTCCTTCGCATTTCCGGTATATCATGCCTCTCGATATTGTAGCTCTTGTCCTTTTTGGCGCTCTTCTTCACGCCACCTGGAACGCGCTGGTCAAATCCGGCACCGACAAGCAACTCGACTCGAGCATGGTAGCGCTCGGCGCATCGGTCGCCTCGATCTGCGCCCTGCCTTTTCTACCGATGCCCAATGCCACGGCCTGGCCGTTCATTCTCGCGTCGGTCTGTATCCATTTCACCTATTACCAATTGGTCGGAGTTGCTTATCGGCTGGGCGACATCGGACTTGTCTATCCCCTGATGCGTGGGGTGGCGCCGCTGATCGTTGCGACCACCAGCGGCTCGATCCTGGGCGAGCACCTGTCACCGGTGATGTTCGCGGGCGTCACGTTCATCTGCGTCGGCGTATTGACCATTGCCGCCGATTTTCGCGGCGGCAACAGCAAGGCCATCTGGGTTGCGATCGCCAACGCCGTGGTCATTTCGCTCTACACCTACGTCGATGGCATCGGCGCGCGACTCGCCGGCAACCCGATCTCCTACACGCTGTGGATATCCATTCTGCCACCAATTCCCCTGTTCGCCTTCGCGTTTCTCATGCGCGGCGTGCCACCTGTCCTTGTCCATGTGCGGCGGACCTGGCGGCGCGGACTGATTGGCGGCGCCGGGTCGGTGGCCTCCTACGGGCTGGCGCTCTACGCCATGACGCAAGCGCCGATCGCCGCCGTCGCCGCCTTGCGCGAGACATCGATTTTCTTTGCGCTGATTATTTCCGTATTCATCCTCAAGGAAAGAGCCAGTGTCTGGCGCTATGTCGCCGGAGCGATCATTGCCATCGGCGCCCTGACGATGAAGCTGGGTTAGGCCAAACTATGAGGTATCTGAATACCTCTTGTATAACCCATTGATTCGAAACATCTATTTATCGACGCTCCAAAAAACGTCGAGCTTGACCAATGATGCCACGTTGATTATACACCATCCCAGATGCTGCTCTCACGGGCGGCATCTTTTTTGTAGCCTTCGTTGGACTGCAATCCAAGCAACAAGAAACGCCCCTTGCCCGCTTTTGGCATTGGGGATCGAAACACGAAAGAACAGACATATGTCCACCTTCGTACAGAAGCCGGCAGAAGTCGAGAAGAAGTGGCTGTTGATCGATGCCGAAGGCCTCGTCGTTGGCCGTCTCGCTTCCATCATCGCCAATCGTCTGCGCGGCAAGCACAAGCCGACCTTTACCCCGCATGTCGATGATGGCGACAACGTCATCGTCATCAATGCCGACAAGGTCATCTTCACCGGCAAGAAATACACTGACAAGAAGTTCTACTGGCATACCGGCTATCCCGGTGGCATCAAGGAACGCACGATGCGCCAGACCCTCGAAGGCCGCTTTCCGGAGCGTGTTCTCGAGAAGGCTGTCGAACGCATGGTTCCGCGCGGCCCGCTCGGCCGTCGCCAGATGAAGAACCTCAAGGTCTATGCAGGCGCCGCCCATCCGCATGAAGCACAGCAGCCAGTCGCTCTCGACGTGGCCTCGCTCAATGCCAAGAACACGAAAAGAGGCTGATCATGGCTGACCTTTCTTCCCTCAAGGACCTCGGCACCACCGTCGAAGCCTCCGCTCCGGTTCACGTCCGCAAGGTCGATCCCCAGGGCCGCTCCTATGCAACAGGCAAGCGCAAGAACGCTGTCGCTCGCGTATGGGTCAAGGCCGGCTCCGGCAAGATCGTCATCAACGGCAAGGACTACGCGGCCTATTTCGCCCGTCCCGTGCTGCAGATGATCCTGCGCCAGCCGATCTTCGCGGCTGCCCGCGATGGCCAGTTCGACGTCGTCGCGACGGTCGCTGGCGGCGGTCTCTCCGGTCAGGCCGGTGCGGTTCGCCACGGCATTTCCAAGGCCATGACCTACTTCGAGCCGGGCCTGCGTCCGGTTCTCAAGAAGGGTGGATTCCTGACCCGCGACAGCCGCGTGGTCGAGCGCAAGAAGTACGGCCGTGCCAAGGCACGTCGTTCGTTCCAGTTCTCGAAGCGTTAATCGCGTCCCCACTCTCGCAAATTACGAAGGCCGGATTTTCACCCGGCCTTTTTGCTTTCAATCCATAATTTGCCCGCTGCTAGGCGGCAACCGGAACCCGGCCGCGTGATGGCGGGATATAGCCGTCGCCGACAGTCCAAGGAAGTGCCGCTTCCAGGCAGGAGGCAATGAAGGCCTCGCGAGCGGCTTCGGTCGAGATCGAACGCACCAACGCCGCGCGGCAGAGGCTCTTGGCGTTTTCATAATGCTTGCCTTTGCGGACCGGCCATTCGTTTTCCAGAAAATCCAGCGCGTCATAGGCGCCACGGAAAAGGCGCGTGGTTCCATTCTGAAGCTTCACGCTGACCGGCTGATGCCACGGAATATCGATGATCGTCATGAATGGTCTCCTTTAACGCAATAAAAACCAATTCACGGCCATTTGGTTCCGCATTTCAAAAAATTGTTTTATCTATTATAATCAAATATTTAAGTACAATCCCAAGCAGGCGGTGCAGCCATTTTTTGTACAGTGAAAGCCTGAAATTCCAGCGTCTTGAGAGACTCTCCATCATCGGATCATCAAAGGCTGCCGGCACTCCCCGTCATGCGGCGCCGAGCCCAGCAGCGTCAGGGCTCCCACCAGCGCAGCCATTCAAAGCGATGGGAAGGCGATTGCGTTGCCGCCGATTTTCGACTTAGCTGGTGCCTTCGCCACAGCCAGAGATTCACCATGCCAAGCAGAACCATCGACAACGCTTTCACCGCTAGATCTCTCAAGGGGCCGGGCACCGACCCGACCTACGCGGGCGCGCTGTCATTCATGAAGCGCAAATATACCAAAAGCCTTGCCGGCGTCGATGCGGTCGTCTGGGGCATTCCGTTCGATGCCGCCGTTTCCAACCGGCCCGGCACCCGCTTCGGACCGCGCGCCATCCGCGAGGCCTCGGCGATTTTCGACAACGATCCGCAATATCCCTTCAATATCGATCTGTTCGAGAACATGGCCGTGATCGATTACGGCGATTGCCTGCTCGACTACGGCGATCATCAGAAAACTCCTGCGGCGATCGAGAAGGAGGCATCGAAGATTCTCAAATCCGGCGCGTTCCTCTATACGCTTGGCGGCGACCACTACATTACCTGGCCACTGCTCAAGGCGCATGCAGCGAAATACGGCCCGCTGGCCCTGATCCAGTTCGACGCGCATCAGGATACCTGGTTCGACGAGGCACGGCGTATCGATCATGGCTCTTTCGTCGGCCGTGCTGCACGCGATGGCGTGATCGACACGGCGCGTTCGATTCAGATCGGCATCCGCACCAAGGCCCCGGACGATTGCGGACTGAAGATCCTGTTTGGTCATGAAATCGAGGACATGAACGCGGCCCAGATCGCCAATGCGATCATCGACCGCGTCGGCGATCGGCCGTGCTATCTGACCTTCGATATCGATTGCCTTGATCCGGCCTATGCGCCGGGCACCGGCACGCCTGTCTCGGGCGGTCCGTCTAGTGCCAAGATGCTGTCGGTGATCCGCCAGCTCGGCGGGCTCGACATCAAGGGGTCCGACGTCGTCGAGGTCTCCCCGCCCTATGACCACGCACAGATCACCTCCATCGCCGCATCGACGGTGGCCATGTACGTTCTCGGCCTGAGAGCCGAGAAATACCAGCGAGGCTGACCGCTTTCGGACATTGATTCAATTGGCTCGGAAAGTGCTGTCACTTTCCGAGCCAAGACTCTGAAATTATGGCGTTTCAATCGAGAGCCAGAAGACCGGCATCGACGCGCTTCTTGAGATGCGCATCCACTTCCTGACGATTGTCGCAGGTATGGAATTTCCCGCGGCAGACATCGCTGAGGCGGCGAAGATCCTCAAAAACGGGTGACGTCGGCAGCTTGGCGGCGGCGAGGAGACGCGCTGTCAGGAATGGCACGTCCTCGACCTGTCCAAGCTGGCTGTAGTCGATATCGACCCCGAAGCCATGCACCGAGTAGAAGGTCTCATATACGGCCGAACGGAAGTCGGTGAATGGACTGTCGTCTGAAATCCGATCGAGGACGTAGTCGCGCGTCGCCACCGACTGATGGTCGCCGAATTCGGCGAACACACTGCCATCGTCGCCAGGAGTGCGTCTTCTCTGTTCCACATAGCGCATCAGGTCGGAACGCGAGGCTGAAACGCGGCGCATGTATTCATTCGCCTGGGGATTCTCCGCATAGACATGCGGTGGTGTTGCCTCGTCTTGCAGGAGCGCGTGATCGTAGGGCGAATGCGTGAACATGGTCTGGACCAGCAGGAACAGCGGCCGCTTGTCTTCCTTGCGATGTTTGGCGATCAACTGCTCCGCATAGTCGAAATAATTGGCGTCGCGAATACCCATGACCGGCATGTTCATCGCGCCGGAATCGTAGATTTCCTGGAAGCCGAGGGAATTGAGAAACGGCCCCTCATTCACCGAGTGGTATGCCATCGGCATGATAGCGACGGTGCGGTAGCCGCAGCGGCTCAGCACCTCGGGCAGCCCGCCCTTCACCTTGCCTTCGAGCAACTGGTTGACATAGGGACCCTGCCAGCCGAGATCGGCCGAGGAGAGGCCCGTGAGCACCGAGAAGTTGGTCATCCACGTGCCGCCGCCAAAAATCTCGACAAACAGCGGCTTGATCTTGCCGTCGCCGGACCGGAACGTATCGACGTCCTTCGCCGGGATCGAAAGCTGCGGCAGCACGAGCGGCGAAGTCTGGCTTTCCGAAAGCACCAGAAAGAAATCGGGCTTCTTGCTGTTCGCGGTGCAATTGACTGTATCGGCGAAGGGCTTGTCGATTTTGATATGTTCAATCTTTTCGGCAAGCGGCAGCCGCTTGACCAGGCTCGGTACATGCCAGAGCGACAGGAAGAATGCCGAGGCGTTGTAGCCGCCGATGAAGGGCAGGAAGTCGGCATCGCGCTTGGTCGGCTGATAGGCAATCACCGCCGCGATGATTCCGAGCACCACCACGGGAACCCGTACCGCGACATTGAACCGGGCAGGCTTTTCCAGCAGGAACAGCGTTGTCAGCAAAATGAAAATAGCCACAAGGGCCAGGACTGCGGTCGCGACCAACGAGAAATAGTATGTCAGCAGAAATGAAATGATCGAGCCGTCCGAGCCCGTGAAAATGAAATCGTAGATATGGAGCGCAATTCCCTTGAACTGAAATTTTACCAGCGAAACCAAAGTCAGGAAAAGCGCCAGCAAAGCCGCGCCATAGAAAGAGAAAAACGGTCGGCGCGACGTAAGAAAAAAAATGGATGCAAGCACAAAAGTCGCCGCGATATTATAAGGTAGGAAGCGCCAGCGCGTATCGAAGTAATAAACGAGCGCTGAATAGCCGATTGCTGCCAGAATGACCGCTGCAGGGTGCAGCAAATAGCGCAGGGGCTGCTGAACGACCGAAGGGACATGCGCCATGACTTATGCTCCATAAGAACTCGTCTGTCATGAAAATGTCATCTAACGCAGGGGTTTAAAATAGATGCCGCGGCTTTTGTTGCGTTAGGGTTAAATCAAAACTATATCGGCACAGCAGTTGGCGCGGTAGGCGCGTTCATATCCAAATCGAAACACTGGCGGGTCAAAATGAAACCGAAGATCTTCATTGATGGCGAACATGGTACAACCGGCCTGCAGATCCGTTCGCGCATGGCGACCCGCGCCGACGTCGAGCTTCTATCGATCCCGGAGTCGGAGCGGCGTAATCCGCAGATGCGCGAGGATCTGTTGAATGCGGCCGATATTGCCATTCTTTGCCTGCCGGACGACGCATCGAAGCAGGCTGTCGAAATGACCGCAGCCAACAATAACGTGCGGATCATCGATACATCGACAGCATTCCGCGTGCATCCGGACTGGGCCTATGGCTTTGCCGAAATGGACGCGGCGCAATCCGCAAGAATCCGCGGCGCGCGCTACGTCGCCAATCCCGGCTGTTACCCCACAGGTGCGATCGGACTGGTGCGGCCGCTGCGGATGGCCGGCATCCTGGCCGAGGATCATGCGCTGACCGTCAACGCCGTGTCAGGCTATACCGGCGGTGGCAAGCAGTTGATCGCGCAGATGGAAGACGAGGCCAATCCCGAGCATATCGCCTCACCGCATTTCCTCTACGGCCTGTCGCTGAAGCACAAGCATGTGCCGGAAATGAAGATTCATGGCTTGCTGAAGCGCGCGCCGCTTTTCTCGCCCTCCGTCGGCCGCTTCCCGCAGGGAATGATCGTGCAGGTGCCGCTGCATGTCGATGATCTCGCGGATGGTGCGTCGGTGGAAACCGTCCACGCGGCCCTCGCCGATCATTATGCCGGCCAGTCGGTGGTCGAGGTGGTCGCGCTCGATGCCGCCGCCAGCCTGCAACGCGTTGATGCGGTCGGACTTGCCGGCAAGGACACGATGAAGCTCTATGTCTTCGGCCAGCCCGGCAGCGAGCATGTCAATCTCGTGGCTCTGCTCGACAACCTTGGTAAGGGCGCCTCCGGCGCCGCGGTCCAGAACATGGACCTGATGCTGAGCGCGTAAGCGGCGTACGGAAAGAACAGCCTGCTAACGCCGCGTTTCCCTTAATCCGCATGAGAATTCACATAGCCGCCTATCGGGTTCTAAACCGCCAGGAGATGTGTTAGACAGGTAAGCATATCACCGTCAAATCGAGAGCGGGACAGCATGCGGTCAGCCATTGCCAATGTGATGTTCGATTTTGTGGAATCGCTCGAAAGCGTCGTATCCGACAACGAGGCGTTCGCTCAGCTCGCCAAAGTGACGGATTTCTTCGGGCTCGGTTCGTTCGCGATATCGGGTATCCCCGAGCCGCACGAAAAGATCGATCCCTATATCCTGATGAACGGCTGGCCGCCGGAATGGTCGCAGCGTTACATGGATAACGGTTATGTGCGCATCGACCCGGTGATCCAACGCACCCTGCTGTCCGACAACGCTTTCGTCTGGTCGGACGAATTGCAGAAAATCAATGTCGATCGCAAGGGCATGGACTTCATGCGCGAGGCCAAGGATTTCGGTTTCGTCGATGGCTTCAGTGTTCCCATCCATTCGATCAGGGGCTTCCGCGCTATTGTCACCTATGCATCCGATAATATTGACTTGTCGGCAGAGGCTCGGGGTGCGCTGCATATGATATCGATATACGCGCATAACAAAATCAAGGAGCTCAAAACCGGAGGAAAAACTCCGCTCCTTAAACGAAGTGTTAACCTTACTCCGCGCGAAAAAGAGTGTATCTCGTGGTGTTCTGAAGGTAAAACTGCGTGGGAGATTTCAACTATTCTTGGAATTTCCGAGCGGACTGTTTCTCACATCCTCGAAAATGCTCAACGCAAAATGAACACAACGAACCGGACCCAACTCGTTGCAGAAACGATACGGGCCGGCCTCATTCGCTAATCTGTCAATCGGGTAAATCTGCCCATAGATTGTAATCATCGTTTCGGCGAAAAAACCCCTGCTTTTTTAGGGGATTTGAACCATGATACATATTCTGACTGCGCAAAACGCCGAAGAATACCCGGACCTCATGGAAAAGGTCTGGCGCTTCAGACACAGACAATTCGTCGAAAGACTGGGTTGGAAGGAGCTCCGCTCGGATGACGGTCGCGAAATGGACCGCTTCGATACCGAGGACGCCATTCATCTTGTGGCCCTTAGCGGCGGCGATATCGCCGGCTATACGCGGCTGCTGCGCACATCGCGTCCACATCTGCTTTCCGATGTCTACCCGGAAATCATGGAGGGACATGACTGGCCGAGGGCTGAAAACATCTATGAATGGACACGGTGCATTGCCGACGACAAGGCGGCCAAGATCGACGGTTTCCAGCCATCGCATATGTTGATCACCGGCGTGCTGGAATTCTGCCTGCTCTCCGGCATTCAGGGCATGATTGTCGAGACGCATCCCAAGCTGGTCACCTGGATGCTGGAAACCGGCTATGAGGTGGACACGTTGAATACGCCGCGGATGATCAACAATGTGCCGGTGGTCCCCGTCTATATCGGCGCGACGCGAGCGGCGCTCGATCGTCATCATCAGCTGTTCGGCATCAATCAGAGCGTATTGAGCATCGACAGGGGCTTGGTCAATCCGGTGGTCGGACGCGGCGAATTGCGCCGTCTGCCCGGTTTGGCGGCCAATGCCAATGTCGAGCCGATCTTCCAGCCGGATGTCGATTTCGCCGCGATGCGCGAATTATCCGGCGGCAAGTCAAACTGAATCCGTGCACAAGATGGAGCAAGGAGGACGTGGCTGCACGGGCTGCGTCTTTTATTTCCTTGACCGGACGAACGGATCGACATTAGTTCGCCATCAATGCGGCGCCTGTCCGTTGCTAGTCAGCCCGCAAACGCCGGGCGCCGATCCGGAGAGTTGAATTGTCGATCCGCCACCTTGCCGCACTTGCGATATTCCTGATGCCCGCCGCTTTGGCGCATGCGGACGATTTTCCGTTTGCTGGAACCTGGAAGATCACCGGTGCCATACACGCGCCATGGGAAGATCCCGCCAGGCCGATGATCACCGACGACGAGGAGCGCTACGTCAACACGCTCGTGGCGATCGCGCGGGATTCGATCAAGGGACCGGAACTGCTGGGATGCGGCAAAACTGAGGTTACTGTCGAGACTTTGCCGTTTGCGGGTCTGTTCGAGGGGGGCCTCGCCGCCGATCCAAAAGACCCCGCAGGCGCCTACGACGAGGCAAAGGCCAGCAAACTGGCGCGGGAACTCGGCTTCACGTCCGAGCCGGTGCCAACGCTGTTTCAGGGCTGCTCGGAAATCAGCCTGCATCTGCGCGATGCATCAACCCTGCTTTTCGGCCTCGACAACCGCATTTTCACAATGAAGAAACAGTAGTCAGGGGCTTCAGCCCCTGAGCGCGACATCGGTCGGACGCGGGTATTCGCCGTAGAAACCGCGCCAATGGGCAATCGCAAATCCCAGCACCAGAATGGCACAACCCTGATGGGCGAGCGCCCAGCCGATCGGCATGTGCGCGACCGGTTGCGAGTCGGTGGTGATCCCGGCGAGAATGAGCGTGGTGATGCCGAGGAACGCTTGCAGGCAGACCAGAACGAAGAACACCATGGCGCGGTTGGCGTGCGTCGTGCCGCGATATGTCGTCGCCAGCCAAAGCCATTGTATCAACGCCATCCCCAACAGCAGATAGGCATTCATGCGGTGCAGGAACTGCACGGTCTTGGGATCATCGAATGCGGAGTGCCAGTGCAATCCGCCCGGAATTAGTGCGCCGTCCATCAATGGCCAGGTATTATAGGCAAGGCCGGCGTCCAGTCCCGCCACCAGCGCACCGAGATAGATCTGCAGCAACACCAGCAAGACGATCACGCCTGCCAGGACCGCCGGACCGGCGCCGGGCAGCATTCGGCCGGTATGCGACGACAGCGCCCGCCATACCCAGGTCACGGACGCGAAAATCACACACGCGACCATCAGATGGATGGCAAGCCTGTACTGGCTGACATCGACGCGCTTGCTCAATCCCGACGACACCATCCACCAGCCGATTGCTCCCTGCAACCCGCCGAGACAGAGAATACCGAAAAGCGGCCATTTCAACCGGCTTTCCAGCCGGCCGGTGGACCAGAAAAACAGCAGCGGAAGGGCGAAGATGACGCCGATCGAACGGGCAATCAGCCGATGGGCCCATTCCCACCAGAAGATGGTCTTGAACTCTTCGACGGTCATTCCCTTGTTGACCTGCGAATATTCGGGGATCCGCTGGTATAGCTGGAATTCTTCTTGCCATTCGGCGGCATTCAGCGGCGGAATGACCCCGTGGATCGGCTTCCATTCGGTGATCGACAGTCCGGAATCGGTCAGGCGCGTGGCGCCGCCGACAAGCACAAGCGCCAGGATCGCCAATGCGACGACGATCAACCAGATGCGCACCGCCCGGCGGTTGCTGTCGATCCGCTTAATTTCCTTGAAAACGCGGGTTTCGAGGTTTATTGCGCTGTCGGTCATGGTCATCATCCCTTTCGGCCAAGCTCTGCTATACCGGCGCAGCCAAGGCAAGACCAAAACACGGAATGTGAGACAATATGCCCAAGACGCTCCGCAAACTGATCGGCACCGTTCTGATCATCGTTCTCGTCCTTGCCTATGCCTTTCTGGCGACGATAATTGCGTCGGCAACACTGGGGCGGGCACATTGGTCGGTTCATCTGCTGTATTTCTTCGTGACCGGTTTGCTCTGGGTGCTGCCGGCCATGTGGATTATCAAATGGATGCACAAGGCAGATCGCCCCAAGGATCAGGTAACGACCCGTTAACCAGGCTTTTTCAAATAGGCCTGCATCCGCTCCCTGGTTAATTCTTTGTCGGCGAGTTCCACGCTAGAAATCCCCATGAGAAATCCTTAGGGGAGCATTTTGCCGTGCACGCAGGGCAAATGAAATTGAAAGACGTGGATTACTACGAGGACACTCCGGTACCAGGCCTTCCCCAAGCCAGAGCCGATGGCCGGGCTGCGTCGCACAAGGTATCTATCGCCGTTCACACCCGGATGGAGCCGCTGGAATCGGAATGGCGAGTGCTCGCCGCCGAGAATATCAATTCGCTGCACCAGGGATACGACTGGTGCCGGGCCTGGATCGATGCCTATCAACGGCCGCTGCAGATCGTCGAAGGCCGCATGGATGGGGCGCCGGCCTTCATCCTGCCGCTCGAAATTGTCCGCGGCAAGCTGTTCACAAAGGCGGAATTCATCGGCGCTCATCATGCCAATATCAATTCAGGCCTGATGTCCCAGGCTTTTCTCGATACGGCAACGCCACAGATGATGGCGGCAATCGGCGCCGATATCCGCGACAAGATCACCGGCGCAGATTGCATCATCCTCAACAACATGCCGGGCACATGGCGCGGGCGACCGCTGCCGTTTTCCATGCTGCCGCAGTTCGAGAACCAGAATCGCGCTTTCCAGCTGCCGCTGAAATCGACCTTCGCGGAAACCCTGGCGCAATTGAACGCAAAGCGCCGCCGGAAGAAGTACAGTGTCAGCCATCGCCGTCTTGAGGCACTCGGCGGCTACGAGCATATCTTTGCCGAAACCGACGCCGAAAGGCACGAGCTCCTCGACCTGTTCTTCACGCAGAAGGCAGCCCGGCTTGCCGAGTTCGGATTGCCGAACACGTTTGCCTGCACCAAGACGCGCAAATTCCTGCATTCCGCCGTGGTTGCCCCGCAGACGTCCAGCGAGTTTCCGCTACGCATGCATGCGATCCGGATGACCGGCGGGGAGTTTGCGGGCGAGGTCCCGGCTGTCGCCGGCCTGTCGCGCAAGGGCGATCATGTGATCGTTCAGTTCTGCTCGATCGGCAGCGGCCCGACCACGGACGCCAGCCCGGGCGAATTGCTTTTTCATCTGATGATCGAGAAGTACAACTCTGAAAATGTCGGGCTGTTCGATTTCGGTATCGGCGCCATGGCCTTCAAGAGTTCGTGGTGCACCGAGGAAACCATCCAGGTCAACGTGACCATACCGGTGACATCGCTCGGAAGGCTGGCGGCTCTCAAGGAAGAGATGGCGACCAGGCTGAAGACCATGATCAAGCAAAATCCGGCGGTCTATTCCTTCGTGCAGAAGATACGCACGCGGGTCAGCAGCTCGGGCGACCCCACGGAAGCAAAAGGCGAGGATTGATCCTCGCCTCACATGGGTGACAATTCGACGGCAATTGCCTGGATGCGTGTCAGGCCGCCTTGCGGCCGCTGCTCGGCGGGTTGCTTTCCGCCTTTCCTAGCATCAGCACGACATCCTCGTAGCCGGCATCGATAAAGCTGCCGGCGATGCCTTCGATTTCATCCATGGGCGCACCTGCCGCAGAGAGAATGATCTCCGCTTCACCCTTGCGTGCAAGGCGGCTGACACCGGCAACGTCTGTCGGCCCGCATTCGACCAGGACGAGATCGTAGGCATTTGCGAGCGCATCGACGATCATTGCCAGCCGATCGGCGCCGCGCATAGCGCGCCGCGCGTCGGCTGTGCCCTGGGGCAGGATATGCGCGTCCGACATTTGGTCGGCATGTATGGTTTCGGCGAATGCCGCCTCGCCCGTCAAGAGGTTGGTGATTCCCGGCAATGCCGGACTATTGGCCATCAGCCGCGTCGGCAGCGCCGAGCCGGTCATATCGACGACGATGATCCGGCCGCCCAGTTCGGCGATGGTCCGGGCGAGCGCCACGGTCGCGGACGAACCCTCTTCACCGATCAGAGACACCGAGATCGCGATATTGATTTTGTTGCCGATGAGATGACGCGCTACGGCACCGACGGAGAATTCCTCATCTTCGTCAGTGGCTTGAAGATGCGCATCGGCTGCCGCGGCCATGCTCTCGTTCAGTTCCTGGTCAAATGCCATCGACAGCAGGCTTTCCCGACCGCCGACGGCTGGCTTTTGGGGCGCTGGCTTCGCTTCGGCTTCGATGTCCTGCGCGACCAAGGGCGCATCGGTCACGCCAGTCACCTGATGGTGACGGGCGGGTGCATCGATGATCTGGTCTTCGTCCTCATCCTCATATTCGATCGGACGAATTGCGCGACCCGAAAAGAGTTCGGCCAGCATGACGAATACCGAGCTCAGGACGAAGCCGGCAAGCGAGGCGACAACGATGATCGGTACCGTCTTGGGGAAATACGGTTCGGTCGGCATGACCGCACTCGAGACGATGCGCGCATCGGCCGGGGTGGCGTTCATATCCTGTTCCGACAACGCCTCGCGGTAGCGCGCCAGATAGGTTTCCAGCAATTGCCGCTGTGCCGCGGCTTCGCGTTCCAGCGCGTTCAGGCCGACTTGCTTCTCATCGGTATTGGCGCTGTCGGCCTTGACGGAATTGAGCTGCTGCACCAGCTGCTGCTCGCGCGACTTGGCGACACCTGCCTCGTTTTCAAGGCTTACAAGGATCTTCTGCGTTTCTTGGCGGATCTGCTGGCGAATGCCCTCCAGCTGCGAGCGAAGCCCCTTGATGCGCGGATGGCCATCGAGAAGCTGGGTCGAGAGATCGGCGAGCTGGCCTTCAATGCCCGACTGGGTTTCCTTGAGCCGCTGGATCATCTGCGAACCGACGACTTCATTCAGCGTATCGACGCTGCGGCCGGATGAGAGCGCGGCGCGCACGCTTTCCGCCCTCGCCTGCGCCGTGGCCCGGTCGCCGCGAACGCGCGCCAGCTCCTGGGAGACATCGGTCAACTGCTGCTGCGAGAATGTGTTCTCCTGGCCTGTCTTGAAGATGTCGGACGATGCGCGATATTCCGCCACCTTCGCCTCGGCATTCTGCACCTTTTCGCGGAGATTGGCGATTTCGGGTTCAAGCCATTTGGCGGTCTCGCTCGTGCTGTCGAGCTTGGCTCCGGATTGCAGCGACAGATAGACCTTCGCCATGGCATTCGGTATCTGAGCAGCGAGCTTCGGATCCTTCGAGGAGAACTGGATCGCGATCACGCGTGATTTCTCCACCTGATAGACCTGAAGCTTCTGGGTGAATTCCGTGATCACGCGGTCTTCCGGCTCGACGTCGAGCGGATTTTTGACCAGGTGGGCCATCACCATCACGCGTGTCATGAGCGACGGATTCGCGGCCGGGTCGAATTCGGGGCGATCGCTGAGCTTGAAATCCCTGGCAACCTGTCTGATCAGATCGGCGGATTGAAGCAGCGCCACCTGGGATGTAATTCCAGCGTCATCGAGCCCCGTGTCGGCGGATTGTACGTCGGTGGGGCGACGGGCAAGATCCGGCGAGCGTGTTTCGATCAGTATCCGCGCTTCGCTCTGATATTTCGGCGATACGACGCTCGTGCCGGCAAAGGCCAGGCCACCGAGCACGACCGTCGATGTGAGGACGAGCATCCGCCGTCGCCAGATCGCGACGAACAGACCGCCAAGGTCGATATCCGCATCCTCGCCACTGTGCCTTGTCGTCGCCATACCAAATACCCCACGAATACGATTGCCCGCAAAGATAAACAAACTCGGTAAGCGAAGCGTTAATTCCGGAGCGGAATGACGACGGTCAAAAAACTCCGCCGAAAATCTTCAATTCGAACACCGGTTTACCGGCTGTTAACCCTAATGGACCGATAACAACATCAACGAGAGCAGGATCGACGGGTTAATTTGATCGTGCTGACCCAGCCACCGAGCACCGGCGTAACGCCGGCCAACAGCGGAGCCTATTCGAATGCTGACCGTCGCTGGAGCATCCATCTCTAAACGACATAGCGTTTCGATCGCCCTGGTCGTGGCGATGTCCGCACTGATTTCGTCGTGCAGTTCATACCGGCCGGCGCCGAAGGCCTTTCACGAAGCAACGATCCAACCCTATCGCGTCGACAGCGGCGACAGGTTGCGCGTGACCGTGTTCGACCAGAAGGATCTTTCCACTACCTATTCCGTTGACCAGGCCGGCTATATATCCTTCCCGCTGGTGGGCGCGGTGCCAGCCCGTGGCCGCACGCTGCAGGAGCTTGAAGGCCAGATCGCCACCAAACTCAAGCAGGGCTACCTGCGGGATCCGGATGTGTCCATCGAAGTCGATCGCTATCGCTCGGTTTTCGTGATGGGCGAGGTCGGTCAACCGGGTCAGTACACTTACGTGCCCGGCATGACGATCCAGAACGCGATCGCGATTGCGGGCGGCTATAGCCCGCGCGCCAACCAGTCCAATGCCGATGTGACACGAAAAATCAACGGCGAAATTCTGACCGGCCGAGTGCTTATCTCCGATCCGGTGCTTGCAGGAGACACGATCTACATTCGCGAACGGCTGTTCTAATCGGATGCCGGAGCCTCTGCAGATATTGCATTGCTTTCGCTCTCCGATCGGAGGAATTTTCCGCCATGTCCGCGATCTTGCTATCGAACAGACCAGAGCCGGACACAAGGTGGGGATACTCTGCGACAGTTCCACGGGCGGCGCGCACGAGGACAGGCTGTTCAGTTCGATCATGCCCTACCTATCGCTGGGCCTGACGCGCATACCGATTGATCGATCGATATCGCTGCGCGACATCCCGGCATTCTGGAGGAGCTACAAGGAAATCAGAAGTTTGCGGCCGGATGTCTTGCACGGTCACGGCGCCAAGGGCGGCGCCATGGCCAGGCTTGCCGGCACAGCCTTGCGGGTAAACAAGTATCGCGTATCCCGCCTCTATTCGCCGCATGGCGGCTCCATGCACTTCAACCCCGGACGGTTGGCCGGTTGGGCCGTTTTCCGGCTGGAGAAAATGCAGGAGCGGGCCACCGACGCGCTCGTCTTCGTCTGCGAATTCGAGCGCAACACCTATGTCGCCAAGGTCGGCCCGATCTCGATCCGCAACGAAGTCGTCTATAACGGTGTCGGCGAAGCCGACTTCGAGCCGGTGCCGGAACAGGCCGATGCCGTCGATTTCCTCTATGTCGGCATGCTGCGCGACCTCAAGGGTCCGGACATCTTCATCGATGCCTTCGCCAAGACCGAGAGATTGCTGAAGCGCCCTCTCAGCGGCATGATGATCGGCGACGGGCCGCAGCGCGAGGAATATCTGCAGATGATGACGGTACGCGGACTGGGCCGCCGCATCACCATGCGGCCGGCAATGGATATTCGTGAAGCGTTCGCCACCGCCCCCACCATCGTCGTGCCTTCGCGCGCCGAGTCCATGCCCTATATCGTGCTCGAGTCGCTTGCCGCCGGTAAATCGGTGATTGCATCCGACGTCGGCGGTATTTCCGAGGTTCTCGGCAAGGATAGCCACGCGCTTGTGACACCGGGCGACAGCGACGCACTGGCCGCCGTTATGGCCGAGAGCCTTGCAGATCCGGATTGGAAAAGCAAAAACATGCCGGAACGCGGACGCTTTCACCAGACCTTCAGCGCCACCACGATGGCAAGCAGGATCACCGGTCTCTACCGCGAACTCACGGCCCGCTGATCATTTCTGCCTTTTCTCAGTATGGAACGCTCGATCGCATCGGGCGTAAGCGTTTCTTAGGGCATTTCGCCTAGTGTTTTACCAAAATTGGTATTGAGTAACACAGATGAACCAGCCCGAAAAAGACGAAGATCTCGACATCGAGCGTTTGCGCAAGCAGGTCTCGGAAATTCGCACTATTGCGGCCTCGGAGGACGGGTCAAGGCAGCAGAAGCCTGAGGTCGTCGAGCTGAACGACTTCGCCAAGCGTGTCGCTTCTCAATATCGTGACGAGAAATTCTCGCCGGCGATCATGAAAGGCATGTTCCGCCTGGTTGATTTCCTGATGCTGTTCCTGGTCGGCAGCATCGTCAACTTTTCCTATCTGCGGGATACCAACGTCCTTCTCTGGTATATGCCGATCGTGGCTGGAGGCGCGGCACTGAGCGTGCTTTTCCTGCAGCTTGCCGATTGCTACCAGATTCCCGTCCTGCGCAATCCGCGGCTCGCGCTCGGTCGTATCGTCGGCGCCTGGGCGCTTGCATTCGCCGCAATGGCCTTGACACTGTTCTTCTTCAAATCATCCGAATCCTTCTCGCGCTTCTGGTTCGCCGGCTGGTTCATTGCCGGCTCCGCCTATCTCCTGCCCGAGCGCATGCTGCTCGCATGGGGACTGCGCCGCTGGCTTCGCAACGGCGTTCTCGAACGCCGCGCAGTGATCGTCTGTGGTGGACGGCCCGCGCAGGAACTCATCCGCTCCCTCGAAGACCAGCCTGACAATGATATCCGTATCCTCGGCGTTTTCGACGACCGTCTGGACCGCCGTTCGCCGGAACTGGTCGCCGGCTACCCGAAGCTCGGCACAGTTGCTGAACTGGTGGAATTCGTCCGCCTCGCGCGGGTCGACATGCTGATCATCTCGCTGCCGATGACGGCGGAGAAGCGCATACTCGATCTGCTTCGCAAACTCTGGATCCTACCTGTCGACATCCGCATAGCAGCACATGCGAGCAAGCTGAAATTCCGCCCCCGCGCCTATTCGCATGTCGGCCGGACGGCGATGCTCGACGTGTTCGACAAGCCCATCACGGATTGGGATTCCGTCGCCAAGCGTATCTTCGACATCTTCTTCAGCCTGGTCGCGATCGCCCTGCTCTGGCCGGTCATGCTCGGGGCTGCCCTTGCCGTGAAACTGAGCTCGAAGGGGCCGATCATCTTCAAGCAGAAGCGCCATGGCTTCAACAACGAGATCATCAACGTTTTCAAGTTCCGTTCGATGTATACCGATCTCGGCGACCCGACGGCCGCCAATGCCGTCACCAAGGGCGATCCGCGCGTCACCCGCGTCGGTCGTTTCATCCGCAAATCGTCGATCGACGAATTGCCGCAGTTCTTCAACGTGCTGAAGGGCGATCTCTCGCTGGTCGGTCCGCGTCCACATGCGGTGCTTGCCCAGAGCCATGACCGGATCTACGCCGATATCGTCGAGGGCTATTTCGCCCGCCATCGCGTCAAGCCCGGTGTGACCGGCTGGGCGCAGATCAATGGTTGGCGTGGCGAGATCGATACCGACGAAAAGATCAAGTTCCGTACCGCCTTCGACCTGCACTATATTGAGAACTGGTCGTTACTGTTCGATCTCAAGATTCTGTTCATGACGCCGTTCCGGCTGCTCAATACGGAAAACGCCTATTGAGCACCGTTGCCAGCCCATATCCCGTCACGTTCAAACCCGGACGCGCAACCGCAAGGTTGATCGGCTCGGGTTTGGTGGCGTTCGGCGTATTCCTTTCGGGTTTCGTCATCGACGAGCCCGCGCCCTATGAAATCTTCATGGCCGGACTGATCGGCTTCTGGTTCATCCTCGGGCTGAAAATATCCCGCACGACGGGCGTGCTGTTGGCCTTCATGCTGCTCTACATCACCGGCGGCATGCTATCGATCACGCAGATGGAGACGATCGGCGACGCGCCGATCTATCTCGCGGTAACATTCTTCCTGCTGTTGTCGTCGGTGTTCTACTGCGCGATCATCGAGGAGGATCAACGCCGGCTGTTCCTGATCTTCAATGCCTGGACGGTGGCCGCCGTGATCACCGCGCTGCTCGGCATACTGGGCTATTTCCACGCGTTCCCGGGCTCCGAAATCTTCACGCGCTACGATCGCGCCATGGGCGCATTTCAGGATCCGAACGTCTTCGGGCCGTTTCTTGTGGCGCCGTCGCTTTACCTGCTTCATGGCATCCTGACGGGCAAGGTCGCGCATTTGCCGCTCCGGGTCTTCACCCTGATGATTATCGCCTTCGGCGTGCTTCTGTCGTTTTCACGCGCCGCCTGGGCGATGTTCGTGTTCTCGGCGATGATGATGGTGCTGATCATGCTGATCAAGGAACGGTCCGGCGCATTCCGCCTGAAAATCCTGATCATCGCACTGGCCGGTGTTATTCTGAGCGTGGTGGTGATCGTCATCGCGCTGCAGATTCCGGCGATCTCGGATCTGCTGACCAGCCGCACGAAGCTCGTGCAGGAATATGACGGCGACCGCCTCGGGCGTTTCGCACGTCACCAGTTGGGCTTCCTGAGCGCCATGAGCCAGCCGCTCGGCATCGGACCCATGGTGTTCTCGACGATCTATCCGGAAGACGAGCACAATATCTGGCTGAAATCACTGACCACCTATGGCTGGCTGGGATTGCTGACCTATGTCGGCCTGGTCTGGACGACGCTCGGCTTCGGCATTCGCTACATGCTGCGCGACCGGCCCTGGCAGCCCTATCTCATGGCGGCCTGGATCACCCTTTGCGGTCATGAACTGATCGGCAACGTCATCGATACCGACCACTGGCGGCACCATTTCATGCTGTTCGGCATCGTCTGGGGCTGTGCGGCGCTCGAACACCGGTATCAGAAGCAACGCACCCGAAAAGTTGCGAAGCCCGCATGACGACCGGCATACCAGATCGACCGCTGCGGATATTGCAGGTGCTCGAACCGAGCGGTGGCGGATCAGGCCGGCACTTTCTCGATCTCTGCGGATCGCTTGCCGCGCGCGGTCATCAGGTGACAGCGATCTATTCGCCGCTCAGGGCCGAGGAGCGCTTCGTCAGCGAGTTGCGATCCCTGCCGCTGAAATCGATCCATGCCGTGCGCATGACCCGCAGCCCCTCGCCTTCCGACATCCGGGCCTGGCTGGCGATCAATCGCGTTATCAAGGCTGGCGGGCCGTTCGACGTGGTTCACGGGCACAGTTCGAAAGCCGGCGCTCTGACCCGCATGCGGATGCCGGGTGCCCATGTTCCACGGGTCTATACACCGCACGCGTTCCGGACCATGGATCCGACGCTGGGCGCCAATGGCCGCCGGATCTTCGGTGGCATCGAGACGTTGTTCGGCAAATATCTGACCGATGCGCTCATCTGCGTCTCCCGTGATGAGCAGGAGCATGCCGCCGGGGAGCTCAGCATTCCACGACGGGTGTTGCATACGATCATCAATGGCGCCGCCCCTCCCCCCACCGGCCATCGCGACGAGATACGCGCGCGGCTTGGCGTTCCGCACGGCGCTTTCGTCTTCGGTTTCGTCGGCCGGCTGTCGGAACAGAAGGCACCGGAGCGCCTGATCAGCGCCTTTCAGCGCATGGCACCGGACGCTCCTCAATCGCATGTGGTGATGATTGGGTTTGGCCCGCAGGAAGCGGACATACGCGGACAGATCGCCGATACCGGTTTTGCCGCGCGCATCCACCTGACATCGAGTGTCCCCGGTCCGGACGCCATGCAGGCGTTCGATGCGCTGGTCATGCCGAGCCGCTATGAGGCGATGTCCTATGTCATGCTGGAAGCGGCGGCCTCCGGCCTTCCGATGATTCTCGCGGATGTCGGCGGCGCTTCGACCGTGCTCGAACATGGCGGCAATGGCTTTCTGGTTGCCAATAGCGACAATGTCGCCGAGCTTTCCGAGGCGATGAAGGCGCTGGTCGTGCCCGGGACCTATGCGCACATGGTTGCCGCGGCCGTCGGACGCAAGGGCGACTATCTGCTGGACAAGATGATCCACGAAACAGAGCGGCTTTATCTGACGCTGGCATCGAAATAGCCCGATCGCCTCACAATCGGCGTGCTGCGCAAATTTCCGCTTGCATCGAAAACACGGAAAGTCTAATCGGATCGGGCCTTAGGGCATGGCCGGAGTGTAGCGCAGCCTGGTAGCGCACTTGACTGGGGGGCGCACCGCCTCAGTCCGTTTTATCATTCATCCTCAAAGTCTTACGATGTGTGAACCGCTTCTTGGCGGGATTTTGCGTGGGACTGACTGCATCGGAAACGGCGTCGAGGGCGGCTCGAATATCCTCATCCATGGCGTGGGCATACTTGGCGGTCGTCTCGACGTTCGCGTGTCCCAGCAGGCGCTGGACGACGCGGAGGTTGGATGTCCGGAGCGTGCGGGTGGCAGCCGTATGGCGGGTGTCGTGAAAGCGGAAATCCTTGACCGAGGCATTTGGAACGGCGCGGCGCATGGACGACTTGAGGCCGGACTCGGTCAGCGGGTAACGCTTGCCCTTGACATAGCCGAGCCACTTTTTGGTGCGCTTGGCGATGAAGGTAAAGACCTTCTCGGGATGATGGTTCTTCTCGGCCCATAACAGATCGAAGATCGCCTGCGACATCGGGATGGTGCGCGACTTCTGGCCCTTGCCGGTGACGGTGAAGCGGCGGGAGAAGAAATCAACGTGCGGCCATTCGAGCGCCAGGATCTCCATGCGCCGGCAGCCGGTGAGAAAAGCGAACTGGATCGCCACGTCGTAACCGCGCTCCAGCTGTTCCATGATTGCCTGTTCCTCGTCGACCGAGGCTTCGCGAACGCGCTCCTGTGGCTCCGGAAGGATATGGAGGCCGAAGGAAACGTCGCCGACCGGAACTTTCCAGACCTTCTTGGCCCGTAGGATAATTTCGCGCAGCGGCTGCGTGCAGGTGCGATTGACGGTGGCCGCGCTGACCAGCCCCAGTTTCTTGTTGCCCTGGATATGTTCGCCGCGGCGTTTGGCGACCAGGGAGGCGACGACATTGTCGTCGATCAAGGTCAGCAGCCGGCTGGCGCCAAGCCTGGACACAAGCCAATCGAGATTGCGGAGCGTGGTTTCGTGGCCGCGTGGATTGTTGTGGCGGCCGACCTCATCCCACCATCGAGAATAGGCGATTTCGAATGTCATGTCGCCAGCGGTCGAGAGAGCGGCCTTGTCGAGTCTCAGCTGCGCCTTTGCTTCGTCTTTGCGTTGGCCTTCGACTGTCCCTGCCTCTCGCTTCGAAGTTGCTCCAGTGTCGCCCGTAAATCGACGACCTTGAACCCAGAAGTCATATGAGTAGGTGTCTGCGCCCTTGCGTTTGTAGACCGACATTTCGTTGCCCGTTCTTCGATAAAGGCTGCCAGATCGGCGGCCGTATAGCGGCGCGTCGGCCGCTTGCTGCCAAGGCCAATGTTAATCCATCGCAGCACGCCCTCATCTGTCAAGTCCCGCAGCTGGCGGATGGAGATGCCAAGCGCGCTCGATGCCTGTTCAGGGGTGAGTAATAAGCTCATGGGGCGGCCCTCGCATCATCCTCAAGCATCTTCTGCCACTGGCGGAATCCCTTCAGCTTTTTCAGATGCCGCGGGGAGTCGTAGGTTTCCAGATCGTGGCGCAGCTCGGACAGCCAGTCGATCGCCGCCAGCACGTCGGCCATCTCTTCGCGCAGGCGGACATAATTGTGCTGCTGCGTTTTTGGATCGCTGCCGGTATAGCCCTGGATGAGGCAACGCGCGACGATCTGCGTCAGCTCGCCCAACTCCTCGGCCAGCTTGCCGAGCGCCTGGTGCAGGATGAGATCGGGCTCGGGTTTCCAGAGGGTGATTTCGGACATTGTGCAGCCTCCTGGCTACGGGTTTTGAGAACAATTCGGTATCGATAACGACGGATTATTCGGATTGCTCGGTGACGCAGATGTCGGCAAGCTCGATCGCCGCCGCCTTTGTCCAATCGTATCCGGGGTGTCCGAATTTCTCGGGTAGATAATCGTCGAGCAGCCTCTCAGCCATTTCGCGATTCACGTCGGGCCAATGCTTCAGGACGCGAGCGACAAAAACCATTCTAAACGCCGTGAACGTCAATGGCCTGTCGGGCTTTAGGAAGAAGCTCACAAACCTCCGCAAGATTTTGTTCATTCGTGTCTCCTATTGGGTCACTAGCGATACGGGGCCACTATCGATAGTGTCGCGTTTTCGTCAGTGCTTGCTGCCTGCCCCTGATTGACGCTGTTTGCTTTTGGTGATGGCGTCGGTCATTTCTTTGAGCATCAGACCCGGATCATCGGGGATGGCCTCTGCGAAAAGCTTTCCCTGGCGGTAAAAGCCTATGTGAACCGCCGCGCAGTGGTCGCAGAGATAGAATTCGATTTGCTCTGCCATCTTGACTTTCTGGGTCATAGTCGCGCCTCCGGTAGGTATTTCTCGAAATCGTCGATGCAGGCGGCGAGTGCCTTGATGGCTCCGTCTCCTTGGGCTTCTGCCAGTTCAATCAGGCTTGGCAGGCCGGTACGGACCGACTCGACGACGGCAAAGCGATCGGCCGGCTCGCCACTGGCAAACCACAGGACTTCGGTTGGATCGCCAATGCGGAACAGGATGCCTTGATTGCCGGATGGGGCACGGAAGGGCCGATAGTCGAGCGTGACCCAGACCCCGACTGCTCCGGGGTTGCGCTTGAGGCCGAAGCCTGGCGCTTCCTGCGCGGCGTCCGGCAGGCCGGTTTCGCGGCGTCTGGCCAGCGGGCTCGACAGGAAGGGGCAATTGCGGGCCGAAAAGATGGCGCAATCGCGGTGCGACGGCGGGTCGGAGATGGTGCGATTGATGCCGCACATCGGGCCGATGACGAAGGCCTTGTATTTGCCCAGCCGGCCGCCGCAGACCCAGCATAGTTCATTGCGGACCGCATGCGCCATCCTGGAAGCCGAGACGACGCGGAAGTCGCGCACGCCATTCACCTCTTCGGCGAAATAGGGAATAGGAAAGCCCCTGTCATTGCGGGGCAAGGTGGCGACACGGTCTGGCATGTCGCGGAATGCGCGTTCAAGCATGGTGGGTCTCCATGTTGGCGAATGTAGGAAAAGCATTGTGCTCGATGCCGTCGACGGTACGGCCTGACAGTTTCTTGCCGATGCGGCGGACGGTGGCGCCATCGGGGAAGGTATAATGCGCGCCCGGACCGGCAACCTCCGACACCGAAACCCACTCGCCATTCTGCTTGTGGTGATAGGCCGAGCCGGCGGCGGCGGCCTGGTCGCGGAGATCCCGGAACCAATCGGGATGCGTGGGCCTTGCCTTGTGGCCGCCCTGGTCGGTCTCGCCACCGGTGATGATCCAGTCCGGCATGAAGGCGGGCGGGATGATGACCGGGCCGAGTAGCGGTTCGAAACTGCCGAACGTGAACAGCGGGTTGGTTTCGATGCGGGCGCCTTCGAGGGCCGGCAGGTTGATGTCGGCGCGCTTCTGATCCTCGACCGTGGTGCCGAGGGCGGCATTGGCCGGCAGGCCGCCGGCGGCGTCGGAGAGTTTGACGATGTTTTGCGGGCGCTTGGTCAGCAGCAGATAGACGAGGCTGGGCGTGGCGCGCATGACGGCGAAGGCATCGGCCCGCCATTCCGGCGGCACCTGGTTGTCGAAGATATCGGCGAGGCTGGCGCAGAACACGAAGGGACGGTCGCCATCCTTCTCGGCATGCCTCTGCCAGCGGACCGGATCATGCCATGTGCTGGCGCCGGTGCGCTTGCGCTCGCCGCCCCACTGGACCTTGCCGTAACGCTTGTCCATCAAAGCCTCGGCATAACAGCCATCGCAGGCCGGCGAGACCTTGGTGCAGCCCATCCATGGATTCCATGTGTGGCGCGTCCAGGATATTGCGGAGTTTTCAGCCATGGGAACCGCCCCCGTCGAACTTTTCAGCGTCCGCTATGCTTGAATTGAGGTTCTTCAAGGCTGCGTTCTGGCAAGGGTCCTGGCCGATAGCCCGTAAAAGATCGGCCCATTGAATCGCCACGTTCTGCGATGCCGTCAAAAGTGCTTGATTCACAGACTCGGGTTCGATCGAAGCCGGGAAGGCTTCCTCTAACAACATGATAATTGCCGTATTCATGGAGTGCCCGTTTTTATATGCCGCCGATTTTATCCTGTCGCGCAGCCCATCCGGGAGACGAATATTGAGCGAATCATCCCCGCGCATACCGATTACCCTGTTGACGCCTTTGGCCATGACTTTCGTCCCCTATTGCTTGGCGCGGGGTGGCGTCAGTGGCGCCGACGCGCGGATCGCGCCGGCGGCTTCGTCGTCCGCATCGCTAATGAACTGCATGAGCTGGGCGATGCGGAAATGATCGAAGGCTGGATAGGAGCGGGCCAGCTCGGCATGGTTGCCGTCGATATACAGGGCGGCAAAGACATCCGGCAGGCGCGGCCTGGTGTAGGCCAGGAACATCATGGCAGTCTGCCATTCGCGGTTTGCCACCTTTGTCCGAGCGTGGTCGCGGATCTCGCGCGCCAGATAGATGCCGCAGACAGCAAGGGACAGGAAAAGGCTGATGATGACGGGCGCGGTCATGCCAGGCTCCAGAATAAGGCAGCCGTGGCCGCAACGAGGGAAAGGCTGGCGAGCGTGGCGATGACGGCTGCGTCGCGGCTGTCGGCCACGGGCGCCGGCGCGGTGATGATGAGGGCAAGATGGATTTTCATGGGGGATCAGACCGGGTGATGCGCGGCTGAGTTATCGCCGTCGGCAATGAACTCCGCTTCCGCGACCGTCTCCGCAGGCTCATTCATTGGCGATGGCCGCTCAACCTCGGCAGCGGCTCGATCCAAGGCCCAAGCAATGTCTTCGCTTGCACCCATGGACACGCCGGCTGGCCGGGTGTGGAGCACGCAGGCAAACAGGTCCATGACCTCGACCCTGGCGGCGAGAAGTTCATTCTGGCGACGCAGCATTCTGATTTCGGCGGACGCCTTTTCCAGTAACTCTTTCATTGTCTTCGCTCCGATTGAATATCCGCCCTGCCCGTCGACAAGGCGGATGCTCAATCCGGAGCGGATCAGGCGGGCTCGGCGGCTGGCTCCGGCTCCGGGTCGGTCTGTTGCTCGTCGGGCGGGATCTCATGAACGATGATGTCCATGCCTGAATGGACGTAGAAATCCTGCTTCTGATCCTTCGGGACAATGCCGCCATAGTTGACCGGCTCGAGAGTGCCGACCTTGACGCCGGTCACCTTCACCGGCCAACCGTGGTTGGCTTCAACGGAAACTTTCGTGGTCATGAGTTTTCCTTTCCAAACTTGAAACGGTCGATCCGCTTCGATATCGGCCACGCTGGGGTCACGCGCGGCCGATGCCGAAACGGAGCGGGTCAGGCGACCCGCCGCGTTGCGAAGCGGTTGGCGCGGTCGCGGGCGGGCTTGAGGTATTTGGCGATCTCGTCGTCGGAAAAGCGCAACTGCAGATCTTCCATCGTGCCGCTGCCGGCCTCGACGATGTACTGGGCCATTTCGCCGGCGACATCGCGGGCGATCGACGTGACGTGCGGCATCGAGCCTTGCGGATGGATGGCGTGGAGATCGTTGCGCCGCAGTTCGCCGGAAGCAACGCGGGCGGCGATGGCGGCATGATGGGCGATGATGGCGGCAGTGGTGATGGGCTGCATTGTGTGTTGCATCGTTGGGACCTTTCCGGTTGCTGATTGGCCGGGGCTGCTAAGGGCGGGCAGCCCCGGCTTGACGCCGCATCCCTCCGGCGGGGTGGGTTGCGGCTGGCTTGGTCAGCACCGGACATGCGCCGAGAGGAAACGCAGGCTTCAGGTCCGACTGCAGCGCCTGAGGAGGAGGAGCGCCGCAGCCTGTCCGGGCTGACGTCATCCTTATAGTAGGATGTTTCCCACTTGTAAATAGGATGGTAGGAAAAATCCGTCGTGGATGACGGGCACAAAAATGCCTCGGCTGGGTTATCCAAGCCGAGGCGGTAAAGTCAGTCGGTTTTAGGCACAGTAATTACTCTTCCGCTTGAGCGATGGAGAGTTGGGCTATCCCGGATCTTTCGAGGGCAGAATAATCGAAGCGCTTGAAGCGGAGCATTCGCGGAAAGCATCTAGCGGTTCAAAGGACCCGACGCCTCTCCCGGTAATGGTTTTAAACTGATATGGGACAATCCTTGTTGTGTTTTCCCCTTCGCCAAAAACCTCGATACGGCTTACGGGAATGCCGCCGGAATCGAGGTTAAACTCTACCAAATGCTTTGTGTCCAAAGGGGTCATGGTCCAGGCATCGTTACGAAGCTTGACGAATGCGCAGTCCGATATTGACCGATAGTTGCCAGGTAAAATGATATCCGGATCAGGGGTTTTAGGAACGTAGCCCTGGCATGAGGTCAGTGAGATTAGGACCGATGGGATACCCATCTTAAATAGCTTCACGTTGGGCATTCCAGACTGCTCCCATTCCAAAAAAGAAAAATATCACTACGAATCAATGATGCGCGCATTACGCGAAAAAACCGACTCGACTTTGCAGTAATTTCCTGCTTTTTTGCGTGAACGCAACAAGAACAAGCAGGAGAGAATGATTGTGAGCGGCGTTAGTGATTACCCGGATGCGTCTCGCGCAATAGTCGAGCTTTATAGTGTTTATGTAGCGTGTGATGACTGTGGGCATTCCCGTTTGTTGCATCTTTCAAACTTCCGGAGCGCGTCACGCAACGGTGTCTATAACTATCGGCAATTATGTCAGAAAATCCGCTGCGGTGAATGCCCGCCGAGCGCGCCAGCATTCAGAAACTTGACAATACGCCCGACATGGCTCGGAGAACGTAATTAGACCATCGCGTGATGAACAACTTTATGTATCGAAAACACCCGTGTGTCGTCGAATTGGAGTTCCTTGGTCTCTCCCTCGTCCGGGTTGTGTTGGAACAGCCGAAGGACACTTGATGATCGCGACCTAAATTCCTTGATATAGCTTTCTGGTGGTTGCCCCTCCTCCTCGGGCATGACCTGCACGACGACATCATCGCCTGCACGATACGGCTCTCGTGGATTTAGCCAGACGGTCTCGCCTGCCTTGAATCGTGGCTCCATGGATGTGCCGTGTACTCGGACAGCGTAGGCCTCGGGAACATTCTCAAGACCGGGAGGGCAAATGACGCGAATGCTGTCGTCTCCGTTGAAAACAAACCGACCATTTGGACCGCCTGCTGTTTGACCTCTTAAGGGTACGGAAACATCCCCTGGAAATTTTTGGTAAATTGGAGGGAAGCTGGCATTGGGAACCGAGACCTGCGTAGCTGTTTTCACAGCCGTGTCCATGGGAATCGCCTCGTTGCGGGCGAGTGCCTCCGGATCAAGTTTCAAGGCACGGGCGAGCTTGGGCATCTTGTCGGCATTGACAGTCTGCTTCTTCTCTTTGACCAGGTCTCGAATGTAGGTGCGTTCCAAACCGCCGGCGACGGCGGCTTCCACGGGACCTAGATTGAGTTCTTCCAGCCGCTTGGCGACAATTTCCTGGAGCTTGTTCATAGCGCAATCATAGGAAATTTCCCCCACCCTTGGCTAATGGGAGCTTTCCTATTGCAAAGTGGGATGTATCCCACTATAAGCGCCCCATGGAAACAGAGCTTGCCGGTCATCTTATGGTCCTTTCCGAACGGTTCTCTGCCGCGCGCGGCATAGGGGATTCCACCGTTGGAAAGCTGTGTGCAGCTGATGGGCGGTTCTTCATGCGCATCCGGCAAGGCAAGACGTTCACGGCCAAGAAGTATGACGAGGTCGTCGCGTGGTTCTCGACCCATTGGCCGGACGGCGCGGCTTGGCCGGAAAGCGTAGCAAGGCCCCTCCCCAGCCCTCCCCACAAGGCGGAGGGAGAAGAACCCACGCTGGAGGCTGCGGAATGACGCGCCTCTCCACAAATTCATATTCGGAGTGTTGTGTCTCGTGCACTTCGGATGGGCAGGCGAGATCGATGCTGCCGCATAGTCTCGTCTGCCATCGTTCCTTGCCTGCGCGCCACCTGCCGCGCCGGTCGACTGGCCCTGCAAAAGGTATTGCGTCGCAGGGCCGTTTTTCGTTTCGCGTGCTGTCATGCGGTCCTCCTTTGTCTGGCTGAGACCGTAACCAAGTTTTCAATCTCTCGCATACGGGAAAGAGCAGCCTTTTTTCCCGTTGGATTTTTGCGCCTTTGAAAGGGACCGTCATGGATGAGAAAGACTGGCGATATGAAATGCTCGGCGCGCAACGCGACCTGATCCGCGAATGCGGAAAAATCGACCGCGCGGCAAAGCTCTGCAAGCTCTCCCCTGCGCAGATGGGGCGCTACAACGAATACCCGGCAGACGAAGAGGAAGAGCCGACGATCATGCCGATGCGTCTCGTGTGGATTCTTGAGCGCGAGTGCCGCCGGCCGTTTGTCACGGCAGTCATGGCGCGGCAAACAGGGCGGTTGCTGGCCGAGCCGTGCGCTCCGGAGATGAACGCAACCTCCGTTTTGTCCAGTAAAATGGAACTGGATATCGCGGTCGCGGAAGTCAATCTCGAATTCGCGCGCGACGTGGCGGACGGTCATCTCTCACGCTCGGAACTGCGCAATTACGACCGCAAGCTTGCCAAGGTGCAGGCGGAAGTTGCCGATGCGCGCGCCGATGTCGCCGGGGCGATGGCTGGGGGCGGGACGAAGGTCGATCTCAAGATCGTAACGGGGGATTGAGCCGATGAACGCGCTTTCCCTGGAGCAAGTCGAGCCGATCGCCCGGCTCTGGGCCGCCGGCAAGACGGTGGCCGAAATCGTCGCCGAGACCGGCCAGACAGACGGCAATATCAGGGCGATCAAGCAAAAGCACCGCCACCTGTTTGCCTCGCGCCGCCCCGCCCATGACGAGGCGACGATCGACGAGGCGGCGCGGCTCTGGAACAGCGGCGTTGCCCTGCAGGCGGTGGCCGACGCGGTCGGTATCAGCCAGAAGACGCTGAAGGGTCTGATGACCAAGCACCACGGCCGGTTTGCCGAACGCGACCTGCGCGGCAAGGCCGGATCGCGCAAGCGGGTGCCGGCCCCGGCGGTGGGCGAGCTTCGCCAGGCGATCGCGCTTCCGGAGGCGCGGGTTCGCGCCGGCTACCTTCCGGGGTTTGCCGATCTGATCGCGCCCAAGCCCGCGCCGCGCCTGCCGGGCGAGCCGATACCGCTGATGGAAACCAATGCGCGTACCTGCAAACGGCCGGTGAGCGGCGAAGGTTTTTCGATGCTGTTCTGCGGCGGGCATTTCAGCGGCCCGGGCAGCTATTGCGCCGCGCACCGCAAACGGGCGGTTTGGCCGCGCATTTGCGAGGGCGCACGGTGATGGCAGCGCGGCACAAGATGGTCGGCCTGTCCGTCAGCATAACCGAAAAGGCCAAGACTATGCTGGACCGGCAGGCCCGCGAGCGGGGAATTCCCTCCTCGATGTGGTCCGGCCAGGTGTTCGATGTCGGCTTTGCGGCCATCTGTGCCCGCGAGAAAAGCATGCCGATAGAGGATGGCGATCTCGACGCCATTGTCGGCGCGACGCTGCTGCTGCGGTCGCAAAAAGACTGGAACACGCCTGACATCGCCAAACAGCTCGGCGTGCCGGAAGGCACGGTGGCGCGGATTCTTGCTGTCTGGCGGGATTACCGGTGCGGGCAGGACACGACACTCAAACCCAAGAGAGGAAAATGACATGACGCAACTGTTGCGCAGTTTTTGCACGATGCTCGGCCTGCTGTCGCGCGGCGATTTCGCCAAAAAGCTCGACGAAGAAATGAAGGTGGTGCTCGACACGCTGGACGCGATGCCCAACCAGAGCGGCAAGGCCAAGATCACCGTCGAAGTCGAGTTCATCGCCGAACTCGGGCGGCTCGACATCAAGGTCGTCCACAAGGTCAAGCTGCCGGAAACCAGCAGATTCATGAAGACGCCCTTCTGGATGATCGAGGGCGCGCTTTCGAGCCAGCATCCCAGCCAGACCGACATGTTCGCCGGGCCGCGCCCGGTGGCACCTGTGATCGACGCCACGGCCAACTGAGTGCCATCGGCACCGGCCAAAACCCCTGAAAGGACAAGACGATGACCAAGGAAATAGCAGCATCGCTCGACGCGCATGGCATCGAGCTGATCGAGAAACTGGCGACAGAGGCGGTGAAACCGGAAATCCTGCTGATCGACACGGCCGGGCTGGGCGGCGGCCTGCCGGCGGTCGTGCCCGTCGGGTTCGACCGCAAGGCGCAGGCCTTCAAGTCACTCAAGGACAAGATCGAGGAATATCGCATCGGCCCGGCACGGCGCCAGGGCGTGGCCAAGGCAGATACGCTGAAAGCGTTCATCGATCTCGTCAACCGCCACAAGGATTCGCACTCGGTGCTGTTTGGCAAAACCAGCTGGCCGCAGCCAAAGCTGACGGCGGTGATCGACTATCACATCGGCGCCGCCGACGCCGCCGACCGCGTCGGGGCGCATCGCGTCGACTATGCCTTTCCGCTGACCGACGAATTCAAGGCCTGGGTGAATGGCGACAAGAAGCAGTTCGACCAGGTCGAATTCGCCGCCTATCTGGAAGAGCACGCCGCCGAGCTGGCCGAGGCGGACACGCTGGAAAAGCAGATGTACGAGGGGCTGTTCCGCGAAGCGTTCGCTTCGCCGACAGAGCTGATCTCGCTGTCGCGGCAGCTTGAAGTGCATGTGACGTCCAGCGCCAAACAGGGCGTCCGTCTCTCCAGCGGCGAGCGGACCATCGAATTTTCCGAGCAGCACCAGGGCGTCAATGGCGAGCCGGTGGTGATCCCCGGCATCTTCATGGTCTCGGTGCCGGCCTTTGTCGATGGGGCGCTGGTGCGCATTCCGGCGCGACTGCGCTATCGCGTCAGCGGGCAGAGCGTGAAGTGGTTCTACCAGCTCTATCGGTGGGAGAGCTTTTTGCGCGACGCAGTCGAGGCGGCACTTGCCAAGGCCGGGGACGAAACCGCTCTGCCGACCTTCGACGGCGCTCCGGAGGCTTGAGGCAGATGGCCGCCGTCAAATACATGATTCCGGGCGACGCACAGATGACCATCATCCAGGCGGCGATTGCCGATGGCAAATATACCAGCGCATCCGAGGGTCAGGGGGCGGCGGCCAGGCGGGCGAATGGCAACGGCTATCTGAGCCGCGACCCGAAAGACGGCAGGATCTGGTATCCGACCGAGAAGGCCAGCGCCATGCTGGCCTTTGTGGCGGAACGGGAGGCGGCGGCAGAAGCGGCTGTGCCTGCCCTGGCGGGTCGCGACATGTTCGATCTCGTCGCCACTGTGTTGCGTGCGCAAAAGGCGTTTGATGCTGGCGACGTGATGGCCGCCAAGCAGCTGGCTGGAGGCGCATATCTGGATTCCAAGGCGCGGGCGCAATATGCCGCCAGCTTTGGCGCTTCCGGTAAACGTGTGGTTGCCAAGGCGCGGCAACTACAAGGTGATGCATTGTTGATCGAAACGCGCGCCAAGATGAGCATTGCGGCGGCGTGGGATGTTGCCCAGGCGGAAGGTCGCGCCTCCAAGGGCGGGAGGCCTTCGGAAACCGTTCCAGACGGGAACGGTTTTACCTCCGAGGAAGCGGGCCTCAGCCGCAAGGAAATCCACGAAGCGCGCAAGCTGCTGGCGGCCGAGCAGCGAGAGCCGGGAATTGCCGAACGGGCGATTGCCGCCCGCGTCAATGCCGGGCTGGAGCCGAGCCGCGCCAACCTGCGGGCCGCAGTCGGCACTGCCAGCGCCACCAAGGAAGAGCGCGGCAACAATCTCTATCAGACCGGCCCTGAGGCTATGCATGCACTTCTGGCGCTCGAGCGGTTTTCGCAGACCGTGCTGGAACCCGCGTGCGGACCTGGTGCGATTGCTCGCATGCTGGAAGCGGATGGGCATGATGTCGTGCTGTCGGACCTGATCGACTATGGCACGACCGATCGCCACGGCACGATACAGGAGGTTTGCGGCTTTCTCGAACTGACGCCGGGGCGGATTGCGCCTTACCTCGATCCGGAACAGCTCTATCCCGATATCGTCACCAACCCGCCCTATGGCGAGGTTCTGAACGCCTTCGTCGCGCATGCGCTACGCGTGTTCAAGCCGCGCAAGATGGCGCTTCTGCTCAACATCGTCTTTCTCGGCGGCACGGACGACGACGACCGCACCTTTGCCCTGGAAGACTGCCCGCCGGCGCGGATCTACATTTTCAAGCGCCGTTTGCCGATGATGCACCGCGAGGGCTGGGACGGGCCGAAAGCCGACAGCCGCATGCTGACGGCATGGTTCGTCTGGGAACGCGACGAGCAGGGCAACTATGGCGACACGACGGTGATGCGGCGGGTCGACTGGAAGGATTTTCAGCCGGTGGCGGACGTGGTGGCGGAGGCTGCGGAATGATGCTGCCAACCGTCGAGGAATTGGCCGGCGCACGGAACAATCGCCAGCGGGCCGACTGGCTGAACGAATGCCCTCCGTGGGTGATCGCGCATCATTGCATGGATATCCGGCTGATCTTTCAGGCCGCTGACTTTACCGCCGGAATTGCCAGTCTCGATGCGGAGATCGCACTTCTGCACGCGCGGCGGGACCGGCTTGGCGCCTTTCGCGAGGGGCCGAATTTTGCCGCGCATCTGGCGCGGATCGATATGGCGATGGCCGCCAGGAGGGAGCGGACATGAGGATGCTGGTTGCCTGTGAATTCTCCGGCATCGTGCGGCGCGCGTTCGCGGCGCTGGGTCATGATGCGTGGTCCTGCGATCTGTTGCCGGCCGAGGATGGCAGCAACTGCCATATCGTCGGCGACGCGCGCGATATCCTCGATCAAGATTGGGATCTGCTGATCGTGGCGCATCCGCCCTGCACGCGGCTTTGCAATTCCGGTGTTCGCTGGCTGACCAAGGCGCCTCCGGGCCGCACCACTGAGGACATGCAGGCGGATCTGCGCGATGGCGCGGACCTGTTCTCGTCGTTCTGGAATGCCCCGATCGAGCGCATATGCGTGGAAAACCCTGTCATGCATCGGCACGCCAAGGCGCTGATCCGCAATTATGCGCCGCCGGCGCAGAGTGTGCAGCCTTGGCAATTCGGCCATGGCGAGGTCAAGCGGACGTGTTTCTGGCTGGCTGGCCTGCCGCCGCTTGTGCCGACCGCGATTGTCGAGGGGCGCGAGGCCCGCGTGCATCGCATGCCGCCCGGTGCCGACCGATGGCGCGAGAGATCGCGGTTTTTTCCGGGGATAGCGGCGGCGATGGCCGCGCAATGGGGTGGGCTTGAGCCTGCCCGGAGGGCGGCATGAAACGACTTGTTATTCTTGAAAGCCCTTATGCGGGCGATGTCGCCCGCAACGAGCGCTATGCGCGGGCCTGCCTGCGCGACAGCCTGTTGCGTGGCGAGGCGCCGATGGCCAGCCATCTGCTCTATACGCAGCCCGGTGTGCTCGATGACCTGCTGCCGCATGAGCGGGCGACCGGTATTCAGGCGGGCCTGAGCTGGGGCATGCGGGCCGATGCCACGGTGGTCTACGTCGACCTCGGCACCTCGCCCGGCATGCATTTCGGCATCTCGCACGCGATGAGCGTTGGCCGTCCGGTGGAATACCGTAACCTGACTTCAGGTGGCCCATGGTAGCGCGGCGGGTGGAAAAGATCGGCGATTGCACGCTCTACCTCGGCGACTGCCTGGAGATCATGCCGACGCTGGGCAAGGTTGATGCTGTGGTGACCGACCCGCCGTATGGGATCGACCGCGCAAACGGCATGGGTGGCGGCGGCGTCGATGGATTCGGCAAGGGCATAAAGCGCACACCGAAGGAATATGCCAGCGATTGGGATAAGGCCCGACCGCCCGCCAATGTGTTTCAGGCCATGCTGAAGGCGGCGGGAACGCACATAGTTTGGGGAGGAAACTATTTCTCTGACCTTTTACCAATGTCTCAAAAGTGGCTTTGGTGGGACAAGTTGCAGACCATGCCTTCCTATTCGGACGGCGAACTGGCCTGGACTAGCCTCTCCGGAGCGTCCACGAAGAAATTCATCTACAATGGCTCTGGGCTGCATGCGCGTGAAAAAGAGCGCCTGCACCCGACACAAAAGCCGGTTGAGTTGATGAGCTGGTGCCTGTCCTTTCTCACGGGGGGGGGGCATCGTGCTTGATCCTTTCATGGGTTCCGGGACCACGGGCGTTGCTTGCGTCAAGGCGGGGCGCCACTTCATCGGCATAGAGATCGACGAGGGCTATTTCGACATCGCCTGCGAGCGCATCCGCAAGGCCTATGCGCAGCCCGACATGTTCATCGCGCCCTCGCCCGCCGCCAAGGCCGAGCAGATCGGCATGCTGTTTGACGGGGGTGGATCATGACAAGCCAGCCTCGCCTTTCCATCATCCCCGGCTGGGTGGTTACGGATATTCGCTTGAGGGGCAAGGATCTGGCCGTGCTATGCGTGCTCGGCCGCAATGCCAGCACCAAGAGTGGCTGGTGCTGCCGCAGCCAGGTGAAGATGGCGGCCGAACTGAGCTGCGCGCGCTCGACCGTGCAGGCGTCGCTCGACAGGCTGATCGATATCGGCGTCGTCGAACGGCATGTGCAGGAGAGTGCCAGCGGGCGTGACAGCGCGCATTTCTACCGGGTCATTTACGACCGCGAACCGCCCTCGGGCTATGCATTCGATGCATGGGACGATGGCGAAAACGAGGAAAATATTCCGGCTGATATGACAGAATCTGTCACCCCCCCTGCCGGTATACCGGCACCCCCTGCCGGTCTAGGATCGGCACCCCCTGCCGGTCTAGGTTCGGCACCTATTAACGCCTCTCCCTTTACGCCTCCTGATAAACGATTTGAGAGAGAGGCGCGCGAAAGCTTTGAAAAGGCAGAGGGTGATCAGCCGACAGGCCAGCAGACGGAAAGCCGGGATGCGATCGAGCGTGGCTTTCGGCGCTGGTATCCGACATGGCCCAGCTATGTCAGCGACAGCGAACCGGATGCCCGCAAGGCGTGGTTTGAACTGACGACAGACGAACGGCTTGCCGCTGCGGACCGCCGTCAAGCCTATCTCGACGCCACCAAGGCGAATGGCCGCACAAAGAGCTGCTCGGCGGCGGTCTACCTGCGGGAGAGACGCTGGACGAAACTGGCAATCAGGGCGCCTGAACCGGTCAAGGCCGAAATCGCGGCACCAATGGGCAAGGCGTGGATGGCAACGCGTTTCGCCGCATTCCACTCGCCCAAGTGTGCGATGCCCAAGCCGGTGATCGGCGTGCAGATGGATCTCGATGCCGGCGGCGAACGGGCTGAGAATGCGCAGATTGCCCGCAACGAACTCTATGCCTGGCCGAAGCTGCACCAGATGAATGAAAAGGTTCGGACACGCGACCCTTGGCGCGCACCCGCCGACATGGTGGCTCTCGGGCAGGAGTTTGTCTCGATCGAGATTGCCGGCGTTGTCGGGCAAGCGTGGAAGCGGCTGCATCGCCGCATGCTGCTGCCATGGCTGCCGTTCGAACCGAAATACGCCTACTTCCCGCCAATCGATCCGAACGAACAGGATCTCGACAAGGCGGTGGCGAAGGCGTTCTGGGGTGTGAAGGAAAGGATCGAGGGACATGTTTATGCAGCGGCAGAGTGATTTCCGGATAGCGATCGAGCCTCACCTGCTGATGGATCGGCGCTGCATAAAGCCGGAACTGAGCGACAGCGAGGCGCGGATCGCGCTTATGCGGCTTGGTTATGCCAGTCGACCTGCGATGGCTGATTCGGCCCGTCGTGGGTGGTTTTGCCTCACGGTTGATCCGGGACATGAGCATGACGTGAACCGCGTGCTGATCGATTTCAAGGTCGAGACATTCGTGGCTGTGGAAAAGGATGGCGTCTATCATCGTCGCGGTCGGCCTCGGATCAAGCGTGGACGGGTGGTTCTTGGTGGATATGTGCTGGTCAATTGCGGGATCGACGAACGTGCCTTCCTCGGCATGGCAGCGCTTCGCAACGTGCATGGGGTGATGGGGGGATCGGGTTCGCCGTGGCGGATCAGCGACGTGAACTTCAACCTTTACAAGGACTTCATTGAAAGCGATGAAGCGGAACCTGTGATCGATGACGGGCTGCAATGTGGGGATGAGGTGTTCATCAAGCTCGGCCCATGGGTCGATCACAAGGGCGAAATAGTGCAAGTAGACAATGACACGGCAACGGTCGAGGTGATGCTGTTCGGCAGGCCCTGCCCTATCAAGTTGCCGCTTGCTTACTTCGATAGACTATGAGAGTCATTTGCTGCCCGGACGATCCGAGATCCAGTTGGTGCAAGATACCCAGTCGGACCCGAGCCCTACAGAGCCCAGATAGACGGGCATCGATTCAGGGCCAGTGCGTGAGCTATATCATCATTTCAGAATGAGGACTGAGCCGGCCGAAAGGTCGCCTTTCTCGTGTCTAGGGTATAGGCGCTGCCTAACAATCCCCCTCTATATTGGAGCTTTCCATGTCGGACGCTGAGATCGATGAAATCATTGTCACGAAGGAAGAGCTTGAGGCAGCGGCGAAGACGCTGACACGCGACCGCGAGATCGAGGACCTGCCATCTGCGGATCTCGCATGCATGATCACCGTTGGTCAGTATGTGACCGATCGCTGCTTGGCTGAGATCGAGAGACGTGGCGAATTGGCCTTCTACGATGGACAACCCGCACTGCCCTACCACTCCGATCATTCGATCGAGACTGTGCTCACCAGAGCCGATTAGCTGGTGGGTAGACTGTCATCACTCAAGCCGCGCCTCTCGCCCATGGGTTCAAGGCTGATTGCCATGTCGAGGCAAGAAGCCGAGGCCGAACGTCTCAGGGTTCGTGACCAGACGGTCGCATGGCGCGCTTGGTATAAGACCGCACGCTGGCAGAAGCTAAGACAGGCTGTGCTGCTGCGCGATGCATACACATGCCAGAAGTCTGGCATCATCTGCATGGGCAAGCATCCCGACGACAACAGCCCCGTAGCACACCACATCGTTGCCCATCGTGGGGACGAAGCGCTGTTCTGGGATATCGACAACATCCAGACGGTCAGCAAGGCGTGGCACGATGGCCCCGGTCAGGCCGAAGAGCGGAACGAAGGCTTGAGGTGGTGAGGCCGCCTGCCTCATCGGACTCATAGGGGGGGCGGGTCAAAAGTCGCCAAACCCCTCGCCCCTTGGACCCGCGTCCCCCCCATTCGGAGATTTTTTTCTTGTGAGCGAGAATTTAGACCTGTTCGGCATGCCTATTCCAGAGGGCCGTGGCAAGCGCGGCCGACCGGTGCATGTGCCGTCTGTCGAAAACAGGAACAAAGTCAGTATGTTGCTGGCGGTCGGCTGGGCCGATGAGCGGATTGCCAACTCGATCGGCATCTCCAAGCCGACTTTGTACAAGTATTATTTTAACGAGATGAAGCGTCGGCTTCTGGCTCGCGACATGCTCGATGCCAGGCGGCTTGAGAAGCTTTGGGAATTGGCGATGGATGGCAACGTCGGCGCCTTCAAGGAATTCGGCAGGCTGCTCGAAAAGAACGACGCGACCAATGCCGAGCGCTCGTTTCGAGGTGACGATGATGATGATCACGTTGACATCCCGCCCCCGGCCAAGCTGGGCAAGAAGGAAGCCGCGTCGCTCGCCGCCGAGGCCGTCGAACATACTGAAGATTGGGGCTCAGACCTCGCATTCCGTGGAAGGCAATTGAATTCCTAATGCTGGCACCCGACGCAACACCGCTGATCCGGAGCGACTGGTCGACCGCTTGCCCTGACTGGCAGAGCCGTATCGTCGAGGGCCGGTCGCTGGTGCCGACGTTGCCGCTGTTCGAGGTCGAGGCTGAACGCGCGTTGCGCATCTTTAAGCGTCTGCGGGTGCCGGATATCATCGGCAATCCGACACATGGCGAGGCCTGCGACGAATGGGTGTTCGATTTCGTTCGCGCGATCTTCGGTTCGTTCGACGTCAAGGCCAAGCGCCGGATGATCCGCGAATTCTTCCTGCTGGTGCCGAAGAAGAACGGCAAGACCAGCATTTCGGCGGCGATCATCGTCACCGCCGCGATCCTCAACATGAGGCCGGAAGCCGAGCTTCTGATGATCGCGCCGACCAAGAAGATTGCCGGCATGGCCTTCAAACAAGCGTGGGGCATTATCAAACTCGACAAGGCTTTGATGGACCTGTTCCATGCGCAGAACCATGAAAAGACCATCACACACCGGAACTCGGGCGCGATGATCATCATCAAGGCTGCCGAAGCCGATGTCATCACCGGGTCGAAGGCGACGTATATCCTGATCGACGAGACGCATGTGCTTGCGGCCAAGTCGAAAGCCAAGGAACTGTTCCTCGAAATCCGCGGCTCGCTGGCGTCGCGTCCTGATGGTTTTCTGCTGCAGATCTCGACGCAGTCGAAAGAGCCGCCGTATGGCGTATTCCGGAACGAACTCGACAATGCCCGCGCCGTTCGCGACGGCCGGATGCAGATCTCCCTGCTGGCGATCATCTATGAGCTGCCGCCACACCTGTCGCGGCAATGGCGCGATCGTTCGACCTGGCGGATGGTCAACCCGAACCTTAACCGCTCGGTCGATGAGAACTTTCTGATCGACGAGCTGACGAAGGCCGAAGCGGCTGGCAATGCCGAGCTGCTGCTGTTTGCATCCCAGCATCTCAATGTCGAGATCGGTTCCGGTCTCGGCGGATGGCGCGCCGCGCAATACTGGGAGGGCGCCGCTCTTCCGGAGCTTGCCAGTCTCGATTGGTTGATCGAGCATAGCGAAGTCATCACGGTTGGCGTCGATATGGGTGGCACGGATGACCTAGTCGGCCTGGCCGTGGTCGGGCGAAAGATTGCCAGCAAGACCTGGTATATGTGGTTTCACGCCTGGGCCGTGACCATCGCAGCCGAGCGTCGCAAGTCGATTGGCTCGCATCTCGACGATTTCGAGAAGGCAGGTGAGTTGACGGTTTTCGAGAACCTCTCGGAAGTCGTTGCCGATGTCTCTAACCAGATCGAGTTTCTCTACGGCACCGGGAAAGTTCCGGCGGAAGATGGCATCGGCTTCGACTCCTGGGGGACGAAAACCATCATCTCGCACCTGGAGATGAAGGGGATAATGACCAAGGATGATGGCGGTCCGGTCTCGGGTGTGCCGCAGGGCGCCCGCCTCTCATCCTCGATCATGACGGTGGAATGGCGATTGCGCGAAGGCGAATTGAAGCACGGCGGTCAGAAAATGATGCAGTGGTGCGTCGACAATGCCAAGGCCACCTATGCCGGCAATAACATCAAAATCGAAAAGGCGCAGGCGGGCACAGCCAAGATCGACCCTCTGGTCGCCGGCTTTAATGGTATTTCGCTGATGGATCTGAACCCACTTATCGAAGAGCCCTCGGTCTACGAGACGCGCGGTATCCTGGAGATCGAAATCTGATGGGCTTTTTCGGCAACGCAATGGCTAATCTGTTCGGCGGTGGGTCGCGTCATAACGATGGCGGAAGCTTCACGAGCCCGTCCGGCTGGCTGATGACCGCGATCGGTGGCGGCAAGACCAATGCCGGCGTGCCGGTATCTGAACTGTCGGCTCTGCGGCTGCCTGTCGTCTACGCCTGCGTCAACCGCATCGCCAATCCGGTTGGTCAGTTTCCCTTGCGCATGTATCGTTCCAAGTCGGACGGTGGCAAGGAAGTGGTGACGGCTGCAATGCATCCCTTCGCCGCCCGCATCGGTGTAAGGCCGAACGATCTGATGTCGTCGCGCACGGTGCGCAAGACGACGATGGCGCATGCGCTGCTCTGGGGTAACGGTTACCTTGAGATCGAGCGCAATCAGCGTGGCCAGGCGGTCGGCCTGTATCCTCTGTTGCCGGATCGCACCCGGCCGGTGCGCCAGAACGGCAAGCATTTCTTCCGGACTTCGATCGACGGCAAGACCGTCGACCTGCCATCCGAGGATGTGATCCACATCATGGATCAGTCGCAGGATGGCTATATCGGCATGTCGCAGATCGGGTTGGCGCGCGAAGCAGTCAGCATGGGTCTCGCCATGGAAGCGTTCGGAGGCAAATTCTTCGCCAACGACGCCAAGAGTGGCGGGTTTTTGCTGCACCCCGGCAAGCTTTCCGGCGAGGCAAAGACTAACATTCGCGGAAAAGACGGCAAGGCAGCGGCTGACAGCCCTGCCGCGATGATGGAAAAGCAGGGTGGGCTGGATAACGCCCATAAGATGAAAGTCCTCGAAGAGGGGATGAAGTATATCCAGACGACAATTCCCCCTGAGGACGCGCAGTTTCTTGGGTCTCGCGAGTTCCAGATCGCCGAAATCGCCCGGATCTTCGATATTCCGCTCATCCTGTTGCAAAGCCATGAAGGCACGACGACCTGGGGTTCCGGCATCGAGCAGCTGATGATCGGCTTTATCCGCCAGACGGTCGGGCCATGGATCGATGCATTTGAACAGGAATTGAACTGGAAGCTTTTCACCGAGGAAGAGATCGCCCAGGGCTATTATGTGAAGTTCAACCTCAATGCCATCATGCGCGGCGATATGAAGACCCGTGCTGATTTCTACCAGAAGATTTTCGCGGTCGGCGGCTTTTCCCCGAACCGGATTCTGGCGCTTGAGGAAGAGGATGGCATCGGCGAGGCTGGCGACCATCATTTCGTCCCGGCGAATTTCGTCACGCTCGATCGCGCTACCGACCCGAACTATCAACCGAGCGGCGGAGCGCCAAAGACTGCGCCGGTCGTTGCCGACGATGAGGATCAAGCCGCATGAAATATGCTCATATCCTGATGGCTTTCGCGTCCGAGCTCTGGGCGATGCAGCCGGAAAAGCTGGCGGCGATCACCGAATTCTTGACCACGCAGGCCGATGGCGTAAAATTTTCAGCCGAGGAAATCGAGGCGAAAATCGCGCCGCAGACCGCCAAAGCCGTTGCCCGCAAGGAGGGCGACGTTGCCATCGTGCCAATTCGCGGCATTATTTCCAACCGGGTCGAGATGATGGGTAATATCTCCGGCGGCGGCGGAACCAGCGTCGAGGCTTTCGCCCGCAACCTGCGGATGGCGGCGGACGATGAAGGCGTTAAGACAGTCATTCTCGACGTGGATTCGCCTGGTGGCACAGTGTCGGGCGTCGATGAGGCGGCCGGTCTGATCCATTCCTATCGCGGCAGGAAGCCGATTATTGCCCAGGTCAACGCCACTGCGGCCAGTGCGGCCTATTGGCTGGCGTCCGCTGCTGATGAAATCGTGGTGACGCCATCCGGCCAGGTCGGCTCGATCGGCGTCTACACCATGCATAACGATATCAGCGCGTCGCTGGAAAAGCTTGGCATCCGCAAATCGCTGATTTCAGCCGGACCGTTCAAGATCGAGGGAAATCCCTTCGGACCTCTCAGCGAGGAAGCACTCGCCTATGTGCAAGCCCAGGTCGATGCCGTCTACGAGATGTTCATAGACCGCGTTGCAATGGGTCGCGGCGTGGCATCGGCCGATGTACGCGGTGGATTCGGCCAGGGGCGCATGGTGATGGCAAAACAGGCGGTATCCGGCAAAATGGCAGACCGTGTTGGCACATTGGAAGACACTCTTGCCCGCTTTGGCGTGGCGCAGCGCCAGCCGGAACAGGCAGGCCGCAGAGCTTTTGCCGGCGAACGCGAAAAGCGTGCGCTGACGCTCTGATCTGATTTCATTTCCTATTCGTCCGTTCGCGGCCCGGCGTGATCGAGCACGATTTTCTTTGTCCGGGAGGATCATCAAACAGGAGAAACCCCATGATGACCAAACGAACCGCAATGTTTGGCGGTGCGCTTTTCCTAGCCGTCGCGCTCGTTGCTCTGGCGGTGATGGTCCCGGCGCACGACGCATCCGCCATGACGCAGTACCTGGCTCACGTTCCCAATCTTCAGGATTACATGATCGCCACTGCCGCGCTGCCGGCGCTGCGCGCGCGACGCGTCGATCTGGTCGGCAAGATGCAGGCGATTATTGACAAGGCGGAAGCCGAGGATCGAGATCTGACAGCCGAAGAGGCGTCGGCATTCGACGGCTTCAAGGCCGAGAAAGAGACGCTGGACGGTCGCATTGCCCGCGCAGCTGACCTTGCGAGCACCACCGCCGCGCTAGATGCCGTTATTCCTGCAGCAAGTCGCAACGGCGGCATTGAACGCGCCGGTGGTCCGGAGGCCTCAAAGGAATTCGAGAACATCGGTGAATTCATGAACGCTGTCCGCTTCAATCCGAATGACCAGCGTCTGAACTTCGTCGAAGGCGTCGGCGCTGAGGCCGATGAAAACGGCCTGCGCTCTGAGATGCGCATGGATAATGATGCTTCCGGCGGGTTCATGGTGCCGACGCAGGTGCGCTCGACCATCCTTAGTGTTCGTCCGCAGGATGCCCTTGTTCGTTCTCGTGCGACCGTCATTCCGGCCGGTTCTCCGCCTGATTCCGCAATCACGATGCCGGCGCTCGATCAATCTGGAACCCAGCCCGGCAACATGTTTGGCGGCATGACGTTCGGATGGGTCGAGGAAGGTGGCGCGAAGCCTGAGACTGGCGCTACTCTGAAGGGCATCACACTGACGCCGCATGAGATTGCGGGCTACGTGAAGGTCACTGACAAGCTGTTGCGCAACTGGCAGTCTTCCGCATCGCTGTTGGAAGGTATGATGCGCGAAGGCGTCAATGGCGCTGAAGACTATGCATTTCTGCGCGGAACGGGCGGCACGCAGCCTCTTGGCGTCATCAATGCCGGCGCTACCAAGTGGATCAACCGCGCCGTCACCCTCCAGATCAGTTACGTCGATCTATTGAAGATGGTCGCTGTCCTGTTGATGCGCGGCGGCACACCGGTCTGGTCGATGTCGCAGTCTTGCCTTGTGCAGATTGCGCAGATGGTAGATCCGGAGGGGCATTACATCTGGCAGCCGAATGCCCGCGATGGCTTTGCTGGCACGCTGCTGGGATACCCCGTCCGCTGGAACAACCGCGCCCCGGCACTCGGCACCAAGGGTGATGTGATCCTTGCTGACTGGACTTACTACCTGATCAAGGATGGTTCCGGACCGTTCGTCGCCGCTTCCGAGCATGTCGAATTCCTGAACAACAAGACCGTGATCAAGATCTTCTGGAATGTCGATGGCGCTCCCTGGATGAACGCCCCGATCAAGGAAGAAAACGGCTACGAAGTCTCGCCCTTCGTCGGCCTCGACGTACCGGCATAAGCGCCGGCTGATCCTCGCAGCCCGGTTCGCCGGGTTG
>JAQGJP010000004.1 GCA_028290545.1 Rhizobium sp. | reverse complement strand
CACAGTTTCCAGCCGGAATGCAGCGCCGCGATGCCACCGGTGAAATTGGTGAACGTCGCCCGGGAGAAGCCGGCTTTGGTGATCATCGCGGCAAAATCCCGCTGGTTGGGGAACTTGCGGATCGACTCGACCAGATATTGATAGGGCTCGGCCTCGCCGGTCACCGCCTTGCCGATTTTGGGAATGGCATGGAACGACCAGGATTCGTAGACCTTGTCGAGCAGCGGCATCTCGACATCGGAAAATTCGAGTACCAGCAGGCGTCCGCCCCGCTTCAGCACGCGATAGGCTTCCGACAATGCCACGTCGATGCGCGGTACATTGCGGATGCCGAAGGCGATCGTATAGGCATCGAAAGAGCGATCCTCGAACGGCAGTTCCTCGGCATTGGCCTCGACAAAGGCCAGGTTGGGCATCAGACCCTTCTTCTGGGCACGTTCCGCGCCCACGGCCAGCATCGAGCCGTTGATGTCGAGCACGGTGGCATGCGCCAGGCGATCGGAGGCCTCGATGATGCGGAAGGCGATATCGCCCGTGCCGCCGGCCACGTCCAGCACCTTGTAGTCGGGGCTCTTGCGCGGGTTGAGCGCCGAAATCATCGCGGCTTTCCAGGCGCGATGCATGCCGGCCGACATCAGGTCGTTCATGATGTCATAGCGCTTGGCGACCTTGTGGAACACATCATTGACGAGCGTCTGCTTCTCCCCCGCGCCGACATCGCGAAATCCGTAGGATGTCTCCATCCCGCCATCGGCACTCGTGCGCGTTTGAGTCATGATCATTGCTCCACATTCTTCTTATTGCGGCGCGACAATAACGGATCGTTCCAGAGGATGCCAGTCGGCGCGCGCGCAAAATGATGCGGCGTTTTTGTGGCCTGGCATGCCGCAGAGATTTTCTGTGGACCGCGGGCGCCCACTCCGCCTATAAACCCACTATCAATTTCGAGATGAGTGTCCGATGCCTGAACTTCCGGAGGTCGAAACCGTCCGACGCGGCCTCGCCCCCTTCATGGAAGGCGGACTGGTCCGCGGGTTGACGCTCAGGCGTGGCGATCTCAGATTTCCCTTCCCGGCGGATTTCCAGAAGCATGTCGAGGGACGTAACGTCCTGGCGCTGTCGCGGCGGGCGAAATACCTGCTGATCAATCTCGAGGACGACCGGACGATCATCGCCCATCTCGGCATGTCCGGCTCATTCCGGATCGAGGCGGAGTGTGACGAAACACCCGGCGAATTCCATCATCCGCGATCGAAGAACCACGCGCATGACCATGTGATCTTCGACATCGAGCGCAAGGACGGACCGGTCCGCATCATCTACAACGACCCCCGCCGCTTCGGCTTCATGCATCTGATGGCGACGTCGGCGCTCGATGCCTATCCGGCCTTTGCCGGACTTGGGCCCGAACCGACCGGCAATTTCCTGTCGGCCGACTATCTCGCCGCGCGCTTTCAATCGCGCAAGCAGCCGCTCAAGAGTGCGCTGCTCGACCAGAAAGTCGTGGCGGGCCTGGGCAATATCTATGTGTGCGAGGCGCTGCACCGCGCCCATCTTCTGCCGACGCGCGTCTCATCCTCGATCGTCAAGGCCAGCGGCAAGCCGGCTAAGGCACTGGAACTGCTGACCGATGACATCCGCGCCGTCATTGCCGAGGCGATCGAGGCCGGTGGCTCGTCGCTGCGCGATCATATCCAGGCCGACGGTTCGCTCGGCTATTTCCAGCACCGCTTCCGCGTCTATGATCGCGAGGGCGAGCCCTGCATGACGCCCGGTTGCAGGGGCACCGTCTCGCGTATCACCCAGTCTGGACGATCTACCTTCTATTGCTCGGACTGCCAGAAATAAGTCTCCAGAAAGTGAGGAACTCCCGATGGCCTATGAAACCTTGATCGTCGAGCAGCGGGGCGCGGTGGGGCTGGTGCGGCTCAACCGGCCGCATGCGCTGAATGCGCTGAACAGGATCCTGTTGGAGGAACTGCTGGACGTGCTGGCGCGTTTCAACAGCGACGATGCGATCGGCGCGATCGTGCTGACCGGTAGCGAGAAGGCCTTTGCCGCCGGCGCCGACATCAAGGAAATGAAGGACCTTTCCTTTATGGACGCCTATCTCGGCGACCATTTATCGGGATGGGACAAGGTCGCCGCTTTCCGCAAGCCGCTGATCGCGGCGGTGGCGGGATTCGCGCTCGGCGGCGGTTGCGAACTTGCGCTGATGTGCGATTTCATTATCGCCGCCGACAATGCGAAATTCGGCCAGCCCGAAATCACCCTCGGCGTCCTGCCGGGCATGGGCGGCACCCAGCGCCTGACGCGGGCCGTCGGCAAGGCGAAGGCCATGGACATGGTGCTGACGGGACGAACGATCGATGCCGCCGAGGCCGAGCGGATCGGCATGGTGGCGCGTGTCGTGGCCAAGGACAAACTGTTGGACGAAGCGATGGAGGCGGCCGAGAAGATCGCCTCGTTCTCGCGGCCGTCGGTGATGATGGCCAAGGAAAGCGTCAATCGGGCCTTCGAGACCACTCTCGCGGAGGGATTGCTTTTCGAGCGCCGGCTTTTCCACGCGCTCTTTGCCACCGAGGACCAGAAGGAAGGCATGGCGGCCTTTACCGAGAAACGTAAGCCGCAGTTCAGGAACCGCTGAACATACTATCCTGGCAGTAGAATCTTTCGCAAAGTTGATTGACGTTCCCCGGGATTGGCGCTATACGCCGCCCACAGTTTGAAAAGCCTGAACGCTTTTCTGAATGCTCCCTCATTGCCCTGCATTGAGGCCGCCCGCCACAAGGGCAGCGGCGCAGGGGCATGTTGGACACGATCGATTGAAGAGAGGCACACATGGCCAATACAGATTCGGCGAAAAAAGCGACCCGCAAGATCGCCGCCCGTACGGAAGTCAACAAGGCGCGTCGTTCGCGCATGCGCAGCTTCATCCGCAAGGTTGAGGAAGCCATCGCTTCAGGCGACAAGACGGCAGCGGAAGCAGCCCTCAAGGCAGCACAGCCGGAATTGCAGCGCGCGGCAACCAGGGGTGTCCTGCACCGCAATACCGCGTCCCGCAAGGTGTCGCGTCTGGCCCAGCGCGTCAACACGCTCGGCGCCTGAACCAGCGAAAATCAACTTCTAAAAGGCCCGGCATTTATTGCCGGGCCTTTTGTCGTTTCATTGCAATTGGTTAAATCTTTATCACTGTCATAACTTTGTCGTAAAATAACATGACAAAATTAAGTTAATGATTTCAATCACTTATGGAAGGTATTCCTCTGCCTCCGATGCTCACGCTACGGCAACTTGTCGCATTATCGAGTCAAGTGAATATTTTATTTTTTTTGTTGAACGCGTGAGTCGGCAGGCCAAAAAACGAATCTCCTTGATTCCCAAGCGATTCTTATTCGACAACCGCCGGGGTTTTAAGCGGCGGCATAAAGTCAATCGCTTTCTCTTAAGATTGCGTAAAAAAGCCGATTGATCTTGCCCGCCGATCTTGCCTAAATGATTTCCAGAGAGGCGAGGAAGGCTGCTCCATTGAAGCCGGCGGGTGGATTGGACCAGCGATTCAGGCCTCTGTTATCGCAACGGAATTTCCGATTTCGTTTCATCCCTGATCGTCAGGCCGGAAGTGGGGCAGTCGCAAGCGCCCCCGGGGAAGATTTTGTCTTCTGCGTCCAGGTGACCAAGATGCAACGCAAGCAGGTGCTGACGGAGCGGAGAAGAGAGGGAATGCCATGGGGACCTGGCATATTCCGGAACCAGTTGAAGAATTGAACGTTACGTCCTGATGGTCGTGCCGAACGAGGCCTTTTCACCATTCAATCCGGAAGCGGGGAATGCAGGAGGATCAGCCGGACATCGGGAGAGAAACAGCGCTGGGGGAGAAATCCCCCTGACTATGACATATAAAAGGCGGCGACATGCACATGACAATGACAGAAAAAGGCACATATCCGATCAAGGATAAAGTGCAGGCTATGCCAGCAGGCGTTGCAGAAGTGGATATGGGGACCGAGGGCATGAAACATGATGCCTTGTTCGAGCGTTTTAGTGCGCGACTGAAGGCGAAAGTCGGCCCCGATGTCTATGCGAGCTGGTTCGGACGGCTGAAGATCCATTCGATCTCCAAGAGCGTCGTGCGCCTTTCTGTGCCGACCACGTTCCTCAAGTCATGGATCACCAACCGTTACCTCGATATGATGACCGCCCTTCTACAGGAGGAGGACGCCAACATCCTCAAGGTTGAGGTCCTCGTGCGCACCGCCGGCAAGCCAAGCCGCCCTATCGCGGAAGAGACCACGGTGTCGATCATGGATGCGCCGCTCGCCCAGCTGCCACGCAAGAGCGCTACAACAACACAACACTATCAGCCCGTGAATCCGCAGGCCATCACGACGACATCAAGGCCTTCGCAGCCGTCGATGTTGTTCGGCTCTCCGCTCGATAGCCGCTATACGTTTGCGAGCTTCGTAGAGGGTTCTTCCAATCGTGTTGCTCTGGCCGCAGCCAAGACCATTGCGGAATCCGGCGCCAGTGCCGTGCGCTTCAATCCGCTTTTCCTTCACTCGAATGTCGGCCTTGGCAAGACGCATCTGCTGCAGGCGATTGCCGCAGCTGCCCTTGCAAATCCGCGCAATCCGCGCGTCGTTTATCTGACGGCGGAATATTTCATGTGGCGTTTCGCAACCGCGATCCGTGACAACGATGCGCTGACGCTCAAGGACTCGTTGCGGAACATCGATATCCTGATTATCGATGATATGCAGTTCCTGCAGGGCAAGCTGATCCAGAATGAGTTCTGCCATCTCCTCAATATGTTGCTCGACAGCGCCAAGCAGGTGGTGGTCGCAGCCGATCGCGCGCCGTGGGAGCTGGAATCGCTCGATCCGCGTGTTCGTTCGCGGCTGCAGGGTGGCGTGGCGATCGAACTCGAAGCGCCGGACTACGAGATGCGTCTCGAGATGCTGAAGATCCGTCTGGCGCAGGCCCGGCAGGAAGACCCAAGCATCGAGATCCCCAGCAAGATCCTTGAGCACGTCGCCACCAGCATCACAGCCTCGGGACGCGAGCTGGAAGGGGCATTCAACCAGCTGATCTTCCGCCGCTCCTTCGAGCCGGACCTGACGATCGAGCGGATTGACGAATTGCTGGCCCATCTGGTCGGCGCCGGCGAGCCCAAGCGGATACGTATCGAGGACATCCAGCGGATCGTCGCGCGGCATTACAACGTCTCGCGTCAGGAACTGGTGTCGAACCGCCGGACGCGCGTCATCGTCAAGCCCAGGCAGGTGGCGATGTATCTGTCGAAGACCATGACGCCACGGTCTTTCCCGGAAATCGGCCGCCGCTTCGGCGGACGCGACCATACGACAGTGCTGCATGCCGTCCGCAAGATCGAAGAGCTGATTACCGGCGATCAGAAATTGTCGCATGAGATCGAGCTGCTCCGCAGGCTGATCAACGAGTAAACCTTCCAGCATTTCCGGAGCCTCGCCTGATGCCGCGCGCCAGCCTTGCCATGTACGATTCCGTGTCGCCCGTCCAGGCGGCCAACGACCGGATATGGCAGGGCATTCGGGATCGGCTGCGTGCGGCCGGTTACGAGGCGCCGGAGGCGCTGGACCGGGTTATCAGCTATGACGGCATCTGGCTGCAGCCGGACCTCATGCTGGCGCAAACCTGCGGCTACCCATACGTCTCGCAGCTCAAGGGCAAGGTAAGGCTGGTGGCAACGCCGGTGTTCGATTTTGCCGGCGGCAAGGGCACGGAGCGTGTCAGCTTCATCATCGTCGCCGACAGCTGCGAGGCCGAAAGCCTTGAAGATCTGCGCGGCGCTGTTGCCTCGGTCAATGACTGGGGTTCGAACTCGGGCATGAACCTGTTCCGGGCGGCGATCATGCCGCTCGCAAGGGATGGAAAATTCTTCTCGCGGATCCATATTTCCGGCGGCCATCTGCCGTCGATCAAGGCCGTGCAGGACGGCCAGGCCGATGTCGCCTCGATCGATACGGTCACCTGGGGCATGCTGGCCAGGCACAGGCCTGACATGCTGAAGGGCGTCCGTATCCTGGCCGAGTCGCCCTCGGGGCCCGGCCTGCCTTACATCACCCGGCTCGATGCGTCCGATGCCGAGGTCGAAGCCTTGCGGAAGGCGATTGCCGACACGATCGCTGATCCCGCCTATGCCGGGGCGGTTTCAGCGCTCGGCCTGACCGGTATCGAAGTCCTGACGGATGAAGACTACGACCGGCTCGACGCCTATAGACGCGAAGCCGAGCGTCTGGGCTATCCGATCATCGCCTGATCGTTCTGGATTTCCGGAATATCCGTGCCAGCCGCGGTCTCCGGATGCAGGGGATGCACCGGCTCGTGATGGGTGCGGAAGAAATAGCGCCGCGCCACTTCCAGATAACCGTTATACACCAGCCCGCCATTCAGCTTGATGAAAGCATCGCGATTGGCCTTGTAGAGCTGCGGAATTTTGTACCACGGCATTTGCGGGCGCGAATGGTGAACGATATGCAGGTTGTTATAGAGAAACAGCAGGCCAAAGGCGGGCGTATTCTCGACGATCGCCGTTCGTTCTTCCTTAACGCCGGCATATTGATGCTCGGCGAACGAGCGCAGGCGCGAGAAGGCGATGCCGGAATAGATGAAGGCCGTCAGGTAGATCCACAGCGGCATGCCGCAGACCGCCAGTACCCAGGTGAACACGACCGCGCAACCGATCAGATGCACGAACCAGATGGGCGCGTTGCGGAAATCACCGCGCGCCACATGGCTGAGTTCATGACCGAGGAATGTCGACAGCGACACCAGGGGCCCGATGATCAGCCGTCCGGGCAGGGTGTTGTTGACGACGGTCATCAACCGGCCCAGGGCGCCGGTGCGTTCCCAGCCGTCGCCGGTTAAATAATAGGACTCGGGATCCTCGATCGGATCGGTCAGCCATTCGTCATTGTGATGCCTGAGATGGGCGCGCTTGTAGAGCGCGTAGGGCAGCCAGATCGCCAGCGGAAACCAGCCGATCAGGTCGTTGATCTGGCGGATGCGGGTGGGGTGGCCATGCAGGACTTCATGCTGCAGCGAGCCATGCCAGGCAAGCAGCCATCCCCCGGCGATGAACAGCGCGACATAGGGAATGGATGCCCAGAAATAAGTGAGCAGGAGCCACGAACCATAAATGAAAACTGCAAGCGCAAGTGTGGGCCATTCGACTGTGAAACGGGATCTTTTCGATCGGTTCGCAGCTGAATTCGGGTCATCGAAATTAATCGTGGCCATGGCATTCCATTAACATAAGAATCAGGCTCTGAACGTGGGTCGCAATCTGCCCCTGACGCTGCCTTATGTATAGATATATGTCGTGAAGCTTGCGCCACGGTCAAGAGCCGCATGGCCAGACGAATTCACAAAAGCATTAAAATCGAGAAAATAGTAGATTTTAGACGATAGTCACCCGCGACACGGTTTATGAGGCGAGGTCGGCAACGACGGAATCGAGGATCAACATGCCCTGCGGCGTGCAGCGGATACGGGCATTTCCAAGCCGCTCCAGGAAGCCGTGGCCGATGAGGAAGTCCTCCTTGTCGGGATTGAGCGAATGGCCGGCTCTTTCGCTCCAGCGCACCAGATCAAGGCCTTCGCGCAGCCTGAGGCCCATCAGCAGCATTTCGTCGGCCTGTTCCTCGCTTTCGAGGCTGTCATTGTCGATCATCCCATGGCCTTGCATGCGCACGGCTTCGAGCCAGGCTTCGGGATTGCGCTCGGTTGCGGTCGCATATTTCCGCCCGCCGGAGGTCAGCCGGCCATGGGCACCGGGTCCGATGCCGGCATAGTCGCCATAGCGCCAGTAGGTGAGGTTGTGGCGGCTCTCCGCACCCGGCTTGGCGTGATTGGAGACTTCGTAGGCCGGCATGCCCGCGGCTTCCGTCACGCCCTGCGTGATCTCGTAGAGGCGGGCGGCGGCATCCTGATCGGGCAATTGAATCTTGCCGTTGCGATGCAGGCCATAGAAGGGCGTGCCTTCCTCGATCGTCAGCTGGTAGAGCGACAGATGATCGACGGCGTAGGAGATCGCCTCGTTCAGTTCCTTGATCCAGTCGTCCTCGCGCTGGCCGGGCCGGGCATAGATCAGATCGAAGGACATGCGCGGAAAGATGTCGCGCGCCAATTTCACGGCCTTCAGCGCGTCCTCGACATTGTGCAGCCGACCGAGAAAGCGTAGATCCTTGTCATTGAGGGCCTGCACGCCGAGCGAGACGCGATTGACGCCGGCGGCGCGGTAGCCGCGAAAGCGGTCCGCCTCGACGCTGGACGGGTTGGCCTCCATGGTAATCTCGATGCCATCGGGCACATGCCAGCTGCGCGCAATGCCGGTGAGCACCGCATCGACAGTCTCGGGCTTCATCAGCGATGGCGTGCCGCCTCCCAGGAAAATCGAGGTCACGGTGCGCGGCCCGGAGATCGCCCGCATGACCGCTATCTCGCTGAGAAACGCGGCAACGAAGGCGTCCTGATCCACCGGCTGGTGGCGGACATGGCTGTTGAAATCGCAATAAGGACACTTGGCCGCGCAGAAAGGCCAATGGATATAGACGCCGAAGCCCGGTTCGCCGGTATCGGGCAACAATGGCGCCGTAATGTCCATGGTCAGATATCGAGCCCTGTTTCGACGAACAGCTTGAAGGCACGGGCGCGATGCGACAGTGCCGCCTCTTCGCCAGGCTTCCAGCCATGCTTCTGTTCGGCCGGCATTTCACCGAAGGTCACGTCGTGCCCAAGGGGCTGGAAGACAGGATCGTAGCCGAAGCCCAGTCCGCCACGCGGCGGCCAGACGATATGGCCCTCGACCTCGCCACGGAACGTCTCGGTGTGACCATCCGGCCAGGCGAGGCAGAGCACGCTGATGAAGCGGCCGGTGCGCATCTCCGGTGTTGTCGCGCCCTTGTCGGTGAGTGCAGTCTCGACCTTTTCCATTGCCATCTGGAAGTCGCGGCTGCCATCCTCGCGCTCGGCCCAATTGGCGGTGTAAACGCCGGGCGCGCCATTGAGAGCATCGACCGCCAGTCCGGAGTCATCCGACAGCGCCGGCAGGCCGGAGGCCTTTGCCGAGGCAAGTGCCTTGATCCGGGCGTTCTCCTCGTATGTCGTGCCGGTCTCATCCGGCTCGTTGAACCCGAGATCGGCTGCGGATTTCGCCGTGAAGCCGAGCGGTCCGATCAGGTCGCGGATCTCGCTAATCTTGCCGGCATTGTGGCTGGCGACGATAATGGTCTTGCTGTCGAGTTTTCTCATGAAAGTCCCCAGATCCGGGCTTCGGCAAATTCCAGCGAATTGCCGGCCGGATCACGAAAATAGATCGAGCGGCCGCCGCCCGGCCATTCGACGACGGATTCGATGTCTACGCCGTCGGCCGTCAGCCGCGCCGCCCATTCGCCGATCTCGTCCGACGTGGCGCGGAAGCAGAGATGTCCGGCTCCGCGTGTGCCATGCGGCGGCACCTGCAATTGGCCCCCGGCCGGCGCGATGACGGTCGCGGCAGGATTGAAGATCAGCAGCACGCCGGGTCCACAACGGAAAAACACATGCCGGTTGCCGGCACGCGTGATCTTCTCCAGACCGAGGATTTTTTCGTAAAAGGCTTCCGCCGCATCGAGATCGTCCACGTAGAGTGCCGATTCCAGGATTTGCATCGAAGCCTTGTTCATCGGGAAAGCCTCAGGCGATCGCCTGCTTCTGCAGGCTGACGAGTTCGGCAATGCTGTTCTTGGCCAGGCTCATCAGCGTCAGCAGTTCTTCCTCGCTGAACGGCGCGCCTTCGGCCGTACCCTGGATCTCGACGATGCCGCCCTTGCCGGTCATGACGAAATTGGCATCGGTTTCGGCCGAGGAGTCTTCGAGGTAATCGAGATCGACGACCGGCTGGCTGGCGAAGATACCGCTGGAAATCGCCGCGACGTGATCCTTGAGCACCTTTTCGATCTTCAGCATATTGCGCGCCTCCATCCATTTCAGGCAGTCGTGCAGCGCAATCCAGCCGCCGGTGATCGAAGCCGTGCGGGTGCCGCCATCGGCCTGGATGACATCGCAATCGACAGTGATCTGGCGTTCTCCCAGGGATTCGAGGCTGACGACCGCCCTGAGCGAGCGGCCGATCAGCCGCTGGATTTCCTGGGTGCGGCCGCCCTGCTTGCCGGAGGTGGCTTCACGGCGCATGCGGTCGCCGGTCGAACGCGGCAGCATGCCGTATTCGGCGGTGACCCAGCCCTTGCCGGTGTTGCGCAGCCATGCCGGCGGCTTTTCCTCGACGCTTGCGGTGCAGAGTACATGCGTGTCGCCGAATTTCACCAGGCAGGAGCCTTCGGCATGTTTCGAATAGCCGCGCTCGAAACTCACCTTGCGCATTTGATCTGTCTTCCGCCCGGATGGCCGCATGGTCTGAAACTCCTGATCTCTGTTCGAGACGCGTCTTAAGCGCGGAAAGGACATTTTGCAAAGGAAAAGGCGTGATTTCCTTTTGCGAAGCCGCTGCAAATCCTTATATCTCAGATGGTGTCATTGTCAGCGTATCGGCGCGGAAGGAACAAGCTCTCCATGAAAGGGCTCGACGACAGGTCAGGCGAAATCTTTCGGCGTATTGTCGAAAGCTATCTCGGCAACGGCGAGCCTTTGGGATCGCGCTCGCTTTCGCGCCTGCTGCCGATGTCGCTGTCGCCGGCTTCCATCCGTAATGTCATGAGCGATCTCGAAGATCTCGGGCTCATCTACGCGCCGCATATCTCTGCCGGCCGCCTGCCGACCCAGCAGGGCCTGCGGTTCTTCGTCGATGCCTTCATGCAGGTTGGCGCGCTTTCCGAAGACGAGCGCCGCGAGATCGATCGCCAGATCCGTCCGACCAATCGGGACATGCGGGCCGAGACCGCGCTGACCGGTGCGAGCCAGATGCTGTCGTCCGCCTCGCGCGGCGCCGGCCTGGTCATCACCACCAAGAGCGATACGCAGCTCAAGCATGTCGAGTTCGTGCGCCTCTCGCCTGAGAAAGCCCTGGCGGTGCTGGTCGGCGATCGCGACGAGATCGAAAACCGCATCATCACGCTGCCCGCCGGCACGACGTCGTCACAGCTGGTGGCGGCGGCGAACTTTCTCAATGCCCATATGTCCGGCCTGACCCTGAGCGAGGCTGCCGAACGGATCGACAGGCTCAAGGAAACCATTCGCTCCGAACTCGATCAGCTGACGACCGAACTTGTCGAAAAGGGGCTGGCGACATGGTCCGGCGGCCTGGACGATGGCCGTCCGGCGCAGTTGATCGTGCGTGGCCGGTCCAATCTGCTCGAGGGGCTGGACGGCATGGACGATCTCGATCGTGTCCGCATGCTGTTCGACGATCTCGAAAAGAAGGAATCCCTGAGCGATATCCTCAATTTGGCAGAGAGCGGCCAAGGCGTGCGCATCTTCATCGGTTCGGAAAATACTTTGTTCTCGCTGTCGGGCTCGTCGTTGATCGTGGCGCCCTACAAGAACAGCGAGGATCGCATCATCGGTGCCGTCGGCGTCATCGGCCCGACGCGGCTCAACTATTCCCGCATCGTGCCCATGGTGGATTATACCGCACAGCTGATGTCTAAATTGTCCGGACAGGGTCTTTGAACTTTCGGGAATTTTACTACATTTTCGTTCAATATTGACAAAAATGCCGGTCTATAGTATAGATTTGGCTCATTGACGCTTATACTTATAGTTGTCGCAAAATAAATCTCCTCTTCTATTTCCAGTCTGATCGTTTTCAACAAGCGAGTTTAGAGCCGCACCGGCTGCTGCCGGTGCGAATGGCAGGGTATGTGCAAATCGCTGTGTGAAGATCATGGGCAGTGTCCCAGGGAGGGATCGATATGCAGACCATTACGTTCTCGGAGCAACTCTTCGGATCGTTCAATCCGATATATCACTGCAAGATCAACACGATAACATTCAAGGGGCAGATCGTCAGCGACGGCTCCCAGCCGACATCGCCGGTGATCGCGCATGACACAACCTACATCGGGCCGGTCTCCTGGACGTTCAGCAACGCGGTGGACCACGTCGAATTCGACGCCGGCTACTTCAACCAGATCGGCAGCACGAGCATCAAGTTCTTCGACGAAAATGGAAATTTGCTGAAAAGGATGGAGAACAACCAGCTCGGGATACAGCATATCGTTTATGAAAACGACAAAGGCATAGCCAGAGTCGTGGTCAACAATGACAAGGGCGACGATAGTGGATTCGCGGTGGACTCGATCGCCTTCACCAACCAGCCGCCGCAGGTCGATCTGGCTCCGACAGACGATATTAACGGGCTGCTCTGGGGCTGGAAATGGGATCACAAGGATCTGAGCTACTCCTTCCCGACAAGTTCCGTCGAATATACGCAAAACGGCTACAAGGAAGTGAATGGGTTCGAAGCCCTGAGCGCGGGCCAGCAAACCGCTTATGCCGGCATTATCGCCAACTTCGACGGCATCTGCGGATTGAATTTCACGGAGACGGCTGCCGAGAATGCGGACATCCGCTTTGCCGAAGCCGACAGCATCAACTATTCCGACGGAAAGGCAACCCATGTCCCCGGTGGCGGCACTGCCGAGGGAAATCCGCCGGATCCACGCCGCGCGACAGTTGGCTGGGGTGACGTGTGGTTTACGCATGGCAACTACGAGACTCCCACCTATGGCAGTTTCGCCTACGCCGCCGGCCTGATGCACGAACTCGGCCACTCGCTTGGCCTGAAGCATGGTCATGTCACGCAAAACGGACACGGGATCACCTTTCCCAAACTGCCGGCCGATCATGATTCCTACGAATATTCGGTCATGACCTACCACCAGTATGTCGGCGACACGACCCCGGGTGACGATGCTCCGGATCATCCGACGACATTGATGCAGGACGACATCGCGACGCTGCAATATCTTTACGGCGCGAATTTCAATCTCAACAAGTCTGCGACAGTCTACACCTGGGACGCGAATGGCCAGATGCGGATCAATGGCGTCGGGCAGGGCGTGCCGGTCAACGGTCATGCGTTGCTGACCATATGGGATGGCGGAGGCAAGGACACGTATGACTTTTCGAACAAAACCGTCAATGTGGTTGTCGACCTCAACGCCGGGGAATGGTCGACATTCGGGCCGCTTGCCGATCTCGGTAGCGGCCATATGGCACGTGGTAACGTCGCGAATGCCTTGCTCTACAAGGGCCAGACCGCCTCGCTGATCGAGAACGCCAATGGCGGTTCCAATCACGACAAGATGTTTGGAAACATGCTGGCCAATATTCTTGACGGCAACGCAGGAAATGACCGGCTGAACGGACGCGACGGAAAGGATACGCTGACCGGAGACGGCGGCGTGGACGTCTTCATCTTCAGCACCCATCTCGACGGCAACAAGAATATCGACACGATCACCGACTATACCGTCGGAGCGGACTATTTCCGCCTGGAGAGCAAGGTGTTCGACGGTCTCGCTGCAGGCCTTCTCGACGATAACGCATTCTTTATGGGCGCAAAGGCGCATGATAAGTCGGATCGTATCATCTACAATAGTGCCAATGGAACTGTGTTGTTTGATGTCGACGGGAAAAACGGCAAGAGCGCCGTTGCTTTCGCAGATATTGACGCCGGCATGACCTTGTCGAACAACGATTTCGTTATCGGCTGAGCCGATGCGGATTGCCAGTCTTGATGTATTCGCACCGGAAAAGCCCATTTTCACAAGTGGGTCACGGATGAGAGGCGTCCCTGGTCAGGCGATGCATTTCATCACGAATGCATAGTAGTGAATTGTATCGCAGGCGCTTGGCGGGAAGCAGTGACCCGGCTGGAGACGGTGAACATGTCGACGATTTCATTCTCCGAATGGCAGCCGGGCACGAAAGATCCGTTTATCGTCTACAAGGGCAATACTGTCCGCTTTCATGGCGAGACCTATCTGGACCAAGGCGCGAATCCCGCAATTGCTCCAAACGCGCAAAACTTCAAGGGGACCGTGTCCTGGACATTCGAAAATCCCTCATCGAAGGTAGAGTTCGACGCTGGTTATCTCGACGCGCCAGGGACGATTACGGTGAAATTCTTCGACAGCGCCGGCCATGTGCTGTCGACGATGACAAATTCCCAACCCAGCCAGCATTTTTCCTTTTCAAGCCAGAAGGGCATCGCCAAAGTCGTCGTCAACAGCACGACGGATGACTATGCGCTGGACAATGTCTCCTTCACCACGACGTTTCCGCAGGTGGGGCTCTCCCATGATCGGGATATCGACGGCCTTCTCTGGGGCTGGAAATGGGGCCACAAGGATCTCACCTATTCATTCCCGAACAATTCCAATGAGTACTCGCTGGGCGGCTATCAGAATGTCACCGGCTTCCAGGCGCTCAGTGGCCAGCAGAAGGCCGCCTATGAGAAGATCATCGATAACTTTGACGGCGTCTGCGGTCTGAGCTTTCACCGGACGACCAAGCCGCTGGCCGATATCCGGTTCGGGGAGGCAAACTCGATCGACTACGGCGACGCGCAGGGCCCCCACAAACCGGGCAATGGCACTGCCGAGGGTAATCCGCCCGATCCAACCCGGGCGCAAAGTTCCTGGGGTGATGTCTGGCTCGGCCATGGTGCCTATGATCAGCCGAAATATGGCAGCTTCGCCTATGCCGCAGGACTGATGCATGAGCTTGGCCACGCCTTGGGTCTCAAGCATGGCCATGTTAGCCAGCAAGGCCATGGAGTGACCTTCCCCGCCTTGCCCAAGGCACATAATTCCTACGAATATTCGATCATGACCTATACGCAATATCCCGGCGACCCTACCCCGAACGATTCGGCTGTCGATCACCCGACCACGCTGATGCAGGATGATATTGCAGCACTTCAGTATCTTTACGGTGCTGATTTCAAATACCGCAGCACCGACACGACCTACCGCTTCGACAGGGACGGTCAGATGCTCGTCAACGGCCAGGGGCAGGGTGTGCCGCTTCATCACCGCGCGCTCCTGACCATATGGGACGGCGGCGGCCACGACACCTATGATTTCAGCAATCGCAAGAACGATCTGTCGATCGATCTTGCGCCTGGAAATGCGACGACATTCGGCCCCCGGGCAAATCTTGGCGAAGGCCATCTGGCACATGCCAATGTGTACAGCGCGCTGCTTTACAAAGGCAACGAGGCCTCGCTGATCGAGCGTGCGATCGGCGGCACCGGTGACGACCGGATTTACGGCAATGGCGCCAACAATGCACTGCTTGGTGGCGGTGGCAGGGACAGGCTGAATGGCCGCGACGGCAATGATCGATTAACCGGGGGCGGCAGCGCCGACCATTTCATCTTCAACACCAGGCTGAAGCAGAATGTCGATGAAATCACCGACTTCAAGCATGGTCAGGACAGGATCGATATCGACAATGCGATCTTCAAAGGTCTTCGCAATGGCCAGTTGGATACCTCGGATTTCAAGAACCATTTTGACTACAACCAGTCGAATGGCGCCCTGTTCTTCGACGCCGACGGACGGGGTGGGCATGGCGGGATAAAGTTCGCCGAGCTCAATCCTCATCAGCATCTGACGGCAAGCGACTTCCTTGTTATCTGATTGCGCCGCCGCACCTGGCATTGCCCAAGTGCGGTTAAACTAGGAATCTTTGTCCTAAGTCTTGATTTTTCCGCGCCAAACCTCGATATCCCGTGCAAATCACCAAGATATCAGGAATTGCGGAGACCGCCATGACGGACGAAAACAAGAACGCATATCAGCCGGACACCGAGGCAAGCGTGGATGCAGCCGAAGACAATGTCAGCCAGGGTGCACCAGAGCTCGATGCGGTCGAATTGCTGAAGGCCGAAAACGCCGACCTCAAGGACAGGTATCTGCGTCTCGCCGCCGAAATGGACAACTTGCGCCGCCGCACCGAACGCGAAGTCAAGGACGCCAAGGTCTACTCTGCCGCCTCCTTCGCGCGTGACATGCTTTCGGTGTCCGACAATATGCGGCGTGCGATCGATGCGATCCCGGCCGAGGCCCGCACGGGCGGCGACGCCGGCTTCCTGGCACTGGTCGAAGGTGTCGAAATGACCGAACGGGCAATGCTCGGTGCCCTGGAGCGGCATGGCGTCAAGAAGATCGAGCCGACCGGCCAGAAGTTCGATCCGAACTTCCACCAGGCGATGTTCGAAGTCCCGAACGCCGAAATTCCGGCAAACACCGTCATTCAGGTTGTGCAGGATGGCTATGTGATCGGCGACCGGGTGCTGCGCCCGGCCATGGTCGGCGTTTCCAAGGGTGGACCCAAGGCCGACGCGCAGAGCAGCGCAGCGGAAACCGCCGGCTGATGATCAGATAATAACCGATGCTGAAATGGCGTTGGCCGCCTTCACGGCGGCCTGCGGCTTCAGTCGGACTTGCAGCCCGCGCTGTCCGCCATTCATGAAAACAAAATCGTGAGCCATCGCCTCGGCTTCGAAAACGGTGGGCACCTGTTTCTTCTGGCCGAAAGGCGAGATGCCGCCGACGACATAGCCTGTGGCTTTTTCGGCAATCGCGGGCTTCATCATGTTGGCCGACTTGCCCCGGAACGCGGCCGCCAGCTTCTTCATGCTGACTTCCTTGTCGGATGGGATGACGACGCAGACCGGCTTGCCGTCCACCTCCGCCATCAGGGTCTTGAGCACGATCGCCGGTGAGACGCCGAGCGCGTCCGCTGCCTGAATGCCGATCCGGCCGGCAGCGGGATCATAGTCATAGGTCAGGACTTCGAATTCCGCTCCGGCTTTTGCAAGAGCAAGCGTTGCACGGGTGGATCTGGACATCGGTCAATTTCGGTCTTGCTGATGAAGCCTGTCGAGTTCGTCGAGGATTTCGAGGCCGCGCTTCCTGTCGCCTCGGGCAGCACGCAGGCGGAAGCGTGTTTCCCTGCTCATGATTGCCGAAACCAATATATTCGTATGGACGACCACCCGCATTGCGAATTGATCGCATATACTCGGTCACTTCACAATAATCTTGAAATCAGGGCAGCTTGAAAATTTCACCATAAACATCCGGCTTGAAGCCGGTCATCACCGCATCATCCGTCACCAATACCGGTCGCTTGATCATCGTTGGATGCTGCACCATCAGCTGAATGGCCTTGGCCTCATCAATGTCAGCCTTGTCGGCTTCGGGAAGTTCCTTGAATGTCGTGCTGGCCTTATTGAGTACTTTTTCCCAACCGAGCTTTTCCGACCATGCAGTGACGAGCGCCTGATCGATTCCTTCGGCGCGATAATCATGGAAGGCATAGGCGACTTCGTGATCCTTCAGCCAGGTGAAGGCCTTCTTCATGGTGTCGCAGTTCTTGATTCCATAGAGGGTGACGGGCACAGACGATAATCCCCTGAATTGACGGTGTGGCCGCTCATGTACCATAGCGGCGACCCGTCTCACGATCCGCCAGGAACGATTGCCGGGTGCGCTTTCCCTGAAGTTTATTCCCCGCTCACCACTCGGCGAAGCTGCCGTCTTCGTGACGCCAGATCGGGTTGCGCCAGCGATGCCCCTGCTTGGCGCGCTCGATCACATAGGCTTCGTCGACTTCGATGCCGAGGCCGGGTCCCTGCGGAATGCTGACGAAGCCGTCGGCATAGTGGAACACTTCCTTGTTGGAGATATAGTCGAGAATGTCGTTGCCCTTGTTGTAGTGAATGCCGAGGCTCTGTTCCTGGATGAAGGCGTTGTAGCTGACCGCATCGACCTGCAGGCAGGCGGCGAGCGCGATCGGACCGAGCGGACAATGCGGCGCCACCGCAACGTCATAGGCCTCCGCCATCGCTGCGATCTTGCGGCACTCGGTGATGCCGCCGGCGTGCGAAAGATCCGGCTGGATGATGTCGACATAGCCGTCCGAAAGTACCGACTTGAAATCCCAGCGCGAGAACAGCCGTTCGCCAAGCGCAATCGGTGTCGAGCAATGATTGGCGATTTCCTTCAGCGCCTCGCGGTTTTCCGACAGGACCGGCTCCTCGATGAACATCAGCTTGTAAGGTTCGAGCTCCTTGGCCAGAACCTTGGCCATCGGCCGGTGCACGCGCCCGTGGAAGTCGACACCGATGCCGATATGCGGACCGATCGCCTCTCGGATCGTGGCGATCGTCTCGACCGCCTTGTCGATCTTTTCCCAGCTGTCGACGATCTGCATTTCCTCGCAGCCGTTGAGCTTGATCGCCTTGAAGCCGCGCGCGACGACTTCGCGCGCATTGTTGGCGACATCCGCCGGCCGGTCACCGCCGATCCAGCTATAGACCTTGATCTTGTCGCGCACCTGCCCGCCGAGCAGCGAATGGATCGGTTGGCCGAGCGCCTTGCCCTTGATATCCCAGAGTGCCTGGTCGATGCCGGAAATCGCGCTCATATGGATGGCGCCGCCGCGATAGAAACCACCTCGATACATGACGTTCCAGTGGTCCTCGATGAGGAACGGATCCTTGCCGATCAGATAATCGGCCAGCTCATGCACGGCGGCTTCCACCGTCAGTGCCCGTCCCTCGACGACCGGCTCCCCCCAGCCGACGATGCCCTCATCGGTTTCGATCTTCAGGAACAGCCAGCGCGGCGGGACAATGTAGGTCGTCAGCTTGGTGATTTTCATGGGATGCTCTCGTATCGTGAGTATTTTGGTCTATTTCGTGCGGCCGATGACCCGTTCGGCGGCGGCGAGGTCGCGCACCGCAAGATCGAGCATCTTGTGGGAACAGTCCCGCGCCCGTGTCTTATCTCTCAGGCGCAGAGCTTCGACAAGCTCGCCATGGACGAGCACGGCGTCCTCGCGATTTCCGACGGCGAAATTGGCGATTTGCCGTCGGTCATTGGCCCATTTATCCAAATCATCATACAAAGACAATAGAATAGTATGATGATTGATCACGGTTCTGGCGCGCTGCCTGCGAACTCGCGGCCGGAAGAGCGGTGGATCAAGGAGGAATGGAAATTCGCCGAACCGGCTGGCAAGGAAAATAGCTCTGCATTCCACGCTTGACTCCCGTGCTTTTTGCTTCATTATTGAACAGGATTAGACAGGTTCAATAGACAGGTCTCACATGGCAAGACGGGCTAACCAGAAGACGCAATTGAAGCCCGGCGCTGCCAAGCCTGAGCAGATCGCATCCGTGCTCGAACAGGAAATCCGCACCGGCGTCTTGAGCTTCGGTGAACGGCTGCAGAGCGAAAGCGAGCTGGTCCAGCGCTTTTCCGTCAGCCGCAATACGCTCCGCAAGGGGCTTGAAGAACTCAACAGCCGCGGCCTCATCACCACCAAGGTCGGCATCGGCTCCTTCGTCACCTTCAACGGTCAGACGATCAATGACGCCAGCGGCTGGTCGAAAGCGTTGGCAGATGTCGGCGCCGACACCGAGGCCCGGACGTTGCGCATCGAGGTGATGGACGATCCCGAACTCGCAAGCCTGCTGAAGCTGGACAATCCCTCCTTCATTGTCGTCGATCGCCTGCGCCTGCTGGTCAGGGATCAGAAGCCGATCTCGATCGAGCGCAGCCGCCTGCCGCTGTCCGCTGAGCTGGAGGACGTGCCGCTGCGTGGTCTGCGGTCGGGTTCGCTGCAGCAGACGTTGCGAGACGCCGGTCTGGTTCATAGTCACGGCGAGGAATGGGCCGATATCGAAATGCTGGGCGAGGAGGATGCGGTGCTGTTGGAATGCGCGCCCGGCACGGCATTTCTCCGCACGCGGCGGCTGACGCGCGGCGCCGATGAGCGGCCGATCGAATATGTCACCAGCCTGCTCAATCCTGTCTATTTCGCATTGCATCTGGAGTTCTGAGAATGAGCATGCCCATCGAGCAAAAATTCAATCGGGCATTGGGCGCGCTGCTTGGCGGCGCGCTGGGCGATGCCATGGGCATGCCGACACAGCTTTTGTCGCCGGCTGAGATCAAACACCACTACGGCTTCGTTGATGATTTCGTCGCCCCTGTGGCGGATCATCCGGTGTCCAAGGGCTTGAAAGCCGGCACGATCACCGATGATACAGAGCAAACGCTGTTGCTTGGCTCGGTACTGCTGCAGTCCAAGAACCGTTTTGATCATCATGCCTGGGTCAAAGCGCTGATCCGCTGGGAGAACGACATCAAGGCCCGTGGCGGCTATGATCTCCTGGGCCCATCGACCAAGCGTGCCATCGATGCGATCAACGGAGGCACCGCGCCGGAGGATGCCGGCCGCTATGGCGATACCAATGGGGCGGCGATGCGCATCGCCCCGGTCGGTATCATGACGCCGCCGGCCGCCGATCTCGTCGCCATCGTGGCCGAGACCTGTCGCGCCACCCACAATACCTCGATCGCCATTTCGGCCGCTGCTGCCGTCGCCACCGTCATCAGCCACGGTGTTGACGGCATGGATTGGCAACAGGCGCTCGGCCATGCCGTCGAAGCAGCGCGGGCAGGAGAGAGCGAAGGCCATTGGGTCGCGGGCGGCGGCGTTGCCGCACGCATCGAATGGGCTCTGGACCTCGTCAACGATTGCGGTATCGAAGAAGGCACCCGAAGGGTGTTCGACCGGGTCGGCACCAGCGTCGCCTCGCAGGAATCGGTGCCGGCGGCGTTTGCCGTGCTGAAGCTTGCCAAGGGCGATGCCTGGCAGGCGGCGGTGATCGCGGCCAATCTCGGCGGCGATACCGATACGATCGGCGCGATCGCCGGCTCCATGGCCGGTGCCTGTGCGGGCCATGACAGCCTGCCCCAAGACAGGATCGCACGGTTGGCCGGCATCGATATCGAGGCGACCCGCAATCTGGCGCGCGCGCTGGTGGATGCGAGGATCGCCCATGGCTAGTCCGCGCCTAATCCATGTCGGCAGTGCCGTGATCGATTTCATCTACCGGCTTGAGCGGCTGCCCGCGCCCGGCGACGACCTGACGGCCTCGACTTTCGCAGCACTTCCCGGCGGCGGCTTCAATATGATGCTGGCGGCGAAACGCAGCGGCATGCCCACTGCCTATGCCGGCAAGATCGGCGATGGCCTTTGCGGCTCCATGCTGACAGCCGCCTTCAAGGCCGAAGGCATCGACTGTCTGCAGCCGCCGAGCATCGGCATCGACACCGGCACCTGTGTGGTGCTGATCACCGAGGATTCGGAGCGGACATTCATATCCAAGCCGGGTGCGGAAGGCGTGATAACGCCTGCGGACTTCATCCATATGCAACCCTTGTCGGGCGATTGGGTCTTCACCTCGGGCTACACGCTTGCCTATCCCGGCAGCCGCCTCAGCCAGGCGCGGTTCATTTCGGAATTGCCGGAAGCCACCGTCTTCGCTTTCGACCCGACCGGGATCGTCAGCGAGATAGAAGGCGATATCCTCAACACCGTGCTCGCCCGCACCAACTGGCTGAGCTGCAACAGAGCCGAGGCGTCCGTGATTGCCGGGCCGGGCACCGATCATGAACTCGCCGGCCGCTTGCTCACCAGATACTGCCCAAGGGCCGAGGGCATTGTCATCCGTGCGGGTTCGTCCGGCGCGCTGCTCGCACTTCGCGGGAAGGTACCCGTCTTCGTGCCCGCGTTCCGGGTCGAGACCGTCGATACAAACGGCGCCGGCGATACGCATGTAGGCTCGTTCATTGCAGCACTCGGCCGAGGCAAGCCACCCGTCGGGGCGCTGCGCTACGCCAATGCGGCGGCGGCGATTTCCACGACACGCCATGGCGGCTCGGTCGCGCCGACGGCCAGCGAAATAAACCAATTCCTGACACGTGCCCAGGAGAAGAATTCCGCGTGAGCGGAGCCAAGGGAACATAGGCACCGGTTAAACAGAGAGGAACTGTCATGACGATGCAGAAGATGATTGCGATGTTGACGACATCAGCAGCAGTGACCGTGGTAATGGCGGCGAGCGCGCTTGCCGCCGATATCCATGTGCTCAACTGGAAGGGCTATGGCACCGATGAGCCCTGGGCGATCGAAGCCTTTGAGAAGGCGACCGGAAACAAGGTCATCAACGACTATTTCAATTCCGAACAGGAGATGCTGACCAAGCTCCGCACCAATCCCGGCGTCTATGATGTCGTGATGATCAACGCCGCCTTCAACGACCAGGCGACGAGTGAAGGCTTGATCCAGCCGATCGATGTATCGAAGATCCCGAACTACGCTGATATCGGCGCCGAGAAGGCCACATCGCCGATGCTCAACCATGATGCCAAGGTCTATGGTGTGCCGTGGGTCTGGGGGCTGACCGCGCTTGCCGCCAATGACAAGGCCTTCGACAAGATGCCGACCTCGATCCAGGTCATGTGGGACGAGGCACACAAGGGCAAGGTCGTGTTGCGCGACGACGCGCTGGAAGCCATGCAGTTCGGCGCCATTGCCACCGGCCAGAACATCAACGAGATCAAGGATCTCGATGCGGTGAAGGCCAAGCTGACCTCGCTGATGCCGCAGATCCGCACCTTCTGGAGCGCCGAGAACGACTGGAACCAGATGGTCGCCGGCAACCAGATCGACATCGGCACATATTGGAGCGGCTCTGCCGCGCGCGCCCGGAAGAACTTCAAGCTGCCGGTCACCTTCGTCGTGCCGGAAGAAGGCGCGGTCGGCTGGCTCGATGCCTTCTCGATCCCCAAGGATTCGAAGAATGTCGAGGGCGCCACTGCCTTCATCAACTACATGATCGATCCGAAGTTTTATGTCGAATGGGACAACAAGGTCGGCGCGCCGGTCTCGGCCAACACCAAGGCGGTCGCCGGACTACCGGCCGATGCCTTCAACCGCGTCGTCATGGGTGATCCCAAGGTTGCGGCCCGCATCCAGTTCCAGGCTCCGGTCTCCGACGCCGACCGCGAGAAATACCTGGCAATCTGGCAGGAGCTGAAGGTCAACGTGAAGTAACGAAGGACCGCAACGGCGGGGAGGGGTGGACATGGCGGCACTTGCATCAAATCCGCATCGATCGGGATTGCGCAAGGCGGTGCCTTTGCTTCTCCCCGCCTATCTCTGGCTGGTGGTGGCGATATTCCTGCCGCTGTCGGCCATGGTGTTCTTCAGCTTCATGACCGACCTGCCGCTCTCGGGCAAAAGCTGGTCGTTCACGTTTGCGAATTACGAGACCTTCTTCAGCCTTGGCATCTATGCAAAGCTGCTGTTGTCATCGCTCAGGCTCGGGCTGGAAGTGACCTTCTGGTGCATCGTGCTCGGCTTTCCCTCGGCCTATGTGCTGGCGAAAGTGCTGAAGGGCCGCAGCCGCGAGGCGATCTTCCTGCTGGTGATCCTGCCGTTCTGGAGCAACGGGCTGGTCAGGATCTTCTCCTGGGCAATGGTGCTGCGCGAAGGCGGCATCCTCGATACCTGGCTCAATGCCATCCTGCCGTTCAAGATCAATATCGATCTCATGTATTCCTATCCGGCGGTGATCATCGGCCTCGTCCATTCCTATGTGCCCTATATCGTGCTGACCTGTTACCTCAGCCTGCAGGCGATCGATGACAGCATCATCGAGGCCGCCCGTTCGCTCGGCGCATCGCGGCTGACCGTCCTCAGAAGGCTGATCCTGCCGCTGTCGCTGCCGGGCATTGTCGCCGGCGCGGTGCTGGTGTTCGTGCCGGTGGTCGGCTCGTTCATGGAGCCGCGCATCCTCGGCGGGCGCACGGGTACTTTCTACGGCACGGTCATCGAGGACCAGTTCGTCGCGGTGTTCAATTGGCCGCTCGGCGCGGCGCTGTCCTTCATCCTGCTGGCCGTCGTGCTGATGATCCTGGCGATCGCGTCGCCGGTGCTGAGGAGAGCCGAATGAACCCGGTCACCCGCATTCTCAATGGTATCGGCCGGCTTTATGTCGGGCTGCTGCTTGCGTTTCTCTATCTGCCGATCATCATCATGGGCCTGATGTCTTTCAACGCCTCGCCCTTCTATCAACTGCCGCTGGAATGGACGACGACGTGGTACGAATCCTTCTTCCACAATGACCAGTTGATCGAAGCGACGTGGAACAGCCTGTTGATCGCCGTGCTGACGACGATTATCGCCTCTGTCTTGGGTACGGCGGCGTCGCTGGCGCTTTACCGCTACGAGTTCACCGGCAAGAAAGTGTTGCAGGCGCTGCTCTTGCCGCCGATCGCCATTCCCTGGCTGATCACCGGCACGGCGATGCTGATCTTCTTCTTTGGCATCGGCATCGGCCGTGGTCTGCACGCCATCATCCTCGGCCATGTGGCGCTGGCGCTGCCCTATGTGATCATCGTCGTCAATGCGCGGCTCAGGACCTTCGCTCCGGAACTCGAGGAAGCGGCCCGTTCTCTCGGCGCCAACCAGTGGCAGGTAACGCGGCGGGTGACCTTGCCGTGGATCGCGCCCGGCATCATCGCCGGCGGGCTGTTTGCCTTCGCGGTGTCGTTCGACCAGTTCGTGGTTTCGTACTTCCTGGCGACGCCGGGGCAGACGACGCTGCCGGTCGAAATCTATGCGGCGATCCGCAAGGGTTTCACGCCGGAGATCAATGCGGTATCGACCATCATCATCGCGCTGTCGATGGCCCTGATGCTGTTCACCGCGCGCTTCTATAAATTCGGGGGAGAAAAATAATGGCGAGTGTCGAGGTCAGGAACCTGTCGCGCACGTTCGGTGCACACAAGGCGCTCGACGATGTGTCGGTCCGTTTCGAGGATGGCGGCTTCTACGCGCTTCTCGGACCATCGGGCAGCGGCAAGACGACGCTGCTCAGGATGATCGCCGGCTTCGATTATCCCGACAGAGGCCAGATCGAGATGGATGGCGAGAGCGTCGAGCGCGTGCCGCTGGAAAAGCGCCAGATCGGCATGGTGTTCCAGAACTATGCGCTGTTCCCCAATATGTCGGTCGCACAGAATGTCGCCTTCGGGCTTGATGTACGCGGTGTGAAACGCGATGAAATGGCCCGCAAGGTGGACGCGGCGCTGGACCTCGTGCAGCTCGGAAAGCTCGGTTCCCGCCGGCCGCACCAGCTATCCGGCGGCCAGCGGCAGCGCGTCGCACTCGCCCGTGCCTTCGTCTTCAATCCGCGTGTCCTGTTGCTCGACGAACCGCTCGGCGCGCTCGACAAGGCATTGCGGGTCGATATGCAGGTCGAGCTCAAGCGCATCCAGCGCGAGATCGGCATCACCACGATCTTCGTCACCCACGACCAGGAGGAGGCGCTGACGATGAGCGACCGGATCGGCATCCTGAAGGACGGCCGCCTGATCGAGGAGGGCAGGCCGGAGGAGATCTACAATCGTCCGCGCACGCTGTTTGCCGCAACATTCCTGGGTGACGCCAATATTCTTTCGGGCATATGGAACGGCGAGGCCATGGTGCTTGCCGATGGCACCCTGATCCGCATCGGCGATGTCGATGGATTGAGCACCGGCGGCAAGGTTCAATGCGCCATCCGGCCGGAGCGCATCCGCATTCTCGCCGACGGCGTTGCCGCTTCGGACAATAAGGTACGCGGCAAGATCACGCGGCGGATGTTTGCCGGTGTCAGCTCGACTGTGTTTGTCGATTGTCTCGGGATGACGATGCGCGTCGTCGTTCCGAACGCAGGCATGGAACTGCTCCGCGACGGCGAGGAAATCAGCCTCACCTGGTCGAAGGAAAGCACGATCCCGGTGCGCGACAGCCGATGATCATGGTTCCGATGGCCAGCGCTTCAGCGCATCGATACCGGATGCGGTCAGGGCATAAACGCCGCGATCGATACGCTCGAACCAGCCATAAACGTTGTGCAGCAGGATCTTGGCGGCAAAAGGTGCCGTCGCCTTGAGGTCGCGCGGCCGAAGTGGCCCCTGCTGCAAGGCAGTCGCGCAGACGAGAGCCTGCTGACGGTATGCAGTCATGATCGGCTTGCGCGTACTGCCGCCGACCGCCGGATCGCCCTTGCGGCGCCGATGTTCATCCACCAGCCGCGAGCGCTTTCGTGAGTTCTTCTTCGGCATCGGCGAGATCGGGCTGACAATGATATCGACCACGCCATTGTCGGACACACCGAGCATCCCCAAACCCAGCCGCCTGCAGAGATCCCGGAAGCGCCGGTCGCTCTCGCGTCCCTTGCCCTTTGCCGATACGCGCGCTGCGATCCACACTTCATCGCTCACCGCCTGGCGGTCGACAGCCTGGAGGATCACTTCGAGGTTGAAGCTCCGCTTGAGTTCGCAGACGACCACGACCGGTGGTTCGCCCTCGCTCAGCGCAACGATATCGCAGCCGCCGATCTCGCCCTTGACCGTATAGCCCGCCGCCTCGAGGAAGGCTTTGACCGGCAGATAAAGCGTTGTCTCCAAATCAGATCCCGTTTGATTCCATTGTTTTCGGGATCTTATAGCGGCTGGAATGGCGCGAGACTATCACCCGCTGATTGGAAGTTCATGGCGATAGCGGCCATGACCATTGTTCTTCGTGTCTCGTCTTTCCCCACAGGCTGAGAATCAGGGAAAATTCACGAACAGTCCATGTAATCGGTTCTCTAATCTGCAGTTCGGGCATGCGTTTGCTGGTGTAGAACAATGTCATGTGCGGTGTGAATGCCTTCCGGTCTGCGACATCCAGGCCCGGCTGCTGGTAGGCCTCCACTATTTTGCGCCGCAGCGCGAAGATCGCCTCGGGGCATTGGCTGCAGCATAAAACGATAGCCCATCCTCCATGAACCTTGAAACTCTTTGCCCGATCCAGCACGAGCTGAAACCCTGCGGCATTGACCGTGGAAAAGGCTTCCTTGAGATAAAGAACAAGTGCCTCGGACAGCGGCTCTTTCTCGAGTGGATTGAACAAGGTAACGTGCCATGGCCGCATCCGGCCGGCTATGCCATGACGGGCCATCAGATCCGTCGCTATATATTTTGCCTGACCGAACAGTGATTTTTGGAGCTGCAGAGCGGCAAACAGGTTGTTGCTCGGTTCAGACACGACGCGCGGCGGTCGCCGTCCCAAATCCTCATGAAACCCAAGGTCCAGTTGCATAGACGCCTCCACTAAAAAACCGCAAAAACAATATCGCCAACGGTACTTGAAGTAAAGAACGTAAAGTGAACAAATGCTCTGTGCCAAAAAGGCTTCAGGAAAATTTTCCACCTACGCATTGGTTTTCGGGTGGCAGTACGCAGCCATTTGCACCACATTTGGAAAACCAGACGGAGATTGGACATGGCTTACTCCTACAAGATCATCGCATCCCCGGTCGGCGCCCTGACACTGGTCGCCAGCGACGATGGCCTGGCGGCGATATTGTGGGAAAACGACAGCCCCAAGCGGGTACGCCTGGGCGAACTGACCGATGGTTCCGACCATCCGGTTATTCTGCAGGCCGAACAGCAGCTGGCGGAATATTTCGCCGGCAAACGGTCCGCGTTCAGCATCAAGCTCGACATGGCCGGCACCGCGTTCCAGAAAAAGGTCTGGCAGGTGCTGTTGACGATTCCCTTCGGCGAAACACGCTCCTATAATGAGATTGCCCGGCAGGTCGGCAATCCGAAGGCGTCGCGTGCGGTGGGAGCCGCCAATGGCAGGAACCCGGTTTCGATCATCACGCCCTGCCACCGGGCGATCGGTTCGGACGGCTCGTTGACCGGTTTTGCAGGCGGTCTTGAGGCCAAGCGCTATCTTTTGACGCTGGAAGGCAAGTTTGAAAAGGCTGCGGCATAGCCGGTCACCAGCGGCAATTCGCAACACGGGAGTGATCCACATGGGTCGGGCAGCGCAGCACTATCTCATCTTCGAGACTGCCGGCGGCCATTGCGGCATCGCCTGGAACAGCGTCGGCATCACGCGTTTCCAACTGCCTGCGCAAAGCGCCGAATCGACCGAGCGAAACCTGTTGCGCCGGTTGCCCGGCGCCGAGCCCGGCCAACCGACAGCCGAGGTGCTCGACACCATTGCCGGCGTAAAACGATATTTCGAAGGTGAGCCGACCGATTTTTCGGCGGTCAAGCTCGATCTCGACGGGCAGGACGCCTTCTACAGGGAGATTTATGCCGCCGCCCGGCGTGTCGGCTGGGGGCGGACGACCACCTATGGCAGCTTGGCGAAGGAACTCGGCGCCGGCCCGGAAGCCGCGAGGGACGTCGGCCAGGCCATGGCCAGTAACCCGGTCGCGCTGATCATTCCCTGTCACAGGGTCCTGGCGGCTGGCGGCAAAATTGGCGGCTTCTCCGCTCCCGGCGGCTCGGCGGCCAAGGCCCACATGCTGGAGCTGGAAGGCGTGCAGGTTGCGCCACCCAAGCCGGTGCAGCAATCGCTGGAATTCTAGGCGGGTTCCGGTTGGGTGGTTGATATCAAGGTCAAACCCGGCAGCCGGCAGATCATGGCCGAAATCCGACGGCAACCGGTCGTTTTCCGCGACCGCCGGCCGGAATCTTGCGATATGTTCGCTTGGATTTCACCGGACGGATTGAAGCTCATGGCCCGGCCGCCCGGACAATAATGAATACAGCAATCAATAACATGCGGCGGGACAGACATGAGCTACGGCCTCTACATCGGCAAGAACCTGACGGCCACCGGCCACGCCTATCTGGCCGGCTATGGTGATGAGCCTTCGAGCCATTGGCTCGAAATCATCGAGGAAACGCGTCATGCTGCCGGAGCGACGATCACCGTCGGTGTCACGCCGCAAGCCGATCTGCCTGGCGTGCTGAGCGAAATCCCGCAAGTGCCGGTCACCGCGAGACACATCCGCGTCTGCTATTCGTATTACAAGGGGGTACCGGCACCCCTCGCCAACGGCGGCCTGAACGAGTATGGCGTGGCCGTGCGCGACATCTGGTCGACCTCGCGGGCCGAATTGATCGCCATGACGCCCGCCGACCAGACCGGACCCAACTACAGCGATCTGGCAAAGCTGGTGCTGGAGCGCGCCCGCACCGCCCGCGAAGGCGTCGAACTGATCGGCGAACTGATCGCCACCTATGGCTATTCGACCTATGGCGGCAATTCCCACATCATCGCCGATCCGCAGGAGGCCTGGGTGGTCATCGAATGCGCCGGCGGGCAGAAATTATGGGTGGCCGAGAGGCTTGGGGACAATAGCATCCGTGCGTCGCGGCCGGGCTATATCGGCGAAATCCCGAACGCGCCCAATGACGATTTCCTGTTCCCGGATCATTTCATCGATTTCGCGGTCAGCCGGGGCTGGCACACGGTCGGCGGCGGGTTCGATGTCAACTCAGTCTACGGCGACGGCCGCGGCCCATGGGAAGGCGCGCGATGGATCGAAGCGGAAATGGCGCGCCGCGCCGAAAAGCCGGGTAAAATTACCCTGGAAGACGTGATCTGGGCCATCCGCACGCCGAAGCTGACCGGCGACACCGCCGGCTACGGTCAGGTCGTGCCGCTTGTCGACCCGGCACATCCGGCGCTCAGGATGCTCTGGCACGCGCCGATCGGCGCTGTCGCCGCCCCCTTCATGCCCGTGTTCCTTGGCATGGCCGAAATCGCCGAGGAATATCGCCAGCACCGCTTTTTGACATCTGGCGAGCATGCACGCTTCATGGACACGCGCCATGCGCTCAGGGGACTGACCGACACTGTTTCCATGGTCCCGCAGGGGATCGAGGCGTCGCGATCGGCCGTGGCGATCTGCAAGCGGCTCCTCTATCTGGCGCTTCGTGATCCCGAGGCCAGCATCCCCGACCTCGAACGCGTCTTCGTTGCCCATGAAGCGCGGCTGACGCCGCTCGCCGAAAACATCCAGAAGGCCGCATCGCTATTGCTCGACGCCGGCCGCGAGGATCTGGCGGTGGAGGTGTTGACATATTTCGCCAATTCCGAACTCCGCGCCGGATTGCGGCTGGCCGAGCAACTGGCCGACGGCCTGGAAGCCAGAACCCGTGCGTTTGGGGGATTCGACACGTCGCTTGAACCGAAATCCAGTCCGCAGATCTGGTGAGAGCTCTTGATGACGGGATTGCGTGACCGCGTCCCGAATCATGTCCCGTAGCGTGGCGTGACTTGTGACGCCCAGGGGCACTTCCGGGTGTACCCAACCCATCGGAAACATCGATGCACCAGGAATCCCGGTACACCACGTGCCGGGACATGATTGTTTTTCAGTGCACCGAATCCCGTCGATCTGAAGTCCGGGCTTATGCCTTTTTCGACTTCAGGCATGTCAAATCGGCATTTGGCCTGAAGCAGTGCTTCCGCGACACTGCCTGAACTTGCAACGGGATTGCCAGTCGGATCAACGCACGATATCTGGCCAGCTGCCACGCCGAGCCGAGGGCGCTCAGCAAACGAAATGGAATGAAAAAGGGTCGGGCATGAGTGTTGAAATCCAAACGCCGGCGGTGATGATTGATCTTGATATTGTCAGGAAGAATATCATCAGGTTCCAGTCCTTCGCTGACCAGCATGGCTTCAAGGTGCGACCGCACATCAAGACGCACAAATTGCCGAAAATGGCCGAATTGCAGCTTGAGGCCGGCGCCATCGGGATCACCTGCCAGAAAGTGTCGGAAGCGCGTTCCATGGTGGAGGGCAGCGACCAGATCAGGGATGTCCTGATCACCTATAATATCATTGGCGACGAAAAACTTTCGCAACTCCTGGATCTGGCCGATCGGGTCAGCCTCAGCGTGGTTGCCGACAGCACGGCGGTGGTCGATGGCCTCTCGAAGGCCTTTGCCGGACGACCCAAGCCGCTCCGGGTGCTGGTGGAGTGCAATACGGGTGCCGACCGATGCGGCGTTGCCACGCCGGATGCCGCGGCCGTGCTTGCGAAATATATCGCAGCCTCCGACGGACTGGCCTTTGGAGGGCTGATGACCTATCCGCCGGTCGGCGGACAATTGCACGTCCAGCGATTCATGACCGCAGCCAAGGCGTTGATTGTGGCGGACGGACTGGCCGTTGGCACGATCACCACCGGCGGCACACCGGACATGATGACCGCCAACCGCAATCCCGTGGCCACGGAATATCGCCCGGGGACTTATGTTTATAACGATCGCTCATTGGTCGCACGAGGCGTCTGTTCGTGGAAGGATTGCGCACTGACTGTCCTCGCCACGGTCGTGTCGGTACCTGCAGCCAACCGCGCGATCATCGATGCCGGCAGCAAGGCGCTGACGTCGGACCTGTTGGGACTGACCGGCTACGGCCACGTGCTCGGGCGGGATGACATCAACATCGATCAGCTGTCCGAGGAGCATGGAAGGCTGGTTTCGGATGGTCCGATCGGGCTTGATGTGGGCCAGAAGGTTCGGATCGTTCCCAATCATGCTTGCGTCGTCACCAACATGACGGATTTCGTTCATGTCGTTTCCGCCTCGCGCGGGCTTGAGGTCTGGCCTGTCGTCGCGCGCGGCAAGGTTCTGTAGCCGCCGTCCATGCCAGTCGAGAGACTGTAAACCAAAAGAAGTCAGTACGAAACTCCCAAGGAATGAAGACATGATCAAGCGTTATGAAAAGGGAACCCGGATGAGCCAGGCCGTCAGCTATGGCGGACTTGTTTATATAGCAGGCCAGGTCGCCAATGACAGGAAGGCCGGGCTTGAGGGACAGGTCAGCGACGTCCTGGCCAAGATCGAGGCGCTCCTGACGGAAGCCGGCACCGACAAGTCCAAGCTGCTCGCCGTCAATATCTTCCTGCCGAACATTTTGGATTTCGAAGCCATGAACAAGGTCTATGATGCATGGCTCGATCCGGAGAACCCGGCGGCGCGCGCCTGCGTCGAAGCCCGACTGGCCGATCCGGATCTGCGCGTCGAGATGACGGCGGTCGCGGCACTCTGATGAAAAACAGGCGCGGGATGGCTGCAGGCAGCGTCCCGCCGTTGTTTCTGTGAAGGGCAAGGATATCATGGAACAGACGCTTATTCGCGGTGCACGTATCATCGATGGAACCGGCGCCCCCTGGTATCGCGGCGATGTCCTGGTTTCTCAGGGCAAGATCGCCCGTATCGGAACGAATCTGGCGCCGGGCGCGGATGTTGCGGTGGTCGATGCCGCCGAGCGCTATCTCGCGCCGGGTTTCATCGATGCCCATTGCCATGACGACCTGATCTTCCTGCGTGAGCCTGACAGGCCGGAAAAGGCCTTCCAGGGGGTCACCAGCATCGTCGTCGGCAATTGTTCCTTTTCGCTCTATCCGGCGCTTGCCGGGTCGAGGGAGCATCTGCGCCAGCATTTTTCGGGTCTGCTCGGCCATACCCACGACAGCGAGATCTTTGACGACCTTGCCGCCTATCGAGAGCGGCTGGAGGGGCAGGGGATCGCCATCAACCTGGTTTCCCTGGTGGGGCACGCAGCACTCAGGCTGGGTGTCATGGGCCATAGTCGCCGGCCTGCGGGTCAAGCGGAAATCGATGCGATGTGCGCCATTCTCGATCGGCAACTTTCGCAAGGGGCCGCCGGTTTGTCGCTTGGCCTTGTCTATCCGCCGAGCGCCTTTGCCGACATGGCCGAGATGCTGGCGCTTGCGAGGATCGTGCGCCGTCATGGCAAGGTCCTTGCCGCCCATATACGCTCCTACGAGGCTGGGCTGATGACGGCCATCGACGAGTTTGCCGATATCCTGCGTCGCTCTCAGGCTGCCGGCCTTCTTTCCCACCTCCAGTCGGCCGGCCGGCCCAATTGGGGACAGATCCCTTTGGCCATTGAACGCCTCGAGGCGTTGCGGGAGGAGGGCGTCGACATCAGTTTCGATATGTATCCCTATCCGGCCGGAAGCACATGGATCCTGCAATTGCTGCCTCCGGCGACGATGGATGGCGGGCTTGAGGCGTTACGTCGCCGCCTTGCCGACCCGGAGGCGCGCGCCGTTCTCCGCCGTTGGGTGGACGAGGGTGGTCCGGAATTCGAAGGCCAGAGCAAAGTGTCGCTCATCGGCTGGCAGAACGTCCGTCTTTCGGCCGTAGGCATCGACGAACTCAAGCATCTTGAAGGCGCCGACATGGCGGCTGCGGCGGCTTCGCTCGGCATCGATCCCTTCGACCTGATGCTGCGGTTCATCGACGAGGACGAAGGCCAGACCGGCATCATCCTTTTCCAGCTGGACGAGGAGGACCTGCAATGCGCCTGTTGCAATCGTCTCTATATGGCAGGATCCGATGGCCTGCCACGGCCAGGTTCAAAGCCTCATCCACGCGCATACGGGACCTTTCCGCGCATTGCCGGGCCGATACGCCGCGACCGCAAGTGGTTCAGCCTCGAGGACGCCGTCCGCCGCATGACATCGATCGCCGCGCAGCGGTTTTCGCTTGCCGATCGCGGACTGATCCGTCCGGGGCTGGCCGCTGACCTCGTGCTGTTCGAGGATGACATCACGGACCGGGCAACCTTCGAGAATTCGACGGAAATGGCCACCGGCATCAGTCATGTCTGGGTCAATGGCCGCGCGATCATCGCCGACGGGGTGCAAACCGGCGCACGGCCGGGACGGGTGATCTGACGATCACCCGCTGACGCGTTCGATGGCCTTGCGAACCCAGTCAAGACGCTTTTCCGGGATCAGACCGTAATTGTAGAAGTTGATGCCGTCGGCGCCCGCGACGGCGGCAGCGCTTGCTCGAACGGCGAGGGCTTCGGCATTGGCCATTTCCGGATAGAAGACCCGAAAACCGGTGCCGAGATATTTATCCGGCCCAAGTGCGGCGCGAGCGTCCTTCATCAGCTCGGCAACGCCGTTCGCATTCATGTCGTAACCGCAGACGATCGCTCCGTCGCAGACCTTGCCGGCGGCCTTCAGGTCGACGCCGCCCATGAAACCATCCTTGAGGTCGATCAGCACCACCTTGCTTGCCGCGTCGGCCTGGTCACGGATGTCGCGAATCAGGCTGGTAACGGGCTCGCTGCGCCATGCAAGGAATTCGAAAAGCTCGGGATGGTCGCGGAAGGCATCGATGCCGCGTGCCGGAAAATCGGCAAACTGCCGCTCCGGAATCTCCCGTTCGCACATCGCAGCAAGAAACTCACGGACTTTGGCCTGGGCACCATCGATATTGACGCCGGCCTGCCTGGCGCCAAGCCGGCAATGGTCGCAGAAGCATAGAGAGAACAGGAAGTCATCCTCCGCAGTCAGCCCCACGCCATCCTTTTCATGATGGTATCCGTGGACAAAGCCCATGAAATTCGGGCTTTCCAGCTCCACCATGTCCGGCTTGTAGCGGCTGGTGATATCGCGGACCATGGTGATGACATAGTCGCGTGCGGCAGGGCTTGAAGGACAGAGATTGTAATGATTCGGGTCCCCGAAGGCGTTTCGCGTCACGTGGTCCGGATGCATCATGCCAAGACGGGTATTGTGCAGGCAGACGGTCCAGCAGGAGACTTTCGGCCCGCCGTCATCGCGTGCCCGTATCAATTGTTCGAGCATATCGCCGCGCTCAGTCACGTTGCGCGCCATCTGGGGCGTGATCGACTTGCCGGCCCAGAGGTCGGGATCCGGCCGGTAATAGACCGTCCCGTCCTCGGGGAAATAGGACTTCCGATGCGGGCTCCGCGGCTGCAGGAAATGGCCGGCGTGGTACGAGGTCGCCAGACTGACGGTATTCAGCCCGGACTTACCGGTGACATCGGAAAGTACCCTTTCAAGGCCCTGGTCCTGAATATCCCAGGGATAGGTCCACATCGACAATTGCATACACGCCTCCCGAGCAACCAGTGCCTGACGGTATATCCGTCAGTAGTCCACGTCCACGCCAAGGCCTCTTTCCCTGGCGCGCTTGACGGCGAGATCGGCGACAACAAGGTCCTGCAAGGCCACGCCGGTTCCGTCGAAAAGCGTGACGTCCTCATCGGATTTCCGCCCATCGATCATACCGGCGATCACTTCGCCGATCGAGCCACGGATATCTTTCTCGGTGATCAGGCCAAGGCCGAAAGCGTGTTGAAGTTCGCCAATCGACAGGGATTGCGCCGCCTCATCGACAAACAGCGCAGCGCTGGCAACCAGTTGCGGATCGAGTTCCTGCTTGCCGCGCGTATCGGCACCCATGGCGGAAATATGCGTGCCGGGCCGGACCCAGGCTTTCTTCACGAGCGCTTTGCTGGAGGGTGTGACCGTGATCAGGATATCCGCATTGGCGGCGACGGCTTCCCGGCTGTCGCCCGGCTTGTAATCGAGTCCGAGTTCAGCAACCAGCTTGCCGAACGTATCGAGATTGTCCGCCGACGGATCCCAGGCGTAAACCGTCCGGATGTTTCGCACCGCCATGGTCGCCCGCAGCTGGTATGCCGATTGCGCGCCCGTGCCGATGATTCCAAGGCGGGTCGAATCCCGCCGCGACAGGTGCTTGGTGGCAATGGCACTCGCGGCCCCCGTCCGCACACCCGTCAGGTAGTTGGCGCTGACAAGGGCGGAGGCCCGGCCGGTGTCCGGATCGAACAGCAGGGTGGAGGACTGGTGGTTCGTCAGTCCTCGCGGCAGGTTGTGCGGCCAGTAGCCGCCGGCCTTCAAACCCAGAAAAGACACGGAAATATCGGCGCCCGTCTTGACGCCGAAGACGGCATCGGCGTGGCCGACCACCTCGCGAACGACGGGATAGTTCCGCGCCATCCCCCGGGCCATGGCCGCAAAGGACTGTTCGACCGCGTCAATGGCATCTTCTGCGCTTACCAGCTCTCGGGCCAGGGCTTCGGATATGATCAGCATCTCGTGGGATCCTTTGGTCTGGGTCAGGCTTCGAGGATGAATTCGTCGATCATGACGTTCATGCCGGCCAGCAGGCCGCCATCCACCGGCAAGATTGCGCCGCTTATGTAAGAAGCCTCCTGGGACCCGAGGAAGCAGACGGCGCGTGCGATGTCCGTCGGCTCGGCCACGCGGCCGAGCGGGTACCACTTGCCGAGTTTCTCGAAAACCTTGGGATCCTTCTGTTGACGGATGGTCCAGGTGATGTTGTCAGTCCGCACCGAGCCCGGGCAGACCGCGTTGCATCGGATGCCGTCGCGTCCGAATTCGGAAGCAACCGATTGGGTGAGGCTGATGATGCCGGCCTTGGCGGCGCTATAGCTCGGGTTGCCGAAATAGCGCAGGCCGTTGACCGATGCGATGTTGACGATCGCACCGCCGCCATTGGCCCGCATGAGCGGCAATATCGCGCGGATGCAATGATAAGTGCCGTTGAGATTGATATCGACCTCGCGGTGCCAGGACGGGAGGCTCATGCCCTTGAGGTCACCGGCATCGGTAAAGGCGGCATTGTTGACCAGCAGGTTTATCGCGCCGAGGGCCTCGGTGGCATCGGCGATGGCAGTTTCGACCTGGTCCGCGCCGGTGATATCCGCCTTGACGAAAAACGCCCGCCCGCCGGCGGCCTCGATCAGCCCGATCGTTTCGCGGCCCTTGTCCTCGTCGACCTCGAGTATGGCCACGGACGCACCCTCCGCCGCCAGTTGTTCGGCGATGCATCGGCCAATGCCGTGGCCCGCACCGGTCACCAGTGCAATCGTGTTTTCGTGGCGCAGCATTGTCTTCCCCTGTTGATCGATCACGTGGGTTATGTTGGTCGGAGGGGCGACCCATCTTGCGGCCCGGCTATTCTGGCTACTCCGACTTGTCACTAAAAATTATAGATGGACGCAGAGGCAGGCCAATGCCTAACGGACATGGCCGGATTAGAAATTGGCATTCGCCTTCCCGGTCGGCATGGAAGTAGCTTGCCACTGATATAAGGAATTGCGTGCGCGCATGCCGGCAACGCCGACGGCGCAGCGGAAATATCGCAATGCAAGGAGCGCGGAATGAAAAATATCGTTGTCACCGGCGGCAGCGGCAAGGCGGGCAGGGCCGTCTGCCGGGACCTCGTCGAGCAGGGCTACAATGTCCTCAATATCGACGTGCAGCCCTCGAAGGATCCGGTTTGCCCTTTCTATAAGGTGGATCTCAACGATCTTGGCCAGGTCATGGACGCGATGCAGTGGACCGGCGGCAAGGATCACCCGTTCCGTAAGTTTCGGACGCCCGATGCGGTCGTGCATTTTGCCGCCATCCCGGCACCAGACCTGATGCCTGACGACGTGATCTTCCGCAACAATATGGTTTCAACCTACAATGTCTTTGACGCGGCCATCCGGGCCGGCGTCAAGCGGATCGTCTGGGCCTCGAGCGAAACCACGCTGGGGCTGCCGTTCAGCGCCTCCAATCCACCGGCCTATGTCCCGGTCGATGAAGACCATCCGATGCGGCCGGAAAGCGCCTATTCGCTCTCCAAGGATCTTGGCGAGGAGATGGCGCGCCAGATGCAACGCTGGAATCCGGAAACGACATTTATCGGGCTCAGGCTTTCCAATGTCATGGAGCCGGCCGACTACCAACGTTTCGCGAGCTGGCAGGACGACGCGCATTTTCGCGAGTGGAATGTCTGGGGCTATATCGATGCGCGCGATTGCGCGCAGGCGGTGCGCAAGGCACTGCATGTCGATTTTGTGGGCGCCGACCATTTCATCATCGCCAACTCAGACACGGTGATGGAACGCGCGGGCGCGGACCTGATGAAGGAGATCTTTCCCGAAGTGCCTCTGAAGAGAGCGATTGACGGATGCGAAACTTTGCTGTCGATCGACAAGGCAAGACGGGTCCTGGGCTATGAGCCTGAATACTCCTGGCGCAAAGCCTGAGCTAAATTTTCTATAAATAACTGAATTTATGTAACAAAAGGCGGATAAATCTCCGCCTTTTGTTGTTGGTTTCGCGTGCCTTTCGGCCGGGAAGCCGAAGCCGCGATGCCTATGCCGCACATTCATGCCTCCATGCGATATTTGTATTTTCACTGGACGGCTTGCTGGCGCAGAGTGTGCCTGTCAATTCTGCCGCTCGGACAGGATATTATTCCAGGCGATAGACAAATAACGACCCCCCAGAGGAGATGGAACCTATGAAGTCGAAGATTTGGAAGGCAATGGCAGCGTCAGCGCTGGTCATTGGTATGGCCGGAGCCTACGCGCCGGCCTTTGCGGAAACGCAGGTGAATTTCACCGTTGCAGAATACAGTTCAAAGACCGGGCCATATTACCAGGAAGTGGCGGCTGCCTTTGAAAAGGAAAATCCGGATATCAAGATCAACATCCAGGTCGTGCCGTGGGACACGCTGCTGCAGCGCCTGACGACCGACATTGCCGGTGGCCAGGCACCTGATATTTCGATCGTCGGTACGCGCTGGCTGGTCGATTTTGCCTCGCAGGGCATCGCAGAGCCGGTGGATTCCTATATGACACCGGAATTCAAGGCCACGTTCATCGATACGTTCATGACGCCGGGCGTCATGGACGGAAAGACGATGGGCCTGCCGGTGGCGGCGTCCGCCCGCGCTATGCTGGTCAACACCGAGCTGTTCGAAAAGGCCGGCGCCACGCCGCCGACCAACTGGAAAGAGTTCTATGAAGCGGCTACCAAGCTGAAGGCCCTTCCGGATACATTCGCATTCGGCATGCAGGGCAAGGAGATCGAAACCGACGCCTATTTCTACTACAGCCTCTGGACCCATGGCGGCGACATCCTCAAGGCGGATGGCACCTCCGGCCTCGACACTCCGGAAGCCCTCGAAGCGCTAACGCTCTACAAGAAGATGATCGATGAAGGCCTGACCCAGCCGTCGCCGACCAACTATACCCGCGAAGACATTTTCAATCTCTTCAAGCAGGGCAAGCTCGGCATGGTCTTCACGTTCCCGATGTTGATCCCGCAGATCAAGGCCGAAGCTCCGAACCTGAAGTACAAGATCCTGCCCTTCCCCGAAGGAACGGCCAAGGCGACCTATGGTGTCACGGATACGCTCATGCTGTTCGCCTCCTCGCAGGTCAAGGCCGAAGCCTGGAAGTTCATCGAATTCACCTACAAGGATGAATGGCGGACAAAGTTCGACCACGGCGAAGGCTTGCTGCCGGTGACCAAGAATGTCGCCGCCGAGGAATACTACACCAAGGATCCGGATATCGCCGGCTTTGCGGCCGGCCTGCCTTATGCGAAGTTCGCGCCGACGATCGCGAATTGGGAAGAGATCGCCGATACCACGGTGCGCATGCTGCAGCAGGTCTATCTCGGTGAGGCTCAGCCTGCCGACGCGCTGAAGACCGCCGCCGCCGAGATCAACAAAATTCGCGGCAAGTAAGCCCGCGAATACAGGCAGGGGTGCCAAAATCGCCCCTGCTGCTTCCTCCCCCCGACGAGTCCGAATAACTGTGGAATAACGACATGAAATCGCTGACGCGTCCGACACCGATTTTGATGATCCTGCCGAGCCTGCTGCTGGCGTTGCTGATCATCGGCTATCCGGTCATCGATCTTGCCTGGACCTCCATGCAGGACGTGAGCCGCTTCGGTAAGCTGATGGGTTTTACCGGATTTGCGAATTTTGCCGAAGTTTTTGCCGACCCGCTGTTTTACGCCTCGCTCTGGCGGACGGCCATCTGGACCTGTGCCGTTGTCGGCGGGACGCTGGTCATCTCGCTACCGGTCGCGATCATGCTGAACGACGATTTCTATGGCCGGGGCCTGGCTCGCGTCATCGTCATGCTGCCATGGGCGATCTCGTTGACCATGACCGCAGTCCTGTGGCGCTGGAGCCTGAACGGCCGCGCCGGCCTTATCAACGCAACCCTCATGGATCTGCATGTGATTTCAGCGCCCATCGAATGGCTGGCGACCGCGCCTCTGGCTTTCACGGTCGAAATCCTCGTGGGTATCCTGGTTTCGATCCCGTTCACCACGACGATCTTCCTCGGTGGATTGTCGTCGCTGCCGCAGGATTCCTATGAGGCGGCCGTCGTGGATGGCGCGACACCCTGGGAACTTTTCCGGCATATCACCTTGCCGCTGATGAAGCCGTTCATCAATATCGCGATCGTCCTGAACGTCATCTACGTGTTCAATTCACTGCCGATCATCTGGGTCATGACCGAGGGCGGACCTGCGAATGGTACCGACATCCTCGTGACCTATCTTTACAAGCTCGCTTTCCGCTTCGGCCAACTGGGCAAGGCGTCAGCCATTTCCCTGATCATGTTCTCCGTGCTCCTGGTATTTACCATTTCCTATGTGCTGATGGTGATGCGGCAGGAGAATGACAATTCATCCGACGAGGAGGTCACCGATGTCGCCTAAGGTCAAGAAGAGCATTCTCTACTGGCTCGTGTTGTCGCCGCTCTGCGTCGTTATCCTGTTGCCTTTCGGCATCATGTTCGTGACCGCGGTCAGGCCTCGCGACGAACTCTTCGTCTATCCGCCGACCTGGACCTTCAGCGAGTTTCGTTGGGAGAATTTTGTCGAAATGTGGGTCAAGACGAATTTCGGTGGAGCGCTAGTCAACAGCCTCTATGTCAGCATCGCCTCGACGGTGATTGCCATCGCCCTGTCCATTCCGGCTGCCTACGCATTGTCGCGTTACCGCTTCCGGGGCAAAGGGCTCTACAGGAACTTCCTGCTGATGACGCAGATGATGTCGCCCATCGTACTTGTG
>JAQGJP010000048.1 GCA_028290545.1 Rhizobium sp. | reverse complement strand
ATCGCGCTCGTGGTGACGGCGGGAACCGGGCTGGTCGGCACATGGTCGGTGCTTGGCCAGAAAGCGGCGCCAGTGCTGCGCGAATTGTAATAAAACGGGAAATCAGCGCCGCTTTCAATCTCAGGCGGCAAATCATGACTCTTTTGTCATGGTTTGGCCCTTGCTTCAAATTGAAAGGCGCACCATATTCGTCACATGCTTGCTGGAGCTCCGCAGCGGCGCACGGGCGATGACCGCCATGGGTGGCCTATGGTCCGGTACCGTGAAACGATTAGAAACCGGAGCTTTGTTAGAGGAAATTATGTCTGACATCAGAGACTTCCAAAACCGGACTTCCAATCCGGCTGTCGGTCGCGCCGATGCCGATATCGACCAGGGCCTGCGCGCCTATATGCTCAACGTTTACAACCTTATGGCACTTGGCGTGGCGCTGACCGGCCTCGTGGCCTATGCATTTTCGGAAATGGCCGGTACGCGTGAAGCCCTCACGCCGTTCGGCTATGCCATCTATACGAGCCCGCTGCGCTGGGTGATTCTGCTTGCCCCGATCGCCGTCGTGTTTTTCCTGTCCTTCCGCATCGAGAAGATGAGCCTGTTTACGGCCCAGCTTTCGTTCTGGGTCTATGCCGGCCTGGTTGGCGCTTCGCTCTCCAGCATCTTCCTGGTCTATACCGATGCGTCGATCGTCAAGACGTTCGCGGTCACCGCCGCTTCGTTCGCCGCGCTTTCGCTCTATGGCTACACGACCAATCGTGATCTGTCGGCCATGGGTTCCTTCATGGTCATGGGCCTGTTCGGCCTGATCATTGCCTCGGTGGTCAATATATTCCTCAAGTCGTCGGCTCTCGATTTTGCGGTCTCCGCGATCGGCGTGCTGGTGTTTGCCGGCCTGACGGCCTGGGATACACAGAAGATCAAGGGACTCTACCTCGAAGCCGATGGCTTTGAAGTGATGGGCAAGAAGGCCATCATGGGTGCGTTGAACCTGTATATGGACTTCATCAACCTGTTCCTTTTCCTGTTGCGCTTCATGGGCAACAAAGAATAAAGACTGGCTTGAAGCCTGAATAATTAAGGGCGGCATTTATGCCGCCCTTTGCATATCCGGAGTGTGCCATGAAAATCAGAATCCGCGACGCAGCCCTCGCCGATGTCCCCGTCATCACCGAGATTTACCGGGAATCGGTGCTGAACGGTATCGGCACCTATGAGCTAGAGGCTCCGTCCGAAACCGACATGTCGTCGCGCTTCAACGCGATCACGGGCCAGAACTATCCCTACCTGATCGCAGAAGACGAGAACGGCGCGATCCTTGGCTATGCCTATGCTTCGGCGTTCAGGACGCGCGAGGCCTACCGCTATCTTGCAGAGGATTCAATCTATGTCTCGCCTGAGGCCCGTGGCCTGGGCGTCGGCGGCAAATTGCTCGATGCGCTCCTCAGCCGGACGGCCAGCCTTGGCATCCGCCAGATGGTGGCGGTGATCGGCGGCGCCAATCCCGCATCGATCGCAGTGCATGAGAAGGGCGGTTTCAAGCATGTCGGTCGCATGCCGGCGAGCGGCTTCAAGTTTGGCCAATGGGTCGATACCGTGTTCATGCAGATCGAACTCGGCGAGGGCACCGACACCGTCCCCACTGCCGAGCCGGATCTCAGGAAAGTCTGATTCAAGGGATCTCGATCTACTGCTCCGAAAGCTTCATGTCGGGGCTGTAGTCCTTGCCCGGCACGTCCTTCACGATCGCCTGGCCCGCCATCATCAACTTGGTGTCGGAGTTAAAGGCATAGGTGGGCGATCCCTGCAACTGCCAGCCCTTGTTGAGCGCGTCGGTGACCCGGTGGCAGAAGGCGGAGTCGTCCTGGCCGGTCAGGAAGCGGTAGAGTTTCATGCTGTTTCATTCCTCGTCTTGATGAGATCGGCTTTGGCGATCAGCGCCATAGCCTGTTCGTAGTGCAGTCTTTCGACCATCCTGCCGTCGATGCTGATGGCATTGGCATTGACGTGCTCCGCGCCGGGCGTGGCGAAGGCGGCGACAATGGCTTGTGCTTCGGTGATTTCATCCCGCGAGGCCTGAAACAGCCGGTTCGATGCGTCGATCTGCGCCGGATGGATCAGCATCTTGCCATCGAAACCCATGGCCCGGCCCTGCGCGCATTCGGCTTCGAAGGATTCGAGGTTCTTGAAATCGTTGGAGACGGAATCCAGCACCGCCAACCCGAAGGCGCGGCCGGCAAGCAGCACCTGCATCAGCCATGGGGTCACGAAGGTCCGCGCCGGGTCCGGCTTGACGCCGGTATCCTTGCGCAAGTCGTTGAGGCCGACGACCAGGCAATCGAGCCGGCCGCCGGATGTCCGGCCGGTTTCGGCAATGGGCCCGGCATTCAGGACCGCCAATGGCGTCTCTATCATCGCCCAGATTCGCAAGCTCTCCGGCGCATCGTTCTCGCCGAGATAGGTTGCGAGATCGAGAATGTCGTCATGGGTTCGAACCTTGGGAAGGAGAACGGCATCGGGTTCGCATTCCAGCACGAGCCTCAGGTCATCGGCATAATGGACGGATGCGGTATCGTTGATCCGAATGATGGTTTCCCGGCGTTCAAGCAGTCTTGCCTGGCAGAAGGCGCGGATGTTCCTGCGTCCCTGCTCTTTCATCGTAGCAGCGACGGAATCCTCGAGATCGAGGATGACGGCATCCATGGCAAGCGCGGAGAGCTTGGCAATCGCCCGCTCGTTGGATGCCGGCAGGCAGAGGACGGAGCGGCGCAGCCGCGCGGATTCTGGATCGGTATAAAGACTCATAGGCAGGTTATGGCGCGACTTTCGCCGCAATTCAAGAATATGTGAAAGTCCACGGCACCTGAAACCCTTGCATTTGACGGGAAACTGCCCCACATTAGGATAGAAGGATGGTGGTAACCATGAGAAGCTTGCGTTCATTCCTCGTCACCTTGAGCGGTTTGACCCTTGTAGCTGTGGTCGCATTGTTCACCGCGTCGCTCGGAATTGCCATTGCCGGGACGATTTCCGTGCTGCTGATCGGCCAATGGCTGTCGGCATTTTTGACCAACAAGCCGGCGCCGGTGCGGGCCTATGCCCGCGCCCGGACGCGAGCCGAGCAAGATCGCCTGCATGTCTGGAACGACGGCAAGGGCACGATCATCGACATGTGACACATTGGCCGGGCGTCAGCCTTGGCCGGATAGAAGGCGGACACTTGTTCCGCCTTTTTTGTTGCCTGAATTTTACCACGGTACTAATTTCCCACCGACTTTCCTGAGAGCAGCCAGACATGCAGTTTACCGGTACCGAGAGCTATATTGCCGACAAGGACCTGATGGTGGCCGTCAATGCCGCAATCAGGCTCGAACGTCCCTTGCTGGTGAAAGGCGAGCCGGGCACGGGCAAGACCGAGCTCGCGCGGCAGGTAGCCGGAAGCCTCGGCCTTCGGCTGATCGAGTGGAACGTCAAGTCCACCACCAAGGCGCAGCAGGGCCTCTACGAATATGACGCCATCTCCCGTCTGCGCGACAGCCAGCTCGGCGATACCAGGGTGCATGACATCGCCAACTACATTCGCAAGGGCAAGCTCTGGGACGCGTTCCAGTCCAGCGAAAAAGTGGTGTTGTTGATCGACGAGATCGACAAGGCCGACATCGAGTTTCCCAACGATCTGCTACAGGAACTCGATCGCATGGAATTCCACGTCTACGAGACCAACGAGACGGTTCACGCGCGGGTGCGCCCGATCGTCATCATTACATCCAATAATGAGAAGGAACTGCCGGATGCCTTCCTGCGCCGCTGCTTCTTCCATTATATCCGTTTCCCTGATGCTGATATGCTGGCGCGGATCATCGAGGTACACTATCCGGGCATCAAGCAGCGACTGCTTTCCGAGGCCCTGACGCGCTTCTTCGAAATCCGCGATATGCCCGGCCTCAAGAAGAAGCCCTCGACCTCGGAAGCACTGGACTGGATTCGCCTGCTCGTCACCGACGACGTCGAGCCGGAAACGCTGGCCGCCAGCGACAAGAATGCCCTGCCCAAGCTGCATGGTGCATTGCTGAAGAATGAACAGGACGTGCACCTGTTCGAGCGCCTCGCTTTCATGGCGCGGCGCGAAATGCGATAATCATCGCAAAGCCCAATCCTTAACAACCCTTCTTTTCGGAAAGCCGGAACAATGCCCATCAAGATTCCAGATCAACTGCCTGCATTTCAGACGCTCATCAATGAGGGCGTATCCGTCATGACCGACTCGGTCGCTATCCGCCAGGATATCCGGCCGCTGCAGATTGGCCTCTTGAATCTCATGCCGAACAAGATCAAGACCGAGATCCAGATCGCACGCCTTGTCGGCGCCTCGCCGCTGCAGGTCGAATTGTCGCTGGTGCGGATCGGCGGTCACAAATCCAAGAACACTTCCGAGGACCATATCCTGTCTTTCTACAAGACCTGGGATGAGATCAAGGATCGCAAGTTCGACGGTTTCATCATCACCGGCGCGCCGGTGGAAATGCTCGATTACGAGGACGTCACCTACTGGGATGAGTTGAAGACCATCCTCGACTGGACGACAACCAATGTTCACTCGACGCTGAACATCTGCTGGGGCGCAATGGCGGCGATCTATCACTTCCACAAGGTGCCGAAGTATACGCTGTCGGAAAAGGCCTTCGGCGTCTATCGCCACCGCAATCTCAGCCCGGCATCGCCCTATCTGTTGGGCTTCTCCGATGATTTTGCGGTGCCGGTGTCGCGCTGGACGGAAGTGCTGCGCAAGGACATCAATCCGGCGTCCGGTCTCGAAGTGCTGATGACATCGGATTACACCGGACTTTGCCTGGTTGCCGAGAAGAAGGCTAACCGGCTCTATATGTTCAACCATATCGAATACGACTCGACGTCGCTTGCGGATGAATATTTCCGTGACCAGGCGACGGGCGTCCCGGTCAAGATTCCGGAAAACTACTTTCCGGACAACGATCCGTCGAAACTGCCGCTCAACCGTTGGCGCAGCCATGCGCATCTGCTGTTCGGCAACTGGATCAACCAGGTCTATCAGACGACGGAATTCGACATGCCCGACATCGGCATCAGGGAGAACACGCCGCAATTGCAGCCGGCGTGAGATTGGCTGCCGATGTTCCTGCCCTTCTTTCTTGAACTCAAGGCGGCGAAACTCCCGGTCACCCTCCGGGAGTTCCTCACCTTGCTCGAGGGGATGGACAGCCATATAGCCGACTATGATGTCGAGGCATTCTACTATCTGGCACGCGCGACGCTGGTGAAGGATGAGCGATTCATCGATCGCTTCGACCGGGTTTTCGCCCACTGCTTCAAGGGCGTGCAGGCCGTGTCGGGCGGGCCTGAAGTCGTTGATGTCGCTGAAATTCCGGATGAATGGCTGCTGCGCCTCGCCGACAAGCATCTGAGCGAAGAGGAAAAGAAGCTGATCGAAAGCCTGGGCGGCTTCGAGAAACTGATGGAGACCTTGCGCCAGCGGCTGGCCGAGCAGAAGGGACGGCATCAGGGCGGCAACAAGTGGATCGGCACGGGCGGTACATCGCCGTTCGGTGCGGGTGGCTACAATCCCGAGGGCGTGCGTATCGGCCAGAGGGAATCGCGCCAGCGGCGGGCGGTGAAGGTCTGGGACGAACGGGCCTTCAAGAACCTCGACGACAATGTCGAGCTCGGCACCCGCAACATCAAGGTGGCACTGAAACGCCTGCGCCGCTGGGTGCGCGATGGCGCAGACGAGGAACTGGATCTCGACAACACTATCCGCGCCACTGCCGAACATGGCTGGCTCGACGTCCAGACCCGCCCGGAGCGCAAGAACCGGGTCAAGCTGTTGATGTTCTTCGATATCGGCGGCTCGATGGACGATCACCTGAAGATCGCCGAGGAGCTGTTTTCAGCCGCCAAGGCCGAATTCCGCCAGCTCGAATATTTCTACTTCCACAATTGCCTCTATGAGGGCGTCTGGAAGGATAATCTCCGGCGCAAGTCGTCGATGATCCCGACCGAAGAGGTGATCCGCACCTATGGCCCGGACTACAAGGTGATCTTTGCCGGCGATGCAGCCATGAGTCCCTACGAGATCACCATGGCCGGCGGTTCGGTCGAGCATTGGAACAAGGAGGCCGGCATGGTCTGGCTCAACCGCATGACCGGGCATTTCCGCAAATGGGTGTGGCTCAATCCGGTTGCCGAGGCGCATTGGGGCTATACGCAATCGATCGGCATCATCCGCGACCTGTTTGCCGGAAAGATGTATCCGCTGACGCTTGGCGGGCTGGAAGCTGCGGCAAAAGAATTGTCGCGATAGGGCCATTGGCCCTATATATGACCG